>NZ_JBOHGC010000641.1:0-11604 GCF_050699995.1 Actinokineospora sp. | reverse complement strand
GGCCGAAACCTTGTGTGTGTGGACTCAGGCTAGGACGGTGTCCAGGGGGGTGGTGGGTAGGGAGTGGGCGGTGGCCACTGGGGCGTTGGTCAGGAGGCCGTTGTGGGTGTTCAGGCCCAAGGCCAGGGCGGCGTCGTCGCGCAAGGCGGACTTCCAGCCCTTGTTGGCCAAAGCGACTGCGTACGGCAGGGTGACGTTGGTCAGGGCGTACGTGGAAGTCCTTGGGACGGCGCCCGGCATGTTGGCGACACAGTAGAAAATGGAGTTGTGGACCGGGTACGTCGGGTCCGCGTGCGTGGTGGGACGCGAATCCTCGAAGCAACCGCCCTGGTCGATGGCGATGTCGACAAGCACCGAACCCGGCCGCATCTCCGCCACCAACGCGTTGCTGATCAGCTTCGGGGCCTTCGCGCCCGGCACCAAGACAGCGCCGATCACCAAGTCCGCCTCACGGGCTGCCTGCTCGACGGCGTAACGGTTCGACGCGACAGTGCGGACACGGCCGCCGAACTGGTTGTCGATCTGGCGTAGCCGGTCCACATTCGTGTCCAGGACCTGCACCTCAGCGCCCATGCCCAAGGCGATGGTGGCCGCGTTGACACCCGCGACGCCGCCGCCGATGACGACGACCTTCGCCGGGGTCACACCCGGAACACCACCAGGGAGCACACCGCGCCCACCGGACGGCTTCATCAGGGCGAACGCGCCGACCTGCGGGGCCAACCGGCCCGCGACCTCGGACATCGGCGCCAACAGCGGCAGCGCGCCGTTGCTCGTCTGCACGGTCTCGTACGCGATGGCGGTGACGCCCGACTCCAGCAGCGCCTTCGTCAACGCCTCGTCGGCGGCGAGGTGCAGGTACGTGAAGAGGGTCTGACCCTTACGCAGCCGCGGGTACTCGACCGCGATGGGCTCCTTCACCTTGAGGACCAAGTCGCCCTCTGCCCACACCTCGTCGGCGGTCGCGAGGATCTTCGCGCCCGCGCCCAAGTACTCCTCATCGGAGATGGCCGAGCCCAGGCCCGCGCCGGTCTCGACGAAGACATCGTGGCCGCGGCTGGTCAGCTCATGGGCACCCGCTGGCGTGAGCGCCACCCGGTACTCGTGGTTCTTGATCTCGCGGGGGACGGCGATCTTCAACGGGAAGTCCTCTCTGGGCCATTCGGGGTGTGCTGTACCACGGTCGGACACGCGTGCAGCGGTGTCATCGTGTCGCGAACACGAGATCAGACGGGGTCGGTTGTGCTACGAGCACATCACGCCCAGCGGATCGCTACTAACTGTGTGAGCAGGGCGAGCCGGACATCGGGATCGGCCAGGTCCGCGTCGAGCGCCGCGGTCACCCGTGACATCCGGTATCGAAGCGTGTTCGGGTGGATCCGCAGGGCGGCGGCGGCGGAGCGCGGGTCGCCGGGGTGGCGGAGCCACTCATAGAGCGTGTCGACGTACCAGCCGTCGGACTCCTCGTCGGCGGCGCGCAGCGCGGCCAGCGGCCCGAACGCGGTCACCCCGGCCGCGGCCACGGCGGCCCGGTGCAGGACGAGCACCGCCCACACGTCGTCGTGGACGGCCACCGAGCCCTCGACCAAGCCCGCGCGCAGCAGGCTGAGGGCTTCGTCGGCTTCGGTGCGTGACCGTGCGAGGTCGGCCACGTCCACCGGGGAGCCCGCCGCGACCAAGGCGCCACTGGACGCGGCCAAGGCGGCCCGGACCTCGGTCCACCCGGTGTCGCCCGGCTGGTCGGGCACGACGGCGTAGAGGACGCCATGCATGTCGGCCACCGCGGGGCGGCGGCCGATGCCGTCGGTGAGGCGCTGGACGAGGGCGAGGCGCATGCCTTCGCCGCCCAAGGCGTCGTCGGTCTGCACGTCGATCGCGACGACACGGTGTGCGGTGTCGGGGGCAAGATCCAGCTCGGCGGCGACCAGGCGCGCACTGCCGGTGCCTTGCAGCGCCGAGCGGACCAGCTCCGCGGTCCGCCTGCGCTCACTGTCTTCGCGCGCCCGCCGCCGCAGCAGGTGCAGGGCCACGACGGGCGCGGTGTCGGCGAACGCGGCGGCTCGCGCGTCGGGGACGGGGCCCGGGACGACCGCCCACATCGAGCCGAGCAGCTCCCCGCCCATGCGGATCGGGACGATCAGCCGGGGGAGCGTGCCGTCGCGCTGTGCGGGGACGAAGATCGTGGTCCGGCCACGGCTCAGCTCGCGGAACACACCGCGCGAGCGGAAGCGGGCCAGGACGTCGTCCGGCACCCGCCTGCCCATGATCGTCGAGACCCGGGCCGGGTCGGTCCGGTCCTGGCGGGCGGAATACGCGAGGACCCGGGAGTTGGCGTCCTCGATCGTGACCGGGGCGTCGATGACGGCCGCCGCCGCGTCGGCGAGCCGGAACAGGTCGCCGAACGGGCCCGCGTCGGTGACCGCGCCCGAGGAGTCGGACTCATCGGCGGCGGCGTCGAGAACCGAGCGCAGAAGCCAGACGAGCTGGGCCCAAGCGGCGCCGGAATGCACCTCGACGACAGCCGTGCCCCCGCGCTGGGCGGCGGTCTTGACGGCACTTCTTGAGGCGTGTGGAGGTTTGAGCAGGACGGCGGCCGCGCCGTGGGCGCCGCTGTGGCGGACCAGTTCGACGGCGTCGGCGGTTGAGGAGACGGCGATGCCGAGGACGAGGTCGCCGGTGGCAACGTGGGTGCGTTTGCCCGCTTCGGCGATGATCACGTCGCTTACCTGGGGCGTGGGGTCGTGGGGGTCGACTATGCGCAGGAGCGTGGGACCTACCCGGTCCACGACTCCTTGCACGGTGATCATGGCGCTCCCTGTCGTCTTTGCATCAAGGTAGCGCTCTTTGTCCTATGTGCACTGTGTTCGGGGGTCGTGGCCGGGTCTCACTCCGGCTTGATTGTTCAACTCTCGGGTGGCGGTATCAAGGGCGGCCAGGGCGGGTTGGCGGGGCGGGGTTTAGCGGGTGAGTAAGTGGGTGGCCCAGGTGAGGCCCGCGGCGACGCGCATGCCGGCGGCGTTGGGGTGGATGGGGGCGGCGGGGTTGGCGGGCCGTAGAGGTTCTACCCAGCGGCGGTCGGGGGGTTGGCAGGCGTCGTGGTTGAGGGAGAAGTAGTACGGGTCGACGAAGTGGGCGCCCGCAGCCCGGGTGGTGGTGGCGATGGTGGCGTTCAAAGCGCGTTCCACGCCGTCGAAGTAGGCGGTGTCGCCCGCGGCGAAGGGGACTGAGGGCCAGCAGCCGGTGTGTGGCGGCAGAATCCTCAAGTAGCCGACCACAAGGATCTTCGCGTGGGGTGCGCGCTTTCTGATCCCGTCGAGGGTCTGGGCGATCTTGGGGGTCACGGCGGTGACCCGATCGGCCAGGACATCTCGGCCGGACTGGGTGTAGTAGCGCTGGCAGGGGTTGCCCGTGGGGTCTTTGGCGCCCTCTTGGCCGCAGCGGGCCAGGATCTCGCCGAAGCCGATGTCGTTGCCGCCGATCGTCAAGGTGACCAAGTCTGTCTTGGGGCTCAACGCTTCGAACTGGGGTGGGTTGGGGCCGCCCGCGACCTGTTGGGGTGCGGTCATGTGCACGGTTGTGGCGCCGCTGCACGAGACGTCCTGGAAGGTGTCGACTTTGAGCCAGCGGGCCAGTTGCGCGGGGTAGTTCTGGTCGGAGCGCGCGCAGCCTGGCGGGATCGAGTTCTGGACCGGGATGCCGGGGCCCGCCGCGTAGGAATCGCCCAAGGCGACGTAGTCCCTGGCGGGCGGCGCCGCTGATGCGGGGACCGTGAAGGTGGCGAGCACCGTCAGGATGAGGAGCAAGGCTGCTGAGCGCATGCCTTGATGGTCGTCCTCGGATCTGGGCACGTCAACGGGGTCGGGAAGGCCTGTGGACAACCGGAGAATCCACTGTGGACCTTCAGCCGCGAATCCAGGCGGGCACCGGCAGATCGCGGCTCAGACACTCGTCCGAAAGGCGTAGCGTCCAGCGCAGTGCCTGGACCATCAGGGCCGTCATCTCGTCGGGGTCGGCGTTGGCGAGGGCGATCTCGATCTGCGCCTTCGCCGCGGCCTGGTCGCCGTGGACCTCCGCGAGCAGAGTGCGGACCGCCGTGCGGACCGGGGGGTCGGCCTCGTCGATCGGGACCTCTTGGCCGTCGTCGTCGTAGACCTGCATCTTCACCGGCGCCGTTCCGCCGGAGCCGAGTTCGGCCACCATCGCGCTGCACTCGTGGAACAACAGCAGCATCAGCTCACGCGCGTCGGCGTGGCTGTTGGGGGCGGCCTGGACGGCCGACGCGACATGGTCGAGCGCGCCGTCGTCCTCGCCCGCGCGCATGGCGGCGAGGGCCGCGCACGCGGTGTCGATGAGGCGTTCGCGGCGGTTCGGGTCCGGCTCGCTGTCGGGTTCCACGTTCCTCATCCTGCAACAGCCCGCGTGCGCGCGGGCAGATCGACGCCGGGCGTTTCGTTCACTTGGCGGACCGGACGAGGCTGATCACGTCGTCCACCGAAAGACCCAGACCGAACGCCTGACCCTCTCCGGTGTCCGCCCCCAGCGCCGCCCACCATCGGGCTTCGGCCAGGTCACGCACCCCGCGCACGCCCACGGCCACGCCGATCGAGCGCATGGTGTCGATCAGGCCGCGGGCGGTCTCGACCTGGACGCAGTCGCGCGGCAGCCAGTCCGGCCGCCATCCCTCGAACGGGTCGGCGAGCAGCACCGCGCCGACCTTGAACCGCTCCGCCATCGTCACCTCGCGCGGTCCGCCGGTGAACCCGTGCAGCGCGGTGACCACGCCGATGTCGCCGAGGGTGCGCAGGTTGTCCTGGGCGTCGCCGTTGAAGGTGACCGTGCCCGTGTGCAGCCCGACCTCCAGCAGCCCCGGCGGGATCCCGGTCGCCGCGATGGCCCGGTTGATCACCCTCGACAGCTCCGCGTCGACCGACTGCAGTGGCGAGAGCAGCACCCGGTGCACCGGTCCTGCTCCGAAGAGCGCCTGCCACACCGGGACCTGCTCTGTCGACCGGGACAGCAGCCACGGGCCGAGCGCCACCGAGAGCCCCGTTGTCTCCGCCAAGTCCGCCGCTGACGGCAGGCCAGCGGTGGGCCGCTCGACCCCGGGCCTCGCCGTGACCCGCACCGCCTTGAGGTCCGCGAGCCGGGCGACGACGTCGTAACGCAGGTCCAGTTCGCCGTTCTCCCACGCCGCGGGCAGCGCGGTCGCCGCGGATCCGATGGCGCGGTCGCGTTTGTCGGCGTCGTGGTCGAACTCGACCCACTGCCGCCTGCCCGCCGCGCGCGCCTGTCGCAGCGCCGATTCGCCCGCGCGGAACAACTCGGCGCTTGACATCGCCGACGGTCCGGCCCGCACGACGCCGATGCTCGCGCTGATCGCGAGACCCACGCCGTCGGTGTAGTCCGGCTCCGACAGCTCGGCGTTGATCGCCTCCACCAGCTCCGGCACCGGTGGGCCGTCCTGGACGAGGATGGCGAACTCGTCGCTGCCGATCCGCGCGACCACCGCCTTCTCGCCTGCCACCATCTCCAGCCGCTGTGCGACCGTGCGCAGCACCCTGTTGCCGACCTCGTGGCCGTAGGTGGTGTTGACCATGGCGAAGGCGTCGAGGTCGAGGCAGCACAGGGTGAGCGTGCTGGTCGGCGCCGCTTTCCCGTGCATGGTCTCCAGCCGCGACTCGAAGCTGATCCGGTTCGCCAGACCGGTGAGCGCGTCGTGCAGCAGTTGGTGGCTGAGCCGGTCGCCGAGCAGGTGCAGCTCGCTGAGGTCCTGGACCATCGTCACCCGGTAGGCGGGCCCGCCGGTCTCGTCGGGCAGCAGCGAGGACTTCGCGTAGACCCACGCCGTCTCACCGTTGAGCCTGCGCAGCCGCTGCCGGTCGGGCAGGTGCGCGAGCGGGCTGCCCGAGAAGTCGGGTTCATTGGAGATGAACTCGGCCAGCGAGCGGCCCGCAAGGTCGCCGGTCCCGCAGGCCAGGATGGTCGCCAGGGCCGGGTTGGTCTCCACGAACCGGCCGTCCAGCTCGGTGATCGCGATACCGACGGCGGAACTGGCGAACACCTCCCGGAACCGGCTCTCGGTGGCCCGCCGGTCCCGTTCTGCCTGGCGCATCGCGTTGTGCAGCGCGATCTTCATGTTCTCCTGCTGCGCCAGCGTCCGGTTCCGCAAGGCGTTCGCGTAGCCGGCGGACACCGCGACGAGGAGCAGCACTTTCCGGTCCGCTGGTCCGTGCAGGCCTTCGGCGAGGGCGGCGACCGACCGCTGCAGCGTGGTCTCGCCGATCAGGCCGTCGGCCACCATGCGCTCGCCCACCCCGGTTCCCCGCGTGGTGTCGAACGGCTCGGCCACCAGCGCGGCGACGAGCGTGGCGACCATCTCGCTGAGGTCGGCGGTGATCTCCTGCGACGTGCGCGGCACGTAGGCCGTGGCGGCCACCGCACGCAGCCACGAACGGACCAGGGTGTCCTGGTCCGTTCGGACGCGCACGGTGGGCTCGGCCATCACAGCGGTCTCAGCGCTTGCGTCCCACACCGGCGAGGATGCCCGCCAGGTTCGGGTCCTGGCCGTCATCCAGGCCCGCGTCCGGGCGCCACAGCGCCGTGGGGACGATGCCCGGCTCGACGACCTCGTAGCCGTCGAACAGGTCCATGATCTCCTCGCGGGTGCGGGGGAACATCGGGTCGCGGCTGGACTTCATCACCTCGACGACCCGGTCCATCTCCTCGGGCATCAGGTCGCGGGTGAACTGCGAGAACGCCAGCATGCTGCCATCGGCCGTGGCGTCGCGGTAGCGCCCGATGATCCGCTTCGGGTCCTTCGCGTCGGGCACGAAGTGGAACACCCCGGCCATGATCACGCCGATCGGCTGGTCGAAGTCGAGCAGCCCGGTGCCCCGCGTCGCGGCCAGCACGTCCGCCGGGACGGTCAGGTCGGCCTGCACGATCGTCGCGTTGGGGTTGCTCGCCAGCATCAGGTTGCTGTGCGCGCACGCGACTTCCTCGTAGTCGACGTACACGACCCGGCACGTCGGGTCGGCGTTGTGCGCGATCTCGTGCACGTTGCCCACTGTCGGGATGCCGGACCCCAAATCGAGGAACTGCCGGATGCCGTTCTCGATCATGAACAGCACGCTTCGGCGAAGGAAGGACCGGTTGTGTCGGGCGATCTCCCTCGCGTGCGGCTGCGCCTGCAGGAACCGGTGTGCGAGCTCCCGGTCATGGGCGAAGTTGTGACCGCCGCCCAAGAGGTAGTCATAGAGCCGTGCTGCGCTTGGTCTGTCCAGGTCGATGCCCTCGGGCACCCACGTCGTCGATTCGGCCACGACACCCACTCTCCGCGATCGCTTGGTGACCCGTAGAGATTACTCACCCGACCAGGGGATCCGACAGTGGATCAAGCGACGTGTTGTGCAAATCCTTGACGGAGGGCGAGTTCGTGACGGTACGCGGATCGGGGTACGTGCGCATGACCCGATCGGCTGTACCCGTCGTGGTCACGGTGAACCAGTAGTGCTCGTTCTTGAAGTGGTGGAGGCGGTGGTTGCGCCACACCGCGCGGTAGAGCCGGGATTTCGGCTGGTAGTCGCTGTGGATCAGGTAGTGCGTCCACTCGTAGGCCAGCCCCAGGGCCGCCACGAAGCAGAGGAACGTGAGTCCCGACGCGACCCGGCTGAACGCGGTGAGCGCGATCGCGGTGATCACCGGCAGCAGCCACACGAGGACCGGCCACGGTATGAAGACCAGCGGGACGTCGCGCGGATCGGCGTGGTGTTCACGGTGCTTGCGCGCGAGCAGCGGATCGATTGTCACCGCGGCGATCTTGCGCGGGCGCCGGTGCAGGACGCAGACGTGCACGGTCCACTCGAAGAACGGGAACACGGCCAGCATGACGAACGGCAGCAAGGTGTCGCTGAGCCACCAGTCGCCGACCGCCGCGCGGGCGACTATGGCGGCGACGAGCGTGCCGCCGATCAGCCACGGTGAGGGGTGGCGCACGAACTCTCGCGCGCAGTCCGCCAGGGAGACCCGCTTTCTGCTCATGTCAGCTCCTTGATGACGGTCAGGAACGCCTCGGTGGCCGGGCTCAGTAGATCGAGCGCGGCCGAGCGTGCCCGCTCGGGATCGGCCTCGGTGACCGCGCGGGCGAGCGCGCGGTAGGCGTCGGTGCGCGACACCTCGGCGGCCATCAGCGGGCCGAGGAGGTCGAACGCGGGTTCGTAGGCGGCGCGGAGGCTGTTGAACACCAGCCGGAAGACGATCGAGTCCGCGCCGTCGACCAGGTGGTCCCAGAACGCGAGGGCGTGCCGCTGCGAGGCCACTGGGTCGTCGGTCACGGCCAGCGCGTCGATCACCACTGACAGCGGCTGGGTGAGGCGCTCGCCCGCCCGCGCGGCTGCCAAGGCGGCCACTTCCGGGCCGATGAGGAGCCGGGCGTCGAGGATGTCGCGCACCACCGTGAGGTCGACCGTCTCGCCGCGCAGCAGCAGGCGCGGCAGCAGGTCCAGTCCCGCGCTGCGCCGGAAGTCCCGCACGACCGTGCCGTCGCCCTGCCGGACATCGACCAGGCCCGCTTGCGACATCCGCTGCAGTGCTTCGCGAACCGCGGGCCGAGATACCCCTAGAACCTCGGCGAGCGCGCGCTCGCTGGGCAGCGACTCGCCCGCCGCGACGCTGCCGTCGATCACCGCGTGCAGCATCTGCGCGAACACCTCGTCGGGCACAGAGCGCCGGGCCACGGGCTGGAACGTCATGCCAATGGACGGTAGAAGGCCACTGGTCAGAGGTCAAGTGGTCTTACCAATTAATCGAGCAGTGCTCGCGCCTGCCCGGATAGGGGTGGGGTCAGGCGACGGGGGTGTGGATGAGGGCGGTGAGGGCCATCGCGGTCAGCAGGTCGGCCATCTGGTCGCGGTCGAGGTGCCTGCTGTGCGGGGTCGAGTTGATCAGGCCGAACACCGCGTGCGCGGCGGCGCGGGCGGTGGGTTCGGGGATGGCGGGGACGGCGTCGCGGATGACCTCCACCCAGGCCTCGACGTAGCGGCGCTGCAGGGCGCGGACCTTGCGCCGGTCGGGGTCGGTCAGGTTGCCGAGGTTGCGCTCCTGCACCGTGATCAGCGAGGGGTTGTCCAGCGCGAAGTCGACGTGGAAGCGCACGAGGTCGCCGAGTGCGTCCTGCGCCCCGCCCGCCGAGCTGACCCGGGCGAGGCCGCCTTCGAGCAGCTCTTCGGAGATCGAGGTGAGCATCTCGCCGAGCATCGCGTCCTTCGACCGGAAGTGCCGGTAGAGAGCGGGCCCGGAGATGCCCACGGCGGAGCCGATGTCGTCGATGCCGACGCCGTGGAAACCGTGGCGGGCGAACAGTTCCGCCGCGGCGGCGAGGATCTGCTCACGCCGACTGGGGCCGGTTTTCGCTGGTTCGGCTGCTGGGGACACGGGGCCATCGTATTGCAGGGTGGTTAGCGACCGCTAACGCCAGACGTTTGAAGTCCGTTGGGGAAAGTGCCAACCCTTAATAAGTTACCGAGCAGTTCCGTATGTGGTGGGTCGCTGGTAGTCATGAGCTGTCGGGAATCCCCTCCAACGGCGGAGGTTAGGCATGCGTGTCCCCAAGTCCCTAGTGATCACCCTGCTCACCCTGTTATCCATGGCCGGCTTCGCGGTGCCCGCATCGGCCGCGACCGGCAAGTACGTGGCGCTCGGCGACTCCTACTCCTCGGGGTTGGGCGCGGGCAGCTACGGCACCAGCGGCTCCTGCAAGCGCAGCGCGAACTCGTATCCCCAGCTCTGGGCCAACTCCCACGCCCCGTCCTCCTTCTCCTTCGTCGCCTGCTCCGGCGCGCGCACCGGCGACGTGCTCGCGAACCAGGTCGGCGCGGTCACCGCCGACACCGCCCTGGTCACCATCTCCATCGGCGGCAACGACGCGGGCTTCGCGAGCGTCATGACCGACTGCAACTTCGGCTCCGACTCCACCTGCGTGCAGCGCAACCAGGAGGCGCAGAACTACGCCCGCACCCAGCTGCCCCCGAAGCTGGACGCGGTCTACGCGCAGATCCGCAGCCGCGCGCCCAACGCCCGGGTGCTCGTTGTCGGCTATCCGCGCATGTACAAGGTTCCGGGCTACTGCTACGCGGGTCTGAGCGAGACCAAGCGGGCGGCCATCAACCAGTCGGCCGACGTGTTGGCCGACGTCACCCGTGGTCGGGTCGCCGCCGCGGGCCTCACCTTCATCGACGCCCGTGCCTCTTTCGCCGGTCATGAGATCTGCGCCGCGGGCACCCGCTGGATCAACAGCTGGGCGTGGCCCGTCGAGGAGTCGTACCACCCGAACGCGGCTGGTCAGAACGGTGGCTACTACGCCGCCGTGCGCGCTGTGACCGGCTGATCCCTGCCCTGTCTCGACCGAAGGCCACCTCCGATCGGGGGTGGCCTTCGCCGTGGCTGGACGCGGACGTTAGCGAGCGCTAACATTGGTCGCATAGTTAACGGTGACTAACATGCGATCGCGAGGACCTGAGATGGACGCGCCCGTCCTGCGCAGCGACGCCGATCCCGCCGACGAGGCTTTCCAGCGCAACGTCAAGGAGCACCGCGTGCTCGTTGACGACCTGCGCGAACGCCTTGGCACGGCGGCGCTCGGCGGACCCGAGAAGGCCCGCACGCGACACGTCGAGCGGGGCAAGCTCCTGCCACGTGACCGGGTCGACTCGCTGGTCGACCCAGGGTCTCCGTTTTTGGAACTCTCCCCGCTGGCCGCCACCGGGATGTACGGCGACGACGCCCCCGCCGCGGGGGTCATCACCGGCGTCGGCCGGGTGTCGGGCCGCGAGTGCGTGATCGTCGCCAACGACGCCACCGTCAAGGGCGGCACCTACTACCCGATGACGGTCAAGAAGCACCTGCGCGCGCAGGAGGTGGCGCTGCAGAACAACCTGCCGTGCGTCTACCTGGTCGACTCCGGCGGCGCGTTCCTGCCCAAGCAGGACGACGTCTTCCCCGACCGCGACCACTTCGGCCGGATCTTCTTCAACCAGGCCACCATGTCCGCCCAGGGCATCCCGCAGATCGCCGCGGTCCTCGGCTCCTGCACCGCCGGCGGCGCGTACGTCCCCGCGATGAGCGACGAGGCCGTGATCGTGCGCAACCAGGGCACGATCTTCCTCGGCGGCCCGCCGCTGGTGAAGGCCGCGACCGGCGAGGTCGTGTCCGCGGAGGACCTCGGCGGCGGCGATGTCCACTCGCGAACCTCCGGCGTCACCGACCACCTGGCCGACGACGACGCGCACGCGCTGCGGATCGTCCGCTCCATCGTCAGCACGCTCGGCCCGCGCGCCCCGCGTCCGTGGGACGTCGCGCCGGTCGAGGAGCCCGCGATCGACCCGGCCACGCTCTACGGCGTCGTCCCCACCGACTCGCGCACGCCGTATGACGTGCGTGAGGTGATCGCCCGCATCGTGGACGGCAGCCGGTTCCAGGAGTTCAAGGCCCGCTATGGCCCGACGCTCGTGACGGGGTTCGCCCACATCATGGGCTACCCCGTGGGCATCCTCGCCAACAACGGGATTCTGTTCTCGGAGTCGGCGCTGAAGGGCGCGCATTTCATCC
>NZ_JBOHGC010000640.1:0-2776 GCF_050699995.1 Actinokineospora sp. | reverse complement strand
TACGGGCCTGCATGAACGGCTCGATCCGCCGAAAACACCAGCGCAGCCGTTCGGTCAACTCACCCAGTTTCCGCCCAGCCAACCGAGCACCTATCCTGACACCGGCAGCCGCCTGCGATCCTGTTGTGCTCACAAACACATGATCAACAGGCGGCTGCCCCATGCCGAACGCAGGCCCCCAGCCACACATCCCCGCAGGTCACACCCCGAATGGCTGCTGCCGTACTAGCCTCGCGAGTGATTCAATCTTCGGCCAAACGCACGGGAGACTTGCTCATGCCCCCCTCCGCGTCCCAGGTCGCGGTGCACGCGGAGGCGCTGGTGAAGACCTACGGGTCCACCCGCGCCCTCGATGGTGTCGACCTGGAGATCCGCTCCGGAACCGTGCTCGGTCTGCTCGGCCCCAATGGGGCGGGCAAGACCACCATGGTCCGGATCCTGACCACTCTGCTCAAGCCCGACTCCGGTCGGGCGTTCGTCGCGGGCCATGACGTGCTGGCCGACCCCGCCGCGGTGCGGCGCTCCATCGGGCTCTCCGGCCAGTACGCGGCCGTGGACGAGAACCTCACCGGCTACGAGAACCTCTACATGGTCGGCAGGCTCTACGGCATGTCGCGGTCCGATTCCGGCGCGCGGGCCCGCGCGCTGCTCGACCGCTTCCGGCTCAAGGACGCCGCCGAGCGCCCGGCCAAGACCTACTCCGGCGGGATGCGCCGCAGGCTCGACCTCGCTGGGGCGCTGGTCGCCGAGCCCACGGTCGTGGTCCTGGACGAGCCGACCACCGGGCTCGACCCGCGCGGCAGGCTCGACACCTGGGAGGTCATCGGCGAACTCGTCGCCGACGGCGCCACGGTCCTGCTCACCACCCAGTACCTCGAAGAGGCCGACCAACTCGCCGACAACATCCTGGTGATCGACCACGGCAAGGTCATCGCGGGCGGCACGCCGGACCAGCTCAAGAACGGCGTCGGCGGCGAGCGCATCGAGGTCGTGGTGGGCGAGCAGAGCGAGGTCGAGAAGGCCCGCCAGATCCTGTTCAGCCTCGGCTCCGGCGAACCCTCGGTCGACGACCACCAGCGCCGCGTGTCGGTCAAGGTCGACACTGGCCCGAAGGCGCTGGTCGAGGCCCTGCGCAGGCTCGACCAGGAGGGCATCTCGGTCCTCGACGTCGCGCTGCACCGCCCGACGCTCGACGACGTGTTCCTCGCGCTGACCGGCCACGCGGCCGAGGAGCCAGCCGAACCGGAGCCCAAGGGCCGCAAGAGCAAGAAGGGGGCCTCCTGATGAGTGTCATCACCGCGAGCGCCCGCGACAGCGGCGTCGTGACCTGGCGCAACCTGATGAACGTGCGCCGCCAGCCCGACCTGCTGCTCGGCGCGACCATCCAGCCGATCATGTTCGTGCTGCTGTTCGCGTTCGTCTTCGGCGGCAGCATCGGCGACAACCCGGACGCCTACCGCGAGTTCCTGATGGGCGGCATCTTCGCCCAGACGGTCGCGTTCAACTCGGCGTACACCACCCTCGGCATGGCGGCCGACCTGGAGAAGGGTGTCATCGACCGGTTCCGGTCGCTGCCGATGTCGCGCGGGGCCGTCCTGCTCGGGCGCACCACCGCCGACCTCGCGGTCAGCGCCCTGGGCCTGCTGGTCATGTCGATCTGCGGTCTGCTGGTGGGCTGGCGGATCCGGGGCAGCTTCCTCGACGCGGTGCTCGCCTACGCGATCCTGCTGCTGTTCTCGTTCGCGATGTCCTGGGTCGGCGCGTTCGTCGGCATGGCGTCGGGCAACGTCCAGGTCGCGCAGAGCGCGGGCTTCATCTGGATGTTCCCGCTGACGTTCGTGTCGTCCGCGTTCGTCTCGGCGAACTCGTTGCCCGGGCCGCTGAAGGTCTTCGCGAACTGGAACCCGGTCACTGTCGTGGCCGACGCGGTCCGCGACCTGTTCGGCAACCCACGTCCCGGCGTCCTGCGGGCGACGTCGGACTCCTGGCCCGCGCAGCACTCGATCCTGTGGTCGGTCGTGTCCTGCCTCGCCATCCTGGCGATCTTCGCGCCGATCGCGGTCGCCAAGTACCGCAAGGTGGCCAGCAAGTAGGGCGAGTAGTCGCTCGGCGGGCGTCCTACGGGGCGCCCGCCCTCGACATGCTGTCGACCTCGCCGCGGTGGCCCGCAAGGGCGAACCACACCGCCGCGGCGAGGGCGAGTTGCAGCAGACCGGAGATCGCGAACACCGCTCGGGTGCCGAGCCAGGTCGCGAGCAGGCCGCCGAGCAGCGCGCCGACGGGGATCGCGCCCCACACCGCGGTCCGCCAGACGCCGAGGACCCGGCCGAAGAGGTAGTCCGGGACCAGCGCGTGCCGCAGCGATCCGAGGATCACGTTCACGACCACGACGGCGGCGGCGAACCCGCCGAACAGCAGGCTGGCTGTCACCGGGTCCTTCGACACCGACATCGCGGTGAACGCCAGTCCGCAGCTCACGATGGAGCCGACGAGCACGGTCCGCCGCGACAGCGCGCGGGTCAGCCGGGGCGCGATGAACGCGCCGATGATCCCGCCCGCGCCGCCGACCAGCGCGAACACGCCGAACGTCGCCTCACTGAGGTGGATGTCCTGCAGCGCGTAGAGCACCAGCAGGGCTTGGGCCAGCTCGGTGGCGAGCGCCATGGTCGCGGCGAACACCGCGAGCCGCACCATCAGGGCGTTGCCCCGCAGCCAGCGCACGCCCTCGCCGAGCTGGACCCGCAGCGACTGGGTCGGGCCGGTGGCCACCGGCCGG
>NZ_JBOHGC010000639.1:0-26164 GCF_050699995.1 Actinokineospora sp. | reverse complement strand
GAGCTGAGGTCGGTCCGCGAGCAG
Source organism: Actinokineospora sp. (assembly GCF_050699995.1). GTDB lineage: Bacteria > Actinomycetota > Actinomycetes > Mycobacteriales > Pseudonocardiaceae > Actinokineospora. The sequence continues at coordinate 26,140 of NZ_JBOHGC010000639.1, read as the reverse complement.
CTCGCGCTGCCCCGGATGCGCGTGCCGGTGGTCGAGGCGCCGCCGCTGGACGTGACCGTCCCCGTGACGCCCGCCGAGGTCGCCGCCCCCGTCGGGGAGGACTCCACCCGCGCGGTCGCCCCGGTCCTCGCCGATCCCGAGGCGACCGTGCGCAACATGCCGGTGCCGAACCTGGCGGTGCCGCCGCCGGGCGCGACGGTGATGCGGCAGGCGCCGACGGGATTCAGCGGCGGCGGTCCGCAGGGGACCCGCGCCATGCTGCGCTCCGACCTGGAGAAGGCAATCGACTCGGCGGCGGCGAACCCGATGCCGCAGACCGGCCCGCACCCGGTGCCGCACCTCGCGGGCCCGCACAGCGGTTCGATCCCCAGCGGTCCGATCCCCAGCGGTCCGATCCACGCGGGCCAATCCGCCGCTCCGCCGCCGTCGCGAACGAAGAAGATCGTCGGCTGGAGTGTGGCGGGCGTGGTGGCGCTCGCGGTGCTGGTCACGTCGCTCTGGTGGTTCACCAGCGGCCGCTACACCGAGGTCCCGCTCGTGCAGGGCAAGGACTCCGCGGCCGCCGAGCAGGCGATCCGCGCGGCCGACCTGAACCCGAACGTCACCACGGTCCGCCACAACGACATCGCCGCGGGCGAGGTGATCGGCACCGATCCCACGGCGGGCACCGAGGCGCTGCGCGGCGACGAGGTGAAGGTCATCGTGTCGGCCGGGCGCCCCGTGGTGCCGGACGTGGCCGCGGGATCCACTGTGGACCAGGCCGAGCAGCTGATCCGCGCGGCCGAGCTGCAGCCGCAGCGCGACGACGGCAAGAACGTCTTCGACGAGAACGTCGCCAAGGGAACGGTGGTGCGGCTGGACCCGCCGCCGGGCACCAAGCTGCAGCTGGGCCAGCGGGTGATCATCGTGCTGAGCAAGGGACCCGCCCCGAAGCCGGTGCCGGACACGCGCGGCAAGACCCGCGACGAGGCGTTCAAGCTGCTGCAGGAGCAGGGTTTCGAGCCGTTCGACGGGCCCGCCGAGTTCTCCGGGGACGTCGAGGGAGGGCGCGTCATCCGCACGGATCCCGCACCAGGGACCAAGATCGCGCCCGACGCGGCCAAACGGGTGTCGGTGGTGGTGTCGAACGCGGTGACCGTTCCCGACCTCACCGACCAGACGGTGCCGGACGCGCAGGCCGCGCTGGCCGCCCTGGGGCTGGAGTTGGACCTGGGCGTGTTCACCAATCCAAACGGGATCATCCGCGCGCAGAACCCGCCGCCGGGCACCAAGGTCCAGCGCGGCACCAAGGTCGGGGCGTTCGCCTTCTGAGTGTGACGAACTCGATCGGGCGATTACCGCTGGGTAGACCCATGGGAGTAACCCGCGTGTCATCTCAGCCTGGTGTCGTTGAGCCATGCCCCCAACGACCCCACTCAGCGGCCTGGACGTCGCTTTCCTGAGCCTGGAACGCGCGAGCACGCCCATGCACGTGGGTGCGGTCGCGGTGTTCCGACCGGAGACCCCGGTCGATCCGGACGACGTGGCCCGCCTCCTCGCCGCCCGGATCGACGCCATGCCGAAGCTGCGCAAGCGGGTTCGGTCCACCCTCTTCCCACCTGGCGGCGCCGAGTGGACGTCCACACCGGACTTCCGCGCGGCCGACCAGATCTCGGCGTGCCGCCTGCCGGAGGAACTCGACCTGCTCGACGCCTACACCTCGTCATGGCTGGAGCGGCCGCTGGACCTGAGCAGGCCGCCGTGGGACCTCCACGTCGTCACCGGCCTGCCGCACGGCGAGTTCGCGGTGCTGTTCAAGCTGCACCACGCGCTCACCGACGGCGCGGGCGCGGTCGAGATCGCCGCGGGCCTGCTCGACGGCCTCTGTGAGCGCCCACAGCCCGCGGAGTCGGCTCCGGCTCCGCTGCCCGGGCTGATCGAGCGCGTCCGCCAGGGCGTGGACGTGGCGGGCTCCGTCGTCCAGGCGATGCGGGCGCCGTGGTCGGCCCCGTTGCTCAATCGGACCACCGCCGCCCGCGAGTTCGCCCGGGTGCGGCTCGACCTTGCCGACATCAAGCACATCCGCCGAACCCACGGCGGCACGGTCAACGACGTGGTCCTGGCGGTCCTCACCGGCGCGCTGCGCGACTGGATGGAGGCCTCGGGGCGCAAGGTCGACGGCGTGGACGTGCGCGCGCTGATCCCGGTGAACATCCGCGGCCGGGGCGACGCGGGCGGCGGCAACCAGATCTCCGGCTATCTGTGCGACCTCCCGGTCGGCGAGCCCGATCCGGTCGCCCGGCTCAAGACGGTTCGCACCGCGATGGACGCCAACAAGGTGGCCGGCCCGAAGAAGGGCGCGGGCGCGCTGTCGATGATGGCCTCGTGGCTGCCGCCGCTGGCCCACCGGGTCGGCACCCGGCTGCTCGCGGCGGCGACGCCGATGCTGTTCGACACGGTCGTGACCGCGGTTCCGTTCCCGCCCATGGTGTTGCGGCTCGCGGGTGCGGAGATGCGCGAGGTGTATCCGATCGTCCCGATCGCGCCCGGGCACCGGGTGAGCATCGCCGTGTCGACCTACCGCGACGGTGTCCACATCGGAATCAACGCCGACGCGGGGGCGGTGGTGAACCTCGGCCGGTTCGCCGACGCGATCGTCAAGTCGACGGCGACCCTGCATGAGCTCTGCGCGTGAGCCGTTGACATTTTGAGACCGATCGGTTTCTATCTTTACCCATGACCTGGGAGACGCTCATCCGCGGTGGCCGCTGGTTCGACGGCACCGGTGCACCTTCAGCGATCCGCGACCTGGGCATCAAGGACGGCCGGGTCGCCGCCGTGTCCGCGACCCCGCTCGACGCGGCGGGCTGCCCGAACGTCATCGACGCCGCCGGCCAGTGGGTGGTGCCGGGGTTCATCGACATCCACACCCACTACGACGCCGAGGTGCTGCTGGCGCCGAGCCTGTCGGAATCGGTGCGTCACGGGGTCACGACCGTGTTGATCGGCTCCTGCTCGCTCGGGACGCTGCACGTCGACGCGCTCGACGCCGCCGACCTGTTCAGCCGGGTCGAGGCGATCCCGCACGACTGCGTGATCAAGGCGGTCGAGGAGCACAAGACCTGGTCCAACGCCGTGGAATACGTCGCCGCGCTGGAGTCGCTGCCGCTGGGTCCGAACGTCACGTCGTTCCTCGGGCACTCGGACCTGCGGGCCGGGGTGATGGGCCTGGACCGGTCGACCGACCGCAAGGTCAAGCCCACCGCCGCCGAGCTGGACCGGATGCGGGACCTGCTTGAGGACGCGCTGGCGGCCGGGTTCGTCGGGCTCTCGGAGATGCGCAGCCCGTGGGACAAGCTCGACGGCGACCGCTACCGCTCACGCACCCTGCCCTCGACGTACGCGTCGTGGAAGGAGTACCGGGCGCTGCACCGCATCCTGCGCCGGGCGGGCCGGGTGCTGCAGTCGATTCCGAACCTGACCACACCGACGAGCCTGGTCCCGTACCTGATCGAGTCGATGGGCATGGGGCTGCGGCCCGCCCTGAAGACCAGTTTCCTGACCGCCGCCGACGTCAAGGCGAACCCGGCGCTGGGCCACCTCATGGGCCCGATCGCGGGCTTCACCAACCGGGTCGGCCGCGGCGACTTCCGCTGGCAGCACCTGCCGGTCCCGTTCGACATCTTCGCCGACGGCATCGATCTGGTGGTGTTCGAGGAACTCGGCTCGGGCGCGGCCGCGCTGCACCTGAAGGACGAGGCGCGCACCGAGCTGATGCGCGACGAGGCCTACCGGCGACGGTTCCGGCGCGAATACGACCGCAAGTGGACGCCGCGGGTGTGGAACCGCGACTTCTACGACGCGCACATCCTGGCCTGCCCGGACGAATCGGTGGTGGGCAAGACGTTCGGCCAGGTCGGCGACGAACAGGGACTGCACCCGGTCGACGCGTTCCTCGACCTCGTCGTCGAACACGGCACCGGAGTCCGTTGGCACACAACGATTTCCAACCACCGCCCGAAGGTGCTCGACAAACTCAGCTCGCTGCGCGACGTGCAGATGGGCTTCTCCGACGCCGGGGCGCACCTGCGGAACATGGCGTTCTACAACTTCGGGCTGCGCTTGCTGCGCCGGGCGCACGTGAGCGGGTTCATGACTGTCGAGCGGGCGGTGCACAGGCTCACGGGTGAGCTCGCCGACTGGTGCGACATCGACGCCGGGCGCATCCGCGAAGGCGACCGGGCGGACCTGGTGGTGATCGACCCGGCCGGGCTCGACGAGTCGGTCGACCAGTTCAGCGAGGCGCCGGTGGAGGTCTTCGATAACCTCAGCCGCATGGTGAACCGCAACGACCGCGCCGTCACGGCGACGCTCGTCGCGGGCAACCAGGTGTTCGGCGCGGGCGAGTTCGCCCCCGCCCGGCGCACCGGCCGGTTCCTGCGCGCGGGCGAACCGCGCGGCACAGTCGACCCGGCGACGGTGCGGGAGACTGTCGGAGGCACGTGACCAAGCAGCAGCGGCGCAGCCAGCAGGAACGTCGGGAATCGACGATCGGGCTGCTGATCGACGCGACGATCGGGGCCATCTCCGAGGTCGGGTACGCGCAGACGTCCCTGGGGGCGGTGTGCGAGCGCTCGGGCGTCTCGAAAGGCGGCTTGTTCCGGCACTACGACTCACGGCTGGATCTTGTGTTGGCCGCGGCTGACGAGGTCGCGCGACGCCACTGCGAAAGCGTTCGCGCCAGTTTCGCCGAGATCGGCACACCGAGTGTCGAGGACGCGGTGCGGGTGATGCGAGAGCGACACCGGGCTCAGGACAACGTGGTGTGGTTTGAGCTGATGGTGGCCGCGCGGACGGACGCGGAGTTGCGTTCGCGGCTTTCGGTGATCGGGAAGCGGTTCTTCGCCGAACTGCTGGAGATCGCGCGGATGGTGGCCGGGACTGAGGTGTTCTCCGACGCGGAGCTTGAGCTGCTGGTCAATACGTTGGAGCACACGTTCGACGGGGAGACGATTCGGCGGGAGATCGCGCCTGATCCGGTGATCGAGGAACAGCGGCTGGACTTGATGGTGGAGTTCGCTGCCTTTGTCGCTGCACGGGCTGCTGCTCGTTAATGCACGAAGTGCTCTTCCTGGGGCTGTTCGCACCTGGAAGAGCACTTCGTGTTGATCTGACTATGAGCGCAGCATCTCCGCGACCAGGAAGGCCAGTTCCAAAGACTGCTGGGTGTTCAGCCGGGGGTCGCAGGCGGTCTCGTAGCGGCCGTGGAGATCGGCGTCCGAGATTTCCTGGGCGCCGCCGAGGCATTCGGTGACGTCTTCGCCCGTCAGCTCCACGTGGATGCCGCCCGGGTGGGTTCCCAGCCTGCGGTGAACCTCGAAGAAGCCCTGGACCTCATCGACGATCCGGTCGAAGTGGCGGGTCTTGTAGCCGGTCGAGGACTCGTGGGTGTTGCCGTGCATCGGGTCGCACTGCCAGATGACCTTGTGGCCGGAGGCTTCGACCTTCTCCACGATCGCGGGCAGGACCTCGCGGACCTTGCCGTTGCCCATGCGGCTGATCAGGGTCAGCCTGCCGGGCTCGTTGCGCGGGTCGAGCCGCTGGACGTACTCGACGGCCATTTCCGGGGTGGTCGTCGGGCCGATCTTGAGGCCGATCGGGTTCGACAGCAGCTCCGCGAACGCGATGTGGGCGCCGTCGAGCTGGCGGGTGCGCTCCCCGATCCACAGGAAGTGCGCCGACAGGTCGTAGAGCTTGGGCTCCGGGCCGGTCGAGTCCAGCCGCAGGAGCGCGCGCTCGTAGTCGAGCAGCAGGGCCTCGTGGCTGGCGAACACCTCGACGGTGTGCAGCGAGCTGTCCTCGACACCACACGCCTGCATGAAGCGCAGGCCGCGGTCGATCTCGGTGGCCAGGGCCTCGTAGCGCTCACCCGCGGGTGAGGTGCGCACGAAGTCGCGGTTCCAGTCGTGGACCTTGGTCAGGTCGGCCATGCCCGCACCGGTGAGGGCACGCAGCAGGTTCATCGCCGCGCCCGCGTTGGCGTAGGCGCGGATCATCCGCGACGGGTCCGGCACGCGGGCCTCGGGGGTGGCGACCAGGGAGTTGACGATGTCACCCCGGTAGACCGCCAAGCCCAGCGCGTCGGTCTTGTTCGACCGCGGCTTGGCGTACTGCCCGGCGATGCGGCCGACCTTGACCACCGGCATGCTCGCGCCGTAGGTCAGGACGACCGCCATCTGCAGCAGCGTGCGGATGTTGCCGCGGATGTGCGGCTCGGTGTTGTCGACAAAGGTCTCGGCGCAGTCGCCGCCCTGCAGCAGGAACGCCTCGCCGTTGGCCACCTCGGCGAGCCTGCGGCTGAGCCGGTCGATCTCGGCGGGCACGGTGATCGGCGGCACCGACTCCAACAGGGTGCGCACCTGGCGCACCTGGTCGGCGTCGGGCCACTCGGGCTGTTGCGCGGCGGGGCGCGCAAGGGCGTCGTCGAGTCGGGTACGCAGCGTCGGAGGCAGCGGGGGCAGCTCGGGAAGCGTGTCCACTGGCACGTCCACGGTCCAGTTCACGTGTCAAGAGTAGGAGGTCGGTCTTCACGACCGCACAGCGGGACACCGGGTCCCATCACGTGGACGACGACGGCCTTGACCGATTCACCGGGCCGGGATCCGCCGACTCAACCAGGCGGCCCCGATTTTCGCTGGTGGAAGCCGGTTTCGCCGCGCCGGTGCGTCTCAGAGGTCAGGCCTGCGGTCGACCCACGGGTGAGCTCGCTCATATTGGCCGGACAGCGACAGCAGCAGGCGCTCCGAGCGGTCCGGGCCGATCAGCTGGACGCCGATCGGCATGCCCGCCTCGTCGCGGCCGACAGGCAGCGCGGCGACCGGGTTGCCCAGGACGTTCCACGTCGGGAAGTACGGGATGCGGTGCGTCACGCCCGTGTACGTCGCGGTCAGGCCGCTGCCGTGGAACTGGCCGATCCGGGTGGGCCTGCGAGTCCACGACGGCTGCAGGATCACGTCGAAGCGGGTGAAGAACTCCTCCATCACCCGGCGCAGCGGGGCCTCGCCTGCGTGCGCCCAGCGCAGGGTGCTGTCCGGGATGCGCCTGCCGAGGGCGGCGACCTTGCGGGTGCGCGACTCCAGCCACTTCGGGTTCGGCAGCTTGGCGACATCCTGGGCGACGCCGCGCAGGTAGCGGATCAGGAACTGGGTGGAGGGGCCGGTGCCGAGTGCGGGGTCGGCGACGGTGACGCGGTGGCCGAGGTCGCGCAGCCGGTCGGCGGTGTCGACGACGGCCCGCTTCCAGCGCGGGTTCATCGGCGTGGGGCCCAGCGGGGTGCGCCACGACAAGGCGATGCGCAGGGTGCCGGGGTCGGCGGTGACCGCGTCGCCGTAGGTGCCGCCGTCCTCGGCGATCACGTCGAGCATGGCCGCGGTGTCGGCGACCGTGCGCCCAAGCGGGCCGATCACCGACAGGCCGCTCCAGGTGCCGGTCCACGGGGTCACGTCGACGAGGTCCCGGGAGGTCTTGACGCCGAAGATGCCGGTGGCGGAGGCGGGCATGCGGATCGAGCCGCCGCCGTCGGAGCCGGTGGCGGCGCCGACGATGCCCGCGGCGATGGCCGACGCCGAACCACCGGAGGAGCCGCCGGGGGTGTAGTCGAGGTTCCACGGGTTGCGGGTGGCGCCGTAAGCCAGCGTCTCGGTGAACGGCCAGAGGCACTGTTCGGGGGTGAGCGTGTGGCCGACGATCAACGCGCCCGCGGCGCGGAGCTTCGCGACGACCGCGCTGTCCTGCTCGGCGGGCGGCGACTGCGGGCGACCGCCCTTGGTGGTCAGCCCGCCCGCGACGTCGGTGTCGTCCTTGACGGCGATGGGGACGCCGAGCAGCGGCGTGCGCTCCCCCGCGTCGAGTCTGCGCTGGGCGTCCACTGCGGCCGTTCGCGCCGCGTCGGCGTAGAGCACGCGGAACGCGTTCACGGTGGGGTTCACCGTCTCGGCCCGGCGCAGCACGGCTTCGAGCAACTCCGGCGCGGTGACCTGACCCGCGCTCAGCGCCCGTGCCTGCGCGTGGGCTCCAGCCCAGAGCAGATCCTCCATGGCGGGCACCATACCCGCGGGTAGGCGTTCGTGGTCCGGTCGTTGAACCCTGAGCTGTGGTCGCGCGTTGTCTTAAGGGGGATCCCGATCCGAGGAGACGACGACATGGCCAGAGCGCTCACCTTGATCACCACCACCGCGGCGGCTTTCATGCTGACGGCGGGTGTCGCCGCCGCGGCGCCCGCGATCCCGCTGAACCCGGAGCAGGAGACGGGCACCGTGGTCAGCAACGGCAGCGGCTTCTTCGCCTACGAGGTCGACGGCAGCGAGCTCTGCTACACCCTCGAAGTGCGGAAACTGAGCACAAGCCCGGTCGCCGCCCACATCCACGTCGGCGGCCGCAACGTCGCGGGCCCGGTGGTCGTCGGCCTGACCACCCCGCCGGCGGCGACCAGCACCGTCTCGGCGTGCGTCACAGCCACCGAGGGCGGCGCGCTGACCCCCGCGGAGCTGGCGGCCATCGTCGCCGACCCACGCTCCTACTACGTCAACGTGCACACCCCGACTTACCCGGGCGGCGAGGTACGCGGCCAGCTCAAGTAGCGGCGCTCAGCCGAGTTCGACGAGCGGCAGGTCCGTCTGCGGAAAGTCGTCGCCGACGCACAGCAGCGGTTCACCCGCGACATGGGCGATCGCATAGGTGAGGCAGTCGCCGAAGTTCAACGCCGCCGGATGCCGCCCTTTGCCGTAGCGGACGAACGCGCTCTGAGCGATCCGCCAGTGTGCTTCGGTGAAGGAGAGAACTTCGACGTTCTTCTCCCGCAGAAGGGAGTTGAGGAGCACTCGTCCGACATCGCCCATACGGCCGGTGAGCACCATCGATGCCTCCAGCAGTGTGGGGGCGCCAATCCTGCAGACCTCCGCACCGTCGAGTCGGTCTGCCGGCTGATCGCTGCCTTCCTCCTGGAGGAGTACGGCAACGATCGCGGAAGTATCGAGGATCACACGCCCTCCGGGCCGTAGCCGAGAATCTCTTCGCGCATGGCCTTGGTGGTCGTCTTGCCGCGCACTTCCGGGGGAACATGCGGCCAGATCTCTTCTTGAAGGAAGCTCCGGAAGCTCCGCTCGCGCCGACTTGCCGTCGCCTCGACAAGGCGATCCCGGCGCTCCCGGAGCGCGTTTCGCACCGCGGCGGTCTTCGTCTCGCCGGCGAGTTCCGCCACCTCCGCGGCCAGCCGCTCGGCCTCGGGATCCTTGATGTTCATCGCCATGGTGTAAGTCTACCCAAAATGGTGTAATCAGCCGAAGAAGATCTCCGCCTCCGCGTACCGCTCCAGCGGCACCGTCTTGAGCTCGGCCGTCGCCTCCGCCAGCTTGACCCGGACGATGTCCGTGCCACGCAAGGCGACCATGACGCCGAAGTCGCCGTCGGCCACGGCGTCCACCGCGTGCAGGCCGAAGCGGGTGGCGAGGACTCGGTCGTAGGCGGTGGGGGTGCCGCCGCGCTGGGTGTGGCCGAGGATGACGGCTCGCGACTCCTCACCGGTCTTGGCGGCGATCTCCTCGGCCAGCCACTGGCCGACGCCTCCCAGCCGGACGTGGCCGAAGGCGTCCTTCTCGCCGCTGGCCAGCAGTTCCGCGCCGCCCTCGGGGAGCGCGCCCTCCGCCACCACGATGATCGGGGCGAACTGGCGCTCGAAGCGGCGCTGCACCCACTCGATGACCTTGTCGACGCTGAACGGGTGCTCGGGGACCAAGATCACGTTCGCGCCGCCCGCGAGCCCCGAGTGCAGGGCGATCCAGCCCGCGTGCCTGCCCATGACCTCCACGACGAGCGCGCGGTGGTGGGACTCGGCGGTGGTGCGCAGCCGGTCGATCGACTCGGTCGCGATGTGCACCGCGGTGTCGAAGCCGAAGGTGTAGTCGGTGGCGCCGAGGTCGTTGTCAATGGTCTTCGGCACGCCCACGATGCCGATGCCGTCGTCGGTCAGGCGCTTGGCGACACCGAGGGTGTCCTCTCCGCCGATGACGATCAGCGCGTCGATCTTGAGTTCGGCGAGGACCGCGCGGATCTTGTCCGGGCCGCCGTCGACCTTGTACGGGTTGGTTCGCGAGGAGCCGAGGATGGTGCCGCCGCGGGTGAGGATGTCCTCGACCTCGGCGAGGCCGACCGGCTTGGTGAGCCCTTCGAGCGGGCCTTGCCAGCCGTTGCGGAAGCCGACGATCTCCCAGCCGTGGCCTTCGATGCCTTTTCGCACCACGGCCCGGATGACCGCGTTGAGACCTGGACAGTCACCACCACCGGTGAGCACGCCGACGCGCATGTCTTCGACCCTCCTCCGACTTCGCGAGCAGTGACCGCCGTCACCACTTCGACGCCAAGCCTGCCGGCTACTGAATCGGTGTAGCAAGGAGGGGTGTCCAGGGTGTGGACAACTTGGTCAGTCGGCGATCATCTTCTGCCACTCGGCCTCGATGATCTTCCAGCGGACGAGGTTGTGCCGGGCGTCGGCGAGGGCGTCGTGCGCGTCATCGGGCGGGGTGGGCAGGTAGGGCTTGCCGACATCCTCCCAGCGCTGCCGCAGTTCCCGGGTGAAGCGGGGGATCTCCCGCGGCAACGCGGGCATGGCGCCCCACAGCTGGCCGAGGACGACGTGGTCGTACGCGCCGAACCAGGCCCACAGCTCCATCTTGTCGCGGGTCTTGGGGGTGGTCAGGAACTCCAGCAGACGCTTGCGGATGGTCGCGCGGTCACACCACGCCTTGTCCGCGGGCGAGGGCAGCTTGTCGAGGACGTTGTCGCGGACCCACTGGCCCGCCTTGTTCGGGTCGAACTCGGTGGAGACGGCGTAGAACTCGCGGCCGTTCTCGTCGACGACACCGATCGACACCAGGTCGATCGTCGTTCCGTCCTCGATGAATTCGCAGTCATAAAAGAAGCGCACTCTACGTTTTCTCCTAAAAGATGAATATCGACCGACAGCGCCCAACGTGCTCGGTCGAGAACTGCGCACAGCCAGGACAGCGAGACCTCGGGATCTGCCGATCGCACCTCGTCAAGATACGCAAACGGCGTTCAATCGAAGCCGCTCCGGACCGCGGAGCACCGGCAACGCGCCGCACCGAGAGTGCCTAGCTGGCCTCGGTCTCCGGGATCCGCGCGTCGCGCTTGAGTTGGGTCGGCACGTCGGTGACGGTCCCGGCCTCGTGCGCAGCCTGCAGTTCCTTCGCCTTCGCCGCGTAGACGTCGACGTATTCCTGGCCGGAGAGCTCCATCAGGGCGTACATGATCTCGTCGGTGATGGACCGCTCGACGAACCGGTCGCCTTCGAGCCCCTCGTAGCGGGAGAAGTCCAGCGGCTTGCCGACCTTGATCCGAATCGGGTACGGCTTCCACATCTTCGAGCCGATCGGGTTCGCCTTGTCCGTGCCGAACATCGCGACCGGGATGACGGGCACACCAGCCTGGAGCGCGATCCGCGCGATGCCGGTCTTGCCCTTGTAGAGCCTGCCGTCGGGCGAGCGGGTGCCCTCCGGGTAGATGCCCATCAGGTGGCCCTCGCGCAGCAGCCGCACGCCGGTGCCGATCGCGGCCTGGGCGGCGGACCCGCCGGAGCGGTCGATCGGGATCTGACCCACACCGGTGAAGAACAGCTTCTTGAGCTTGCCCTTGATCCCGGGGGCGGTGAAGTATTCGATCTTGGCTGGGAACGTCACCCGCCGGGAGACCTTCAGCGGGAGGAAGAACGAATCCGAGACCGCCAGGTGGTTGCTCGCCAGAAGCGCGCCACCGTCGGCGGGAATGTTTTCCGCGCCTTCGATCTTGGGACGGAAGAACAGGCGCAGCAAAGGCCCCAGGAAGACCCACTTGACCAACCAGTACACCACGCGACCAGCGCTCCGTTCTCCCCTGAATCCCACCCGAGCCTACGAACCCCGGTGGCCCGCACAACGCTACGGCCAAGCGGTAACACGGACGCACCGAGGCGAGACACCCAAGTCATCCGAGTACACAACGAGGAAACCACGGGCACGGATCCGGTCACCGAGGCGCCAGTTCGTGCGACTATGGCCACATCCCAGGCTCACCGAGCTGATCATAGGAGGAGCGGGGTGCCCGATATCGAAGGCGCGCGGGCTTACGCGCACGATGGGTCCACCGAGATCGGTGTGCTGCTCAGCCACGGTTTCACCGGCTCGCCGTTCAGCATGCGCCCGTGGGCCGACCATCTCGTCGCCCAGGGCTACAGCGTCCGGGTGCCGCTGCTCCCCGGCCACGGCACGCGCTGGCAGGACATGAACCGCACCGGCTGGCCCGACTGGTACGGCACTGTGTCGGAGTCCTTCGCCGAGCTGCGCGAGCGCTGTGACCAGGTCTTCGTCTTCGGCCTGTCGATGGGCGGGGCCCTGTGCCTGCGGCTCGCGGAGGAGCACGGGGACGAGATCGCCGGGGTGGTGCTGGTCAACCCGTCGATCATGACCTTGCGCAAGGAGATCCGGTTCGTCGGGATGCTGTCCAAGATCGTCCCGTCGGTGCCCCCGATCAGCGACGACATCGCGTTGGCCGGTGTCAGCGAGTACGCCTACCCCCGCACTCCCCTACGCGCGATGGCGAGCCTGACCAAGTTCTGGGCGTTCGTGCGGCAAGACCTGGCCAAGGTCGACCAGCCGCTGCTGGTGCTGCACTCAGCGGTCGACCACGTGGTGGAGCCCGAGAACTCCCACGAGATCCTGCGCGGGGTGTCCAGCACGGACGCCACCGAGGTGGTCCTGGAGAACAGCTTCCACGTCGCCACCCTCGACCACGACGCCCCATTGATCTTCGACTCCAGCGTCGACTTCGTCCGCCGCGTCAGCGCAGGTGAGCGAGTGTGATCAACCGCCCGGGCGACGGCCCAGAAGACGTGGACGCGGCCTTCGCCGAGATCATCGCCGACCTCGAACGCGAAGGAATCGGCCGCGACGTCGAACAGCGTCGAGCGGACACGGTCCAGGAAGAACCGGAACCCCCAGCGGCCCCGCCTGCTCCGACCCCAGCCACGGCATCGGCCTGGCGCGGGCACGAAACCGACTTCGACTGGGCGGGCGATGACGACCCAGGCGGTTACGAACCACCGGAACCACCGCCCCTGCCGCGTTTGCGCCCGCTGACAATCATCGCGATCGTCTTGTTGGTGATCGGCATAGTCCTGCTGGTGCTGCCCAACATCATCGGCCTGGACCCACGAATCGCCACCCCGATCGCGTTGATCTCACTCGCGGGCGGAATCGGCTTTTTGCTCATGCGGGTGCGAAAGACCCCACCCGACTTCGACGGCGACGACGGAGCCCAGGTCTAAACGCGCGCCTCAACCGAGGCCGCAGGCGAGCGCCGCACCGACAATCCCAGCGTCATCACCAAGATGCGCGATCCGCACCCGGGCCAACGGCCGATGCCCGGAACCAGTGACAACAGCCCGATAACGATCCCGAGCGTCATCCAGGAACAACGGCCCGGACTCCGAAACCCCACCCGCGATCACAATCAGCTCGGGGTCGTAGACATCAGCGACAAGCGCCAACCCATCGCCCAACCACTTCGCCAAGTCAGCCATCGCCTTCAGCGCCACCGAATCACCCTCACGGGCAGCCGCGGCCACTTTCCGACCGGTCAACGCCCGTGAGTCCCGAGCCGCCTCCCGAACCAGGGTCGATGAAGGATGCCGCGCCAGCAGATCCACCGCGGTCGCGCTCAACGCGGTCCCACTGCAGTACCGCTCCCAACACCCGGACTTCCCACAGGGACACGGCCGCCCACCAGGCATCAACCGAAGATGCCCCAACTCCGGCGCCACCCCGTGCGCCCCCCGAAACAGCTTCCCGTCGATCAGCAGCGCCCCGCCGATACCGGTGCCGATAGCGATCAACAGCCCGACCCGCGCCCCACGAAGCGCACCGAAGTGATATTCGGCCAGGGCGGCGGCATTGGCGTCGTGCTCCAAGACCACCGGCAACCCGATACGCGAAGCAATGCGGTCGGCGACCGGGGCCGCGCGCCACGCCAGGTGCGGCGCGAACATCACCGAGCGCCGGTCGTTGCCGACGAAGCCCGCCACCGCGAGCCCGACAGCGCTCACCTCGTGCTTGCGGCACAGCGTCTCGATGGTGGAGCAGATCACGTCTTCCAGTTCGGCCTCGCCGCTCGGCGTCGAGCCGCGGGCCGTGTCGAGGACCGCTCCGTGCGCGTCCACCACACCCGCCCGGACGCTGGTGCCGCCGATGTCGACACCGATGGCCGTCACTGCGGTGTCATCCCCTTGCGCCGCACCACGATCCGCTGCACTCGCGGCGAGTCCGACGGCGCGGGGGGCTCCGGGCGGAACCCCGGCATGTGCGGGTCCGCCTCGGGCTCCCACCGGTCGGCCAGCACCGCGCGCAGCAGGGCCACGAGGTCGGCGACGCGGTCGAGTCCGCGGGTGGCCGGCTCCGACGGCTCGCCGCGCAGCAGGGCGATCAGGGCGCACACCGGGCACCACTGGCACGACTCGCCGGGAATGGTGGGCTCGTGCTCGTCGTGGGTGCTGACCGCGACCCGGTCGAGCCACGGGCCCGCGCGCTCGGCGACCGCGGCCATCAGCAGCCGCAGTTCGTCGGCCAGCCGCGACCCCGGGTCCTGGGTGGTCGTCTGCGTCACGGGCGCTCCTCCTGGCCGGGCGCGAAGCGCAGCACCAGACCGGCGCCGTCGGCCTCGGCGTCGATAACGGTGTAGCGCCGAAGCATAAGCGGCAGCGCGACGAGCCTGCGCACGCCGTCCACAGTGACCGCCAAATCGTCACCGACCCGCACGAGGTCCAGGTCACAGCCGTCGAGGAGCGGCAGCGCCACCGTGAGCAGACAGTCGTCGCCGTCGGCCCGCACCGACAGCAGCGGGACTCCCGGCCTGCGCAGGCCGTCGAGCGGATCAATGCCCGCGTAGAGCTCGTCGGCGAGGTCGATCAGCGCGCGCGAGCCGATCGGTTCGGCCGCGCGGTGTTCGACCACGTGCACCGACAGCGGCGTCGAGGCGTCCAATTCGGACAGCACGGCGTCCTGTTCGGACCGTCGGGTGCGCAGCCAGCTCGCCGCGGGGCCCTGCCACAGCCGGGCCTTGGGCACCAGCCGGTTGGCGATGAGCGCGTCCACATGCACCCCGCGCAGGGCGAGCGCGGCCAGCGTTCGGCGGGTCTCGGCGACGACGAGCCGCTCCGGGGTGAGCACAAGTCGCACGCTGGTCATCGACGGGTCCGTCAGCACAGCACGCAGGCCCGCCAGGTGCGTGGCCAACGTGGAGATCGACTTGGCGGCGGACCGGACCTGCGCGCTCGCGAACATTCCCCGGGCGGCGCCGAACACGCGGTCCAGATACCCGGCGATCGCTTCGGGCAAAGCCAGCAGCCGCAACGTTTCCGCGGTCGGACCGCAGTCGACGACCACGACATCCCACGGCCCGCTCTCGGCGAGTCGGGCCACTTCGGACAGCGCGAGCAGTTCGTCGACGCCGGGCAGGACGGTGAGTTCCTCGGCGTCGAGTTCATCGAGGCCCGCGCCCGCGAAGACCCCGCGCAACTGGTCGCGCAACTGCGGCCACGACCGGTCGACCAAAGACCGGGCGTCGACGTGCGCGGCGTAGAGCGAAGTGTCCACTTCGGACGGTTCGGCGCCCAGGACGGCGCCGAACGCGTCGGCGAGCGAGTGCGCGGGATCGGTGGACACCACCAGCGCCTTGCGGCCGGACGCGGCGATGCGGGCGGCGGTCGCCGCGGCCAGGGTCGTCTTGCCTACCCCGCCCTTGCCGGTGAAGAGCAGAATCCGCACGCGTCGCCCTTCGCTACAGCGCTTCGACGCGGCGCTTGAGCTCCTTGAGCGCGGTGTCCATGATCACTTTCTCGGCCTTGCGGCGGAACAGGCCGATCATCGGCACCATCAGCTGCACGGACAGGGTGTAGGTGACCGTGGTCCGGCCGCCTTCCTCGCGCAGCGCGTAGCGGCCCTTCTGCGAGCGCTGCATCTGGCCCTTGACCAGCGTCCAGTCGACCGCGAGGCCGTCTTCGGCCCAGGTGTAGGCCAGGGTGTAGACGTCCTTGAACACCCCGGCGTCGAGGGTGAAGGTGACTTCCTGCCCGCGGCCCTGGGCGTCACGGGAGAGCACC
This sequence comes from Actinokineospora sp., assembly GCF_050699995.1. Classification (GTDB taxonomy): domain Bacteria; phylum Actinomycetota; class Actinomycetes; order Mycobacteriales; family Pseudonocardiaceae; genus Actinokineospora. The sequence continues at coordinate 9,957 of NZ_JBOHGC010000639.1, read as the reverse complement.
TCGCTCTGTTTGACCGCCCCCGCCCACTCGGGATACGCCTCGAAATCTGCGATTACCGCCATGATCGCGTCCGCCGGGGCGTCGACGACGATGGACTGCGTGGACTCGTCGGCCATAGTTCGGGAGGTTACCCCGTCACCAGCTCAGGACGTACGGCCACTGGGTCCGCTGGAAGTGTCCGACGTTGACGCACTCGGTGCGGCCCAGCCGCATCCGGTCGGCGAGCGGCTGGTGGACGTGGCCGAACACCGACCAGCGGGGCCGCTGCCGGTGGATCAGGTCGACCAGCGCCGACGATCCCAGTTCGGCGCGTCGCGCCATCACGTCGTAGGTCAGCTCCGGCACGTCCGGCGGGATGTGGCTGCACAGCACGTCGACGTCGGACAGCTTCGCGACCGCCTCGTCGAACTCCTCCGGCGTGCGCAGGTACGGCACGAACGGGCCGGTGCGCCTCGGCGCGACCCCGCGCGGGAGCAGCGCGCCGCCGACGAAGCCGAACCGCAGCCCGCCGACCTCCGCGACATCGCCGTCGAGCACCTCGATGCCGTCGCCCGCGAACTCGGGCCACAGGTGCGGGAGGTCGACGTTGCCCGGCGTGGCGAAGGTGGGCGCCCGCATCGCCGCGAACAGCGCCTTGTACTGCGTGTGGACGGCCTCCTCGACCACGCCCGCGGCGTCGTGCAGGGTCGACCACAGCTCGCGGGCGTACGCGGAGGCCTCCGCGGTGAGCCGCTCGCGGCGCAGCCTGGCGAACACCGCGACCTTCTCCGCGCCGAACACCATGCCCAGGATCCCGCGGGAGTGGTCGTGGTAGTCGACGAAGTCGATCAGGTCGCCGAGGATGATGAGCGCGTCGGCGCCTTGTCCGGCCTGGGCCAGGGCCTCGGCGTTGCCGTGAACGTCGGAGACCACATGAACCCGCACGGGTCTACATTACGCGGACACGGGAGCGCACCCGGGCGCTCGACCGTCCTCCAGGACGGCCTTGAGCCCCAGCGCCACAGACTTGGCGGCGAGCTGGCGCGCGGTCAGCTCGCGGCGCACGTTCTTGACCGGGCGGCCCTCGGGCAGGTCGGCGCGCAGGAAGTAGTGCACGACCGTGCCGTCGAGCACCGGTTCGAGCCAGACCTCCATGGTCCCGACCAGCGCGCCGCTCACGGTCCAGCGCAGGCCCTCGTCGCCGCGGTCGGCGTAGACCTCCAGCTTGAGGTCGGGCCAGTAGCGGCGCCACGCGCCGGGATCGGCGAAGGCGGCGGCCACGACTTTCGGCGGCACCACGATGAACGTCTCGTCCACCACGTCGACATGCGGCATTCCCGCAGCATGTCATGCCACCCGGGGTGACCCGCACGGCACGGGCCGGTAGGACTAATTTGGGGGCGATCACGGGGAGGTCGATGTGCGCGAATACAGCGTGCCCGCCATCGGGACAGTGGCCGATGAGGAGAGCCTCACCGACATGGTGTGGGCCAACGCCGAGCGCTTCGCCGACGCGGTGGCGTTCCGGCGGCGGGTGGACGGGTCGTGGATCGACGTCACGACGGCCGAGTTCGCCGCGCAAGTGGCGGCCGTGGCCAAGGGGCTGATCGGCTCGGGGCTGCGGGCGGGCGACCGGGTGGCGCTGCTGTCGCGGACCCGGTACGAGTGGACGCTGATCGACTTCGCCATCTGGGCGGCGGGCTGCGTGACCGTCCCGGTGTACGAGACGTCGTCGGCCGAGCAGATCGCGTGGATCCTGGGCGACTCCGGCGCGCGGGCGGTCGTGGTGGAGACCGCGGCCCACCGGCGCACCGTGGAGAAGGTGGTTGACCGGCTCGCCGAGGTCGAGCATGTGTGGCAGATCGAGCCGGGCGGCGACCTCGAAGCGGCGGTCGACGAACTCACCGCGGCAGGCGCCGAGGTCAGCGAGAACACGGCGAACGAGCGCAGGCTCGCGGTCCGCTCGTCCGACACCGCGACCCTGGTCTACACGTCGGGAACCACCGGCAGGCCCAAGGGCGTCGAGTTGACCCACCGCAACCTCCTGGCCGAGATCCGCGCGGACATCGCCGCGTTCCCGCAGCTCATGCGGCCGTCGAACGCGATGCTGGTGTTCCTGCCGCTGGCCCACGTGTTCGCTCGCGCCATCGCGCTGTGCTGCGTGTACTCCCGCACCACGCTGGGCCACCTGCCCGATGTCCGCGACCTGGTCGCCGACCTCGCGACGTTCCGGCCGTCGTTCATCGTCGCCGTGCCGCGGGTGTTCGAGAAGGTCTACAACTCGGCCAGGCAGCGGGCGCACGCCGCGGGCCGCGGCCGGGTCTTCGACCTCGCCGAGGAACTCGCCGTCGAGTACAGCACCGCCCTGGACGGACCGGGCCCGTCGCTGGCTTTGAAAGCCCGCCGGGCGGCGGTGAGCAAGCTCGTCTACAGCAGGCTGCGCGCGGTCCTCGGCGGCCGCTGCGTCGCGGCGATCTCGGGCAGCGCGCCGCTGGGCGAGCACCTGGCGCACTTCTTCCGCGGTGTCGGCGTGCCCGTGTACGAGGGCTACGGGCTCACCGAGACGTCCGCGGCCGTCTGCGTCAACACCGAGCGGGCGTTCCGGGTCGGCACGGTCGGCAAGCCGGTCGCCGGGGCGTCGGTCCGCATCGCCGAGGACGGCGAGATCCTGCTGTCCGGCGAGATGGTGTTCCGCGGCTACTGGCACAACCCGGCCGCCGGCGCGGAGGTCCTCGAGGACGGCTGGCTGCGCACCGGCGACCTCGGCGACCTCGACGACGAGGGATTCCTGCGGATCACCGGCCGCAAGAAGGACATCATCGTCACCGCGGCCGGCAAGAACGTCGCTCCCGCCGTGCTGGAGGACCGGGTGCGCAGGCACCCGCTGGTCAGCCAGTGCGTGGTGGTCGGCGACCGGCAGCCGTTCGTGGCCGCGCTGGTGACCCTCGACCCCGACTTCGTCTCGGTGTGGGCGGCGGGCCACGGCAAGCAGGTGGCCGTCGCCGACCTGGTGGACGACCCCGACCTGCGCGCGGAGATCCGGACGGCCGTGGACGAGGCGAACCGCGCGGTGTCCAAGGCCGAATCGATCCGCGAGTTCGCCATCCTGCCGCGCGACTTCACCGAGGAGGCGGGCGAGATCACGCCCAGCCTGAAAGTGCGGCGCGAGGCGATCACCAAGGCGTACGCCGAGGAGATCGCCGCCCTCTACGGCTGACCGGCGAGCCGGATGGCCACCTCGGTGTGCCACTGGCTCGGATCGGGCCGCTCCATGGGGTTGGTCAGGAAGCGTTCGACCCGCGCGCCCCAGAGTCCGTCCTCGACGTCCCAGTCCAGTCCCCGCTCGTCACGCCTGCGCGGGACGTTCCTCGATCTTCGGGTCCAAGACCATGCGTACTCCTCAGTTCGAGCCGAACCGGTACGTCGTCTCACCGTCGAGCAAGGTGGACAGGCGCGCGGCCCGGTCCGACCACTGCCAGGACCGCCGCATCCACTCACGGCCCGCCGCGCCCATCGTGGCGGCCTTGGCGGGGTCGGCCAGGAGGCTACCGACGCGGTCGGACAGTTCGGCGATGTCACGGCCGTCGACCACGTGGCCGGTCTCGCCGTCCAGCACGGTCTCCGGAGCGCCGCCGGAGTCGCCGACGACGACCGGCAGACCGGTGGCGGCGGCCTCCAGGAACACGATCCCCAGGGCCTCGACGTCCAGCCCGCGGCCGTGCGTGCGGCACGGCATGGCGAACACGTCCCCCGCCGCGTAGTGCGCGGGAAGCTCCTCCCAGGGCACCGAGCCGGTGAGCACCACATGCTCGGCCACTCCGGCCTGCTGCGCCAACGACTCCAGCCGCGGCCGGTACGGGCCGCCGCCGACCAGCAGCAGCGCCGCGTCGGGCACGCGGGCGCGGATCCTCGGCAGGGCGCGGATCAGCATGTCCTGGCCCTTGCGGGGCATCAGCCGGGACACGCACACCACCGTCGGCCGGTCGGCCAGCCCGTAGCGGGCGCGGATCTCGGCGCGGGCGGCCGCGTCGGGCCGGTAGAGGTCGGTGTCGACCCCCGAGGGCAGCAGCTCCAGCGCCGCCGCGCGGCCGAAGGCGGCGGCGAACCGGCCGCGGGTGTAGTTGCTGACGTAGGTGACGACGTCGGTGGTCGACCCGATCCGGCGGATGGCCTGGCGGGCGCCCGGGAGCATCGACCAGCCGACTTCGTGGCCGTGGGTGCTGGCGACCACGCGGCGGGCGCCCGCGGCGCGCAGCGAGGGTCCGAGCAGGGCGAGCGGGGCGGCGGCGCCGAACCACACCGAGTCGCAGCTCTCGGCGCGCAGGATCTCTCGGGCGCGGCGGGCGACGTCGGGGGTGGGCAGCATCAGCTTGCCTGGGTGGCGCACGACGGTGAACGGCTGCTTCGCGTCGAACTCCGCATGGCCCTCCCACGACGGCGCGTAGACCACCAGGTCCTGCCCGAGCCGCGTGGCGAACGAGTGCAGATAGGTCTGGATGCCGCCGGGGCGGGGCGGGAAATCGTTGGTCACCAGAAGCGTTCGACGCACCGGGCCAACCTATTCCCCGGCTAGCGCAGCGCCCCACGCAGGTATGCCTGCCACTCGCGGAGCAGGATCGCGCGGTCCATGCCGATCACCCGGCGCAGCAGGTCGTCGGTATCGCTGGCCGACAGCGGCCCCGCCCCGCCCAGCTCGCGGTAGAGCGTGACCAGGCGGGGTTCGCCGAAGCGGTCGGCGACAAAGCGGCTGATCGACCACGCCTGCTGGTAGGCGAGGTCGAGTTCGCGGTCCTTGCCCCGGAACGCGCGGTCCTCGGGCAACGAGGTCGGCGGCCCCGACTCGCGGACCTGCTTGGCCAGGTCAGGGGCGCCCTGGGACAGTGCAATGTCGGTGTCGCGGTAGCCGACGTAGTCGGAGAAGCCCTCGAGGAGCCACATCGGGGAGCCGTCGACGGTCACCGACCGGGCGGCGACGTGGGTGATCTCGTGCCGCAGGACCACCCGCAGCGAGGCGACCGACAGCGCGCGGGCGCCCATCGGGCTGAGGATGACCCGCTGCCCGGTGGCGGTCCGCTCAGCGGTGTCCACCCGGTCGGCGATCGCCACGGCGACGACGGACTCCACCGGGAAGTCGGGCCCGACCAGCGCCCGCATCTCCGCGGGTCCGTCCGGCAGGAACAGGGCGACCCGCCGGGACCAGCCGTTGCCCCACACCCGGTTGACCGCCTCCACCGACGGGTCCAGTTCGCGGACCAGTCGGTCGACCATGGGCTGGCTGCCCGGGTGCGCCAGGACCAGGCCGTGCGTCGTCTTGGTCACCACGCACGGGCCGAAGTCCCACGGACCGCGCCACGACCGCCTGCCCAGGTCGTTCAGGGCGGTGTCGGACCGCAGGTACCAGGTGCCCGCGCGGTGGACGAACAGGTAGCCCATGGCCCGGCTGGTGGGCGTCAGGTCGACCCCGCCGAGCGCGTAGCGCAGGTCCACCGCGGGCGCCCACAGTTCGGCGCTGCGGTCGTCGTCCAGCGAGGACAGGTCGAGGCTGTCGTCCGGGTGCAGCACGTAGGACCAGTGGTCGAACGGGACCCCGGCGAGGTTGGTGAACAGCGCGCGCTGGCTCTCCAGGAAATTCGGGTCGGCCAGCGGGTCGAGGCCCGCCAGGAACGCGGCCTCGTCGCGGCGCACGATGGCGTCGGCCCGCCGCTGCAGCAGCGACGTGATCGCGTCGGCGCGTTCGGTGCGATCGCCTTGGGGCCCCGCGGGCTGCAGCCCGCCCAGCGGCTGCCCCTGGCTGGGTGGGGCGGGCGACGAGGGCACCACCTGGGACGCGGGGACGGCGATGAACACCATCCCGGCGAGCGCGGTCGTGGCGACCACGGCGCTCAGCCAGGCTCGCACCCGTGCCCTCATGGCCATTGGGTGATCGTAAGGGAGAAACAAGTCGGGACCAGTACCCAAAGGCACTGGTCCCGACTCGAAACTGTCGCTGACGACTACCCGACGATGCGCTTGGCGCCGAGGTAGTCGCTGCCGCCACCGGAGAGGGGGGCGGTCTTCACCGGCACACCCGAGGTGGAGGCGTGCACGAGCATGCCGTTGCCGATGTACATGGCGACATGGTGGATCGTGCTGGCACTGCCGCCGTAGAACAGCAGGTCACCGGGGATGAGTTCGCTCTTGGAGACGGACTTGCCGTAGGTGTACTGCGACCGGCTGGAGTGCGGCAGGTTGATGCCGATGGCGCGGTAGGCGTAGAGCGTGAGGCCGGAGCAGTCGAACGCGTTCGGGCCTTCGGCGCCCCACACGTACGGGTCGCCGCGCTGCGCGAGCGCGACCTCCATGGCCTTGCCCGCATCGCCGGAGCCGACGTAGACGCCGGTGTCGGCGGGCGGCTCGAACAGGGTCTTGCGCTCCGCCGCGGTGAGGCGGTTCTTGGCGTCCTCGACCTGCTTGATCTGCGCGTCGAGATCGGCCTTCGCCTTGGTGATGTCGGCGAGCAGCTTCTCCGAGGCCGCCTTGGCCTCGCCCGCGCGGGTCTGGCCGTCCTCGGCCTGCTTGCGCGCCTGGGCGGCGGTGGCCACCGCGGTCGTGTACTTGGACAGCGCGTTCTGGTTGTCCGAGGCGAGAACCGTGAGCGCGGAAGCACGCTCGAGGAAGTCGTCCGCGGAGGACCCGGTGAGCAGCGCGCTGATCTTGTTGAAGCGCGCGCCCTGGAACGACGCGTTGGTCAGCTGGTCGACCTGGCCGCGGAACTGCTCTTCCTGAGCGGCGGACTGCTTCTCCAGCTCGGCGGCCGCGGCGACATCCGCCGTGGCCTTGTCGTACTCGGCCTGCTTGACCTTGAGGTCCTCCTTCGCCTTCAGGAGGTCCTCGTTGATGGTTCCGGCCTTGGCGCTGAGCTCCTGGTACTGCTTGGTCGCTTCCGACGCGGTGGTCGGGGGCGGCGGGGGCTGGGCCGGCTGCGCGTACGCGGGACTCTGGGACATACCGATCACCGAGATGACCGCGGTGACACTCAGGGCTCCACGCACAGCTCGCTTGAGTCGATGCGACGACACGTCGCGCGTACTCCTTCGTCCTCAAAACCGCCGACGGGGTTGTCCTCGGGCACCGGGGGCGCTGGGGGAGCGCTTCCGGCCGGACCGATCCGCTCGCGATCGTGTCGCGCACTTCTCGATCATCGACGACCCCACCGTGGGGGATCCGGGTCAGCCGGACGAGGCTGACTTCGGCGGCGATCTCGCGTAGCCACCTCGGGGTGGGCGACTGCTGGCCGCGAGATATCGGACAGGTTACGAAACGTGAGCCTCCTCGTCTACCAGGTGCGCCGGAAAAGCGCCGGGAATCCTTCCCAAACACCAACGGAGCAGTGGCAACTCCACCCTGTGACAACGACAACACCCAGTTCACCCGCCCGTGGAACCGTTCGGCGATCTAGAGCGACCGTTCGGCGAATTCTCACGATCACCCCGACCGATCACCCGGTTTCAGGCCGTTTTCTCCACCGGAATCAGCCGCAGCCGAGGCACAAGGCCGACACTCGCGAGGGCGTCGATCGCGAGCCGCTCGGAGCTGTCGAGATCGACATTGGGCGGCGCGCCGAGGAGCACGCTGATCACGCAATCCTGACAAGCGTTCCCACGAACCTCGCAGCTATCGCAATCGATGATCATTACCCGGGTCCTTTCCGGTGCCGACGATCTCGTGTTTCACACACTAGAAGACGCCACCGACAATTTCGCTCAGGTGTTCGAAATGATCGAAGCCAATAGATCAAGACCCGATGTATTCCCAGTGCCAGGGCTCCTCGCGGCCCCGCCCCGGACGCGCCCATGGCGGATTCCCCCAGCCGAACACACCGGCGTTCTGGGCGAGCCAGGCGTACTCCGGCGTGCCGAACGACTGGGCCCCGCCGCAGAGGTCCACGGCCAGCCCCCAGCCGTGGTTGCTGGTGCCGGGGACCGCCGCCAAAGCGGGTTTCACGCCGTAGAGCCGGACCTGCGCGGCGAAGGTCCGATAAGAGTCGGTCAGGCAGATCGCCCGGCCGAACACCGACGCGAACGCGTCCGACATCGCCCGGAACGAGCCTGCCGCGTCGCAGCGCAGCGAGTGTGACCCGACGCCGATGAGACACAGCGCCGCCTGCGGGATGAGGCCGTTCGGATAGCCGCCCCAAGCCCCGGGCGCCTCCCCAGGCGCACGAGGCGGGAGCTGCACTCCCCCACAGCGCCAGCGCAGGCCGCCGTCGGTCGCCTGCGGCACCGGCTGCGGCTGGCGCTGCCCGAGCGCGGGCCGGGCGACACCGAGCAGGGTGTCTCCGCCGGGCAGGTCCGTCACCACGACGCCCGCCAGCCTGCCGTCGGCGGTGAGCATCGTGCGTTCGTCGAGCACGATGCCGACGCCCTGCACACCAAGGCGGGCGGGACCGAGGAACACGACGTCGCCGGGCTGGGCGTCCGGCGTCGGCACCGGCGTCAGCACGCCCATCTGCTCGGCCACGGCGCCGGGCAGGGCCAGCCCACCCGCGGCGAACGCGGACCGGACCAGGCCGTCACAGGAGTAGGCGTTGGGGCCCTCGCCGCCCGTGCCGGGCACGTAGGGCTTGCCGAGCACGCTCACGGCGGTGTTGACCGCGCCGATCACCTCGGCGGGCAGAACGAGCAGCTTCTCGCCGGTCGGCAGCGTTGCCCTGGCGACACCGGGCTGCGGCGCGCCGGTCGAACCGGGCAGCGGCTCCAGCCGGGCAGGCAGCTGGGCCGGATCGCGCAGGGCGGCCGCCTTGGGCGCGACGATGCCCGCGAACGCCAGCTTCTCGGTGTAGGCCTTCCAGTTCGCGGCGGTCTTCTGGTTGCGTTCCCGCTGGGCGGTCTGCTGGGCGATCACCGCGGCGTTGGTGTCCTCGACCTTGCCGCGCAGCTCGGACGACACAGCCGCGGCCCGGTTGGACGCGTCGCCGTTGCGGCGGTCCAGGTCGGCCTTGCGTTCGGCGGCGACCCGCTCGGTGCCCACGGCGGCGTTCTCGGCGTCCTGCGCCCCCCGCTGCCGGGCGACGGCCTGGGCCAGCCGCTGGTCCTGGTCGATCCGCACGCGCTCGATCAGGCTGCTGCCCTGCAGGAACTCCTCCGGGCCGCCCGCGGTGAGCAGCATCTGCAGCTCACTGGGCTGCGCGAGCGCGGAGTAGAGGGCGGCGGAGTAGGCGTCGACCTCGCCCTGCTGGGCGGCGACGATCTTGTCAGCGGCTTCCCGCTCCACCCGCGCGCGATCCACCTTGCTGGTGGCCTGGCGCAGCTCGTCCTCGGCGGTCCGGATCTTGTCCGAGAGGTCGGACAGCTCGCGCTGCACGTCGGTGGCGGTGCGCTGCAACTCGGCGACCTTGGGGTCGGCGAAGGCCTCACCCGGGCGGGGGTCCGGCACCGGCGCGCCCGGGCCGACACCGGCCTCGATCTGCGGCGGCTCGGTGGGCTGCTGCGCACCCGCGCCCGGATTGGCGAGCAGCACCGCCACCAGGGCCAGCGCGGCGGCACCCGAGACCTGGGCCTGACCCCACCTACGCACCCGCGTACCAACTCCTCGGTGTCGCGTTCCCTACTTACCAGTATTAACGCGAAGGTACCAACCGCGTGACGGCGGGGGCACTATTTCCCCGGGCGCTTGGAGCGTGCGCGATTCCCCGACCTGTCGATGCCCAGCCCCCGCTCAGGCGGGGCAGGTTCAAGCAGGTGACCTGGTTCTCGGTTGGGGAACTGATCGGGTGTGATCTGTCCTTGCCGCGTCAACGTGGCAGCGGCGCATTGTCAGACCGGGAGCCGCGGTGCGCGTACCCGAAATCTGTTTCACCGCAAGCCATTCCGCGTTGTTGACACCATCGTGTGACACGAGTCGTCGAGGTCGGAAACCGGGCCCGGATTGTCGGTGGTCGCCGGGAGACTTCGTGGCATGGCGGAGCTGGAGATCCATCACAACGACCCGGACAGGTTC
>NZ_JBOHGC010000638.1:0-2550 GCF_050699995.1 Actinokineospora sp. | reverse complement strand
GACGACGGGGTCGAACTCGACGAGGTCGCCGCGGTCAGCCGAGCCGTCTCCGCGGTGCTCGACGAGCGGGTCCGGTGGCCGTGGCTTGTCCGGCTCGGCCGTGCAGGCGCCCACCGCGACCGTGGCGGCTGTGGCGGCGGCGGCGCGGAACAACGCGCGGCGGCTCACCGTTGTCTGTCTCGCCGAGGGGATCACAGTAAGTCATCCTGCCAGGCCACCCGTTCGGGCCTGCCACGCTGCCGGATGATCGCCTGCGGCAGCCCGGTCCCGGTGGGCGAGATACGCTAGGTGACCACGGTCGGTGTGTCTCATCGCCGACTGGCAGACAATCGCACCACCTACCTGAATCGGGGAGCGGCACCGACGTGGCCAACCAGCGACATCGCGACAGCGGAACGAACGCCGCGCCCACCAACCCGGCCGCGGCGGCGCTGGAGTCGATCGTGGCCGTTGCCGTGGCGTCGACCGGGTTCGAGCTCGAGCAGCTCGACGTCGCGCAGGCCGGCCGCAGGCGCCAGGTCAAGGTCGTGGTCGACGGCGACGACGGGGTCGAACTCGACGAGGTCGCCGCGGTCAGCCGAGCCGTCTCCGCGGTGCTCGACGAGCACGACGAGGTCCTCGGCGGCCCGTACACCCTGGAAGTCACCTCCCCCGGACTCGACCGCCCGCTGACCCGGCCCCGCCACTGGCGCCGGGCGAAGCTGCGGCTGGTCAAGGTCCGGCCGGTCGAGGGCGCCGAGTTCGTGGCCCGGGTCGGCTCGGCCGACGAGGAGCCCGAGGGCGGCGTGGAGCTGCTGGTCGACGGCAAGCTGCGGCGGGTCGGGTACGCCGACATCGCGCACGCCGTGATCGAAGTGGAATTCAAGCAACCGCCGGTGGCGGAGTTGGCGATGCTCGAAGGTCGGGCGTCCGATGGTGAGGAGGACGCGCGATGAACGTTGACATCGCCGCGCTGCGGGCAATCGAGCGCGACAAGGACATCCCGTTCGAGACGGTGATCGAGGCCATCGAGACCGCGCTGCTGACCGCGTACAAGCACACCGAGGGCCACCAGCCGCACGCGCGCATCGACATCGACAAGCGCAGCGGCCTGGTCCGGGTCCTGGCGTACACGACCGGCGCCGACGGCCAGGTCGAGGAGGAGTGGGACGACACCCCGGAGGGCTTCGGCCGGATCGCCGCGACCACCGCCCGGCAGGTCATCCTGCAGCGGCTGCGCGACGCCGAGCACGAGCGCACCTTCGGCGAGTTCTCCGCCAAGGAGGGCGAGATCGTCGCCGGCGTCGTCCAGCGTGACACCAGGGCGAACTCGCGCGGCATGGTGATCGTGCAGGTCGGCAACACCGAGGGCGTGCTGCCCGCGGTCGAGCAGGTCCCCGGCGAGAGCTACGAGCACGGCACCCGGATCAAGTGCTACGTCGTCGGCGTCGCCCGCGGCAACCGCGGCCCGCAGATCACGCTGTCGCGCACGCACCCGAACCTGGTCCGCAGGCTGTTCGCGCTGGAGGTCCCCGAGATCGCCGACGGCACCGTCGAGATCCCGGCGGTCGCGCGCGAAGCGGGACACCGGTCGAAGATCGCGGTCCGCACGTCCGTCGCGGGCGTCAACGCCAAGGGCGCGTGCATCGGCCCGATGGGCGCGCGCGTGCGCAACGTGATGAGCGAACTGGCAGGCGAGAAGATCGACATCATCGACTGGTCGGACGACCCGGCGACGTTCGTCGGCAACGCCCTCTCGCCCGCCAAAGTGGTCTCCGTCACGGTGGTCGACGAGCGCGCGAAGACGGCCCGAGTCGTCGTTCCCGACTTCCAGCTCTCGCTGGCCATCGGCAAGGAAGGGCAGAACGCCCGACTCGCGGCCAGGCTCACCGGCTGGCGCATCGACATCCGCAGCGACGCGGCGGCCCCCGCTCCGGTATCCGGTTCGGCTGACTGAGCTTGACGGGATAGACTGATCGTGGTTCATCGTCAGGAACCGGTCTCCGCACGTCCCGATGGCGCAAGCCCGGTACGGACCTGTGTCGGTTGCCGGGTCCGGGCGGAGGACAAGAAGTTGCTGCGGGTAGTGCTCGTGGACGGGGACGCGGTCCCCGATCCGCGGCGCCGGATGCCCGGTCGGGGCGCATGGATTCACCCCGACCTGGGATGTCTGGCCTTGGCCGAGAAGCGACGGGCGTTCACCAGGGCCTTCAAGGTCCAGGTGGTCCTCGGCGTGGACGTGGTGCGAGCGGAGATGGAGCGCCTCGCGGGAAGTGGTGTGGGACAACCCCACACCGTGGAAGAAGACAGGAAGCAGGTCGACCCGTCATGAGTCAGCCGTGAAGCTGAAGACATGAACGCGCGACGATAGGACGAGGTCGACGGGTCTGCCGCCGACCTCCCGGACAAGGAGAGCAGTGGCAGGTAAGGCCCGTGTGCACGAGCTGGCAAAAGAGCTCGGAGTCACCAGTAAGGATGTACTCGCCAAGTTGAAGGATCTGGGCGAGTTCGTGAAGTCTGCGTCCTCCACCGTGGAGGCGCCGGTAGCCCGCAGGTTGCGGGATGCATACC
>NZ_JBOHGC010000637.1:0-11177 GCF_050699995.1 Actinokineospora sp. | reverse complement strand
ACGAAGTTCTCCGCACGGTGTTCACCGAAGTGGCGGGCGAGCCCGCGCAGGTCGTGCTCGCCGACCCCCGGCCGGAGCTCGCGGTGGTCGAGTGCACTGAGGCCGAGGTGGCCGGGCTGGTGCGCGCGGCGGCGGGGCACGTGTTCGACCTCGCCGCGCCGCCGATCCGGGTGACGCTGTTCGCCCTCGCGCCGCGGGAGCACGTGCTCCTGGCGGTGGTGCACCACATCGCCGCCGACGGCTGGTCGATCGGCCCGCTGCTGCGCGACCTGGGCGTCGCCTACCAGGCTCGAAACGAGGGTCGCGAACCCGACTGGGCGCCGCTGCCCGTGCAGTACGTGGACTACACCCTGTGGCAGCGCCGACTGCTCGGCGACGCGAGTGATCACGAGAGTCTGCTGTCCGAGCAGCTCGCCTTCTGGGGAGCGACCCTCGCCGACGCGCCGGACTGTCTGCCGCTGCCCACGGATCGGCCGCGCCCGGCGGTGTCGAGCTACCGGGGCGGCAACGTCTCCGCGCTGATCGATACCGACCTGCACGCGCGGATCGCGAGGCTGGGGCGGTCGAACGGCGTCACGGTGTTCATGGTGCTGCACGCTGCGCTGGCCACGCTGCTGACGCGACTCGGCGCGGGCACCGATCTCCCGATCGGGTCGCCGATCGCGGGCCGCACCGACGAGGCGCTCGACGACCTGGTCGGGTTCTTCGTCAACACCCTGGTCCTGCGGACCGACACCTCGGGGGACCCGTCGTTCGCCGAGTTGCTGGGACGCGTGCGCGACACCGACCTGGCCGCGTTCGCCCACCAGGACGCGCCGTTCGAGCAGGTGGTCGAGCACGTGAACCCCCGGCGGTCGGTGTCCTACAACCCGCTGTTCCAGGTCATGCTCGTCCTGCAGAACACCCCCGGTGCGGCGGGCATCCTGCCGGGCGTCGAGATCGAGCCCCACCCGATCGGCGCGGCCACCGCCAAGGTCGACCTCACCTTCGCGCTGGCGGAGACCTTCGGCGACGACGGCGTTCCCGCCGGCATCCGGTGCGACGTCCAGTTCGCCGTCGACCTGTTCGACCGGGCCACGGTCGAGGCGCTGGCCGATCGGCTGGTCCGGGTGCTCACCGCGGTGACAACCGACCCGACCGTGGCGGTGTCCGAAGTGGACATCATGGACGCCGCCGAACGCCGCCGCGTGCTCACCGAGTGGAATCCCGCCGCGACCGCCGAGCTGAGCGCCGACACCCTGCCGGAGATGTTCGCCCGACAAGCGGCGGCGACCCCCGACGCGACGGCGGTCACCTGCGGGGCCGAGTCGCTGACCTACGCCGAACTCGCCGCGGCGGCGAACCGGGTGGCCCGCGCGCTGATCGCCGCGGGCGTCGGCCCGGAGGACCGGGTGGCGCTGCTGCTGCCCCGGTCGATCGAGCAGATCGTCGCGCTGCTGGCGGTGGTGACGGCCGGGGCCGCCTACGTCCCCGTAGACCCGACCTATCCGGCCGACCGGGTGCGCCACGTGCTCGACGAAGCCGGCCCGGCGCTCCTGATCACCACGGGCGATCTTGACGCGCCATGGGCCGGACCAGTCCTGCTGCTCGACGACCGCCTCGCGGACTTCGACCCCGGACCGGTCACTGACGCCGACCGGCGCGCGCCGCTGCGGCAGGCGCACCCGGCGTACGTGATCTACACCTCCGGCTCGACCGGCAAGCCGAAGGGCGTGGTGATCACCCACCGCAACGTCGTCCGGCTGTTCGAGTCGACCGAGGCCTGGTTCGGCTTCGGCGCCGACGACGTGTGGACGATGTTCCACTCCTACGCCTTCGACTTCTCCGTGTGGGAGATGTGGGGCGCGCTGCTGCACGGCGGCAGGCTCGTGGTCGTCCCGTTCGACGTCAGCCGCGGCCCGGCCGAATTCTTCGCACTGCTCGCCGACGAGCGCGTCACCATGCTCAGCCAGACACCCTCGGCGTTCTACCAGCTGATCGAGGCCGACACGGGCGCCGACCTGAGCCTGCGGCACGTGGTGTTCGGCGGCGAGGCACTCGAACCCGGCCTGCTCGCCGACTGGCACGCCCGCCGCCCGGACGGACCGGGGCTGGTCAACATGTACGGGATCACCGAGACGACCGTGCACGTCAGCTACCTCCCGCTCACCGCGGGCACCGCCGGCGACCGGGCGGGCAGCCCGATCGGCCGGCCGATTCCCGACCTGCGGACCTACGTGCTCGACGCGGCGCTGCGGCCGGTGCCGCCCGGCGTGGTCGGTGAGCTGTACGTCGCGGGGGTGGGGCTCGCCCGGGGCTACCTGGGCAAACCCGCGCTGACCGCCGAGCGGTTCGTCGCGTGCCCGTTCGAGCGGGGCGAGCGGATGTACCGCACCGGCGACGCCGCCCGCTGGACCCGTGAGGGCGAACTCCTCTACGTGGGCCGGGTGGACCAGCAGGTCAAGATCCGCGGCTTCCGGATCGAGCTGGGCGAGGTCGAAGCCGCGGTGGCGAGCCATCCGTCGGCGAGCCAGGTCGCGGTGATCGCCCGTGAGGACATCCCCGGCGACCAGCGGCTGGTGGCCTACGTGGTGCCCGACGCCGATGACGCCGCACTGCGCAAGCATGTGGCTCAAGTGCTGCCGAACTACATGGTGCCGTCGGCGTTCATCGGGATCGACCAACTTCCCTTGACCACCAACGGAAAGCTCGACCGTCGGGCGCTGCCCGTCCCCGAGCGCGCCGCCGGTGGCCGCGCGCCCCGCACCGGCCGCGAGGAAATCCTTTGTGGACTCTTCGGTGAGGTGCTCGGTCGCGACGCGGTGGGGGTGGACGGCAACTTCTTCGCGCTGGGCGGCCATTCCCTGCTGGCGACCCGCTTGATCAGCCGGGTGCGGGAGAGTCTCGGTGTCGACCTGCCCGTCCGGGCGCTGTTCCAGGCGCCGACCGTGCTGGACCTGGCCGAGGTCATCTCTTCGGGGACGCCGGCGCGCATCGACCCGGTCGTGCCGATCCGCGCCGGCGGCGAGCAGGCGCCGCTGTTCTGTGTTCACCCGGTATCCGGGGTGGCGTGGTGCTATTCGGTGCTGCAGCGGCACCTTCCCGACGATGTGCCGGTTTACGGCCTGCAAATGGACCTCGACAGCAGGCCCGCCGATCTCGACGAGCTGACCGCGAGCTACGCGCGCCGGATCAGGGAGATCCAACCGGAGGGGCCGTACCGGCTGCTGGGGTGGTCGCTGGGCGGCAACATCGCCCACGCGGTCGCGGCCAGGCTGCAGCGGGAGGGCGCCGACGTCGAACTGCTGGCCCTACTCGATTCGTTCCCACCGGACGGGCGGTCGACCCTGCCGGGCTGGGGCGACCAGATCGAGCGCGCGCTGCTGACCACGATGGCGCAGGACCTCGGACTCGCCGCGGACGACGACACCGACCGGCTGCGGTTGGCCGTCTCCCAAGGGTTCGGCCTGCCGGAGGACATGCTCACCCGGCTGTCCGACGCCTCGGGCAACCTCATCCGGGTCCTGGTCGACGCGCCGTCCGGCGTGGTCGACGGCGACATCCTCTACGTGACCGCCGAACGCAGCGCCCAGACGCGCGGCGGCGGCGCGGACCTCTGGCGGGACTTCGCCCGCGGCCGGATCCATGACCACGGAGTCGACTGTGGACATTTCGACATGATGAAACCGGCGCCGATCACGCGTGTCGGGGAACTGGTCACGACCTGGCTGGGGGAGCGATGACACAGGTGGCCGTACGGCCCCGCGCGTTGGGCGAGCGGAACTTCCGGCTGTTCTGGGCCGGGCAGACGGTCAGCAAGACCGGCAGCGCGGTGACCACGGTCGCACTGCCGCTGGTCGTGATCCAGACCTTGAGCGCGGACGCGCTCACCATGGGCGTGCTCAACGCGGCGATCTGGCTGCCGTGGCTGCTGATCGGCCTGCAGGCGGGTGCCTGGGCCGACCGGATGCGCAAGCGGCCGCTGATGATCGCCTGCGATGTAGCGTCCGCTGCGCTGCTGGCCAGCGTGCCGGCCGCCGCGTGGCTCGGGGTGCTGACGATGGCGCACGTGCTGCTGGTGGCCTTCGCCGTGGGCTGCGCGACGGTCCTGTTCACCGCCGCGTACAGCGCCTATGTCCCCTTCCTCGTCGGGCGGGACAACCTGCTGGGAGCGAACTCGCGGTTGCACGTGAGCGAGCAGGCGGCCAAGGTCGCGGGCCCCGGTGTCGGCGGTGTCGTCGCCCAGGTGACCGGCGCCGTGGCAGGCATGGTCGTCGACGCGGCGACCTTCGTGGTGTCCGCGGTGTGCCTGCGCTCGATCCGCGCGGTCGAACCGACACCCGAACCCAAGGCGCGCCGCGGCGTTCGGGCCGATGTGGTCGAGGCGCTCAAAGTCGTGGTGCGCGACCCGTACCTGCGGGTGCTGACCCTGCACTCCGGTGCGGTGAACCTGTGCATGGCGGGCCTGCAGGCGCTGTGGGTGCTGTTCCTGGTGCGCACCGCCGACCTCGGCAACTGGGTGGTCGGCGCGCTTACCGCGGCCATCGCCATCGGCGGCGTCCTCGGCGCGACCCTGGCCCCCTGGTACAGCCGCCGCCTCGGCTCGGCCCGCGCACTGCGCCTGGGCAGCCCGGTGACGGCGCTGTTCGGTCTGCTTTTCCCCCTCGCCGACCCCGGCGTCGGCATCGTGCTCGCCCTGGTCGGGGTGATGGCGTCGAGCATGGGGACCGCGGCCAACAGCGTGATCGCGGTGAGCTTCCGGCAGGCGTACTGCCCGCGGGAGATGCTCGGGCGGGTCGCCATGAGCATCCGGTTCGTGATCTTCGGCGTCAACCCGGTGGGCAGCATCCTCGGCGGCGTGCTCGGCACTGTTCTGGACCTGCGGACCGCGATCTGGATCCTCGTGATCGCCAACATCGCCGCGGGCTTCACCTTGTACATCGGCCCGATCCGCACGGGCCGCGATCTACCGATTCCCACCCATAAGGAGAAAGCATGACCTTCGTCGACACCACCGCGGACACCCTCGATGTCCGCACGGAAGCGGGCAAGCCGCCCATCGCGTCCATTGTGGACATCGCGGACATGGCTGCGGCGGCGGAGTGGCTCTCCGCCAACCTGCCCATGATCCGGGCCACCGTCCAGCAACTGGGCTGTGTCCTGATCCGGGGTCTGCCGGTGGCGAGCACCGAGGACTTCGCGGTGGTGAAGGACTTGCTGCTGCCCAACCCGGCGGGCTACAGCGAGAAGGCGACACCGCGGTCGGACTACGGCCACGGGGTGTTCTCTTCGACCGACCTGCCCGCAGTGCAGCCGATCCGGCTGCACAACGAGAACAGCTACACCCTGGAGTTCCCCGGCTTCCTGCTCTTCGGCTGCCTCATCGCCCCCGACGAGGGCGGCGCCACCACCGTCGGCGACATGCGCGAGGTGCTGCGGCTGCTCCCGGACGACCTGCGGGCGCGGTTCGCGGAGAAGGGGTGGCTGCTGGTCCGCAACTACTCCGACCTGGCAGGCCTACCGTGGCGCACCAGCTTCGCGACCACTGAGCAGGCCGAGGTCGAGCGGTACTGCGCGGGGAACACCGTCGGCTACGAGTGGACCGAGGACGACTCGCTGCGCACCCGCCAGCGCCGGTCGGCGATCATCACCCACCCGGTCACCGGCGAACAGGTCTGGTTCAACCACACCGCCTTCTGGAACCACTGGACCCTCGACGACGAGGTCCGCGAGGTCCTGATCGAGGCGTTCGGCGCCGACGGCATGCCCTTCGGCACCTACTTCGGTGACGGCACCCCGCTTACGCAGGAGGAGGCCGGCGCACTCAACCGCGCCTACGACCAGGTGACCATGCGGGAATCCTGGCAGCCAGGCGACCTGATGCTGGTCGACAACATCCTGTGCGCCCACGGCCGTGAGTGGTACAAGGGCGACCGCAAGATCGTGGTCAGCATGGGCGACCCGATCGCCCTGTCCGACTGCGCGCCGATCACCGAGCCGGCGGCCGTGACCGCGTAGGCCGTCGGTCATGGCGACCGGTGACCAGCAGGCCCAGCGGGGCCCAATGCCCTCCACGCGGTGCGGCTGACGTGCGCCCACCTCGGCTGCGCCCGCGTGGGCACACCGCGGAGACCAGCTGGGACTGCTCCTGCCACAGCTCCCGCTTGGACCCGGACGGCGACATCCTCAACTGACACGCCAGGTGACCAACTGGTCACCCGGCGCGGCCTGTTCGCGGGGAGCGGGATCGCGAACCGTCAGGTTCGATGAATTTTCCGGGGGAGATTTCCGCCGCTTAGCGGTCATACTTGGTGATTGCCGCACGCCGTCACCGGCTCAGCCCATCGGGAGGTGCGTGATGCCGGGTCGAGGCGATCCGTCGACGCGGGCTTTCGCGCGGCTGGCGGCCCTCATCGCGGGTGTCCTCGCGACGGTCGCCGTCCTGCGGGTCCCGCGGCTGGAACACCTTCCCGGCCCGACCTCGCAGTGGGCCTCAGGGGATCCGGCAGTCGTGGTACTCGCGCTGCTCGCCGGGGCGTCACTGGTGCTGCTGGTGCTCGCGAGGCTGCGATTTCCCCCGGTTCGTTCGTCGCGGGCGCCCAAACCGGTTGGTGCGCCGCGCCGTGCCTGGCTCCTCGGCTTGGTCCTGTTCGTGGCGGTCTTGGGCGTGGCCGTCGCGGCGACCTGGCTTCCGCGCCCGGGCGGCCAGGAGGAACCGCGTGACGTCGGACCACCGCCTGCCGCGCCGCCGGGCGACGTCGGCCCGATCGGTGTCACGGGCAGCGCGGGCGCGTGGCTCATGGTCGTGCTCCTGTTAGTTCTCGCCGCGATGGCGGGCCTCGCGGTGCGCAAGCCCGCCGCCGAGTTGGACCCGGGCGGCGGCGCGGCGCCGGGGTCGGTCGCGACACCAGGTCATGGCGACTCGCTCGCGGCCGCGGCCGCGGCCGCACTGTCCGCTGTGGAGGGTGGAACCGGAACGCCCAGGGAGGCAGTCATCGGCTGCTACGCGGCGATGGAGCACGCCTTGGCGCGGTCGTCGCAAGCCTCGCCTCGGGCCGCTGACACCCCGTCGGAGGTACTCGGGCGCGCTGCGGGCGCGGGAGTCCTGCGCGCCGAGCACGCGTGGCCACTGGTGCGTCTGTTCGACGAAGCCCGGTTCAGTGGGCACCCGATGACCTCGACACACCAGCAAGCCGCCGTCGCCGCGCTGCGGACCATTATCACCGAGTTGCGGAGCGGGCCATGGTGATCTGGACGTCGGCCGCCCTCGCCGTCGCGACTGCGGGCACCGGCTGGGCGCTCCTGGGCGACCCGTCGGCGCCCGCCCTCTCGGTCGTCACGGTGATCTCGCTGACCATGGCGCGGCTGGGCATGCGGCCTGCCGGACCACCACGGTCCACAGTAGACAACACAGTGGACGACGTCCGGGATTCCTCACTTGACCGGGCGACCGCCACCTTCGCCTGGGTCGACGGCTCGCGCGCGGACTGGGACCGGCACGTGCGGCCGTTGTTCGCGGGTCACTTGGAGGCGGTGCTCGGCAGCGCGGCCACCGGTCGGGCCACCGGGGAACTGCTGTTCGGGGCCGACCTGTGGGGCCTGGTCGACCCGTCCCAGCCCTTCACCGAGCACCTCGACCGACCCGGCCCCGGACGGCGGGCGGTGGGCGAGATCCTGAACCGGCTGGAGCAACTGCTGTGACCGCCGCGACCGAGGCGACCGCCGCGCTGGCCTGCGCGGTGCTCGACGAGATCGAGCGGGCCGTCGTCGGCAAGCGCGAGGCGCTCACGTTCGTCCTGCTCGGGGTGCTGGCCCGCGGCCATGTGCTCATCGAGGACCTGCCCGGGCTCGGCAAGACCCTCATCGCGCGGTCCTTCGCCACGGTGCTGGGCCTGGGTTTCACCAGGGTGCAGTTCACCCCGGACCTGCTGCCCGCCGACCTTCTCGGCACCACCGTCTACGAGCAGCACACCGGGAGGTTCGAGTTCCGGCGCGGGCCGGTGTTCACCAATCTGCTGCTGGCCGACGAGATCAACCGCACGCCGCCGAAGACCCAGGCGGCGCTGCTCGAGGCGATGGCCGAGGGACAGGTCAGCATGGACGGCGAATCGCACCCGCTGCCCGAGCCGTTCATCGTGCTGGCGACCGACAACCCGATCGAGTACGAGGGCACCTACCCGCTGCCCGAAGCCCAGCTCGACCGGTTCACCCTGCGCATCCGGCTGGGCTACCTCACTGAAGCCGATGAGCGCCGGATGCTGCGCCGCAGGCTCGACCGCGGATCCGTGCCGCCCGCGCTGCGGCCGGTGACCGCCCCGGCCGAGCTCCTCGCGATGCGCGAATCGGTCGAGTCGATCACCGTGCACCCGGACGTGGTGGGTTATGTCGTCGCCCTGGCGAACGCGACCAGGGCGCACCCGAAGGTCCTGGTCGGTGTGAGCCCACGCGCAGAGCTGGACCTGGTGCAGCTGATCCGCGCCCGCGCCCTGCTCGCCGGGCGCGACTACGTGATCCTGGAGGACGTCAAGGCGCTGGTGTCGGCGTGCTGGGCGCACCGGACCAGCCTGCGACCGGAGATGTGGGTCCGCCGGGTGCGGTCCGAGCAGGTCATCGACGAGTTGCTGCACAAGGTCCCCACGCCGCGGGTCGGACCGGCGTGATCACCGTCGTGCGGCTCCGCTGGCGGCCCTCGCCGCTCGCGCTGGCGGCCGCCACCTGTTGTGCCGCCGCCCTTGCGATGGCGGTGATCACCACCCGGATCGGTCCGGTCGTCTTCGCGGCGCCGCTGCTCG
Source organism: Actinokineospora sp. (assembly GCF_050699995.1). GTDB lineage: Bacteria > Actinomycetota > Actinomycetes > Mycobacteriales > Pseudonocardiaceae > Actinokineospora. The sequence continues at coordinate 2,406 of NZ_JBOHGC010000637.1, read as the reverse complement.
GTGCGGTCGCGGGCGGCTGCGCGCTGAGTCGGCCCGCCAGGGAGGTGGAGGTGCGCGCCGACGAGTCCGCGGTGCGCTGTTTCGAGGGCGAGACCGTCCACCTGCGATTCGCTGTGCGGATTCTGGACGGGACCGCGACAGTCGAGGCCGAACCGGTGTCGCCCCCCGGCCTCGAGCTGACCCGGGTGGTGCCGGACGGTCTCGAATGGACAGTCACCGCGCGTCGGTGGGGTCGCTATCCGGTGGCCACGCGGCTGCGGTGCGTGGCGGCCGGCGGGATGCTCGCGGCGCACGTGGAAGTCGACTTGGCTGAGGTGCGGGTGTTCCCGCACGCGCCACCCGCCTCAGGCGTGCCGCGGCCGCTGCGCCTGCCGGACCGCATCGGCGCGCACACCGGGCGGCGTCGAGGTGAGGGTGTGGAGTTCGGCGGAATCCGGCCGTACGTGTTCGGCGACCGGCTGCGGGAGATCAACTGGGCGGTCAGCGCGCGCCGCGGCGAGCCCTTCGTCACCGAGCGGCTGCGCGAGTCGGCGGCGGACCTGGTCGCGCTGATCGACACGTGTCCGGCGCCGAACCCGGTCGCCCGCGACTGTCTCGACTTGGCTGTCGACGGCGCCGTCCAGGTCATTCAGGCCGCGTTGCGGCGGGGGGACCGGGCGGGCGTGGTCACGATCGGCGGGCGGACGCGCTGGCTGGTTCCGGACATCGGCGCCCGACAGTTCTATCAGGTGGTGGAGACGGTTCTGGACTCCTGGCCCGCACCGCACGAGAGCTCCGGCGGACCGGCGGCTGTCCCGAGGAACGCGGCGCCGCACGGTGCCGCGGTGATCGCGTTCAGCCCCCTGCTCGATGCCCGGATCGAGTTGGCGCTCAACGCTTTGGTCGCACGGGGCCGCGCTGTGGCGGTGGTCGACGTGCTCCGGTCGGCGCCGAGTGCGGCGGCGCCGCTCGCGCTGCGCCTGTGGCATTTGCAGCGGCGCGTGATGTACCGCGACCTTGAGTCGTGCGGAATCCAGGTGCTCGCCTGGCCGGAAGGGGCCGCGCTGGCCGAGGTGTTCGCCCCGCTGTCCCGCGAGCCGCTTGGGGTGCGGTCCCGGTGAACGGGTCACGAGCGGCCCTGTGCGTCATCGCGGGCGGCGGTGCTGTCGTCGCCGCGCTGCCCGCCTCCGGGCCGGTGGAGGCAGCCGCGGTGGCCGTCGGCGCCACCGCGGTGCTGCTGTCCGTGCGCCTGCCAGTCCTCGGTGCCGTCGCCGTACTGGCGGTCCTGGTTGCGCTGGTTGCCGGCTCCGGCACGGTAGGGCAGTTCGCCATCGGCGGCACCGCGTCGGCGGCGTACGTCCTGGCTTGTCACAGCAGGCCAGGGCCTGGGCGCGCGGGCGTCCTGCTCGGGGTCCTGCTCGCCACCGGCGCCGCGGTGCTCGCCTTGACCCTGCCCATCGGCCCCAGCTGGCTGGTCGCGCTCGCGCCGCTGGTCGCCACCGGCCTGTTCGCGGGCGCCTTCTGGTTCCCGCGGGCCGACCGGACTCCTTGATCGCTGACCCCACGGTTGACGCGCGGGCCACAATGAACGGCATGGCGGAACGCCCGCGGGGTGTCGTCGCAGCCGCGTCAGGCCGCACCTGGGCACACCGGGCGGCGGTCGGGTCGATCCTCGCCGCGCTTGCCTTGATCGGTGGCGGACTGCCGTCGTTCACCTGGAAGGCGACGACGTTCGTGCTCGTGATCGGCGCCGCGGGGATGTCGCTCGCCTTGTCCGGGCTCGTGCCCGGTAGGGAAACGGCCGCGAGGCCAGGCGCGGGCGCGGTGCTGTGGCTGGTGCCCGTGCTGATCGTGGTCACGCTCGAAGTGGTCAACCTCGGCCTCGGCTCGACCCATGCCCACCCGACCCTGTCGATCCTGCTCGATCCGCCGCTGTCCGGCGAGCTCGGCCGGACAGCGGCCTACTTCATCTGGCTGGCCGCGTTCTGGGGACTGGTGCGGCGATGAGCGAGACACGGATGCTGACCATCGCGGGATTCGTCCTCGCCGCCCTGCTCATCGCGGGTCTCGAGTGGGCGGCGCACCGCCGAGACACCCGGATCCCATCCCTGCCGGATGTTTGTGCCTTCGCGATGCGGTACGAAGCGGGCTCGCTGCCGCTCGGCAGGATTGCCGTGCTTGCACTCTGGTGCTGGGTCGGCTGGCACCTGTTCGCCAGATGACAGGAGACCCAAGTGGGGGGCTCAGTAAGCCCGGATCCCACCGGTGAGCCGTGTAGGCCGGACCGTCAGGCAGCGGGTTCCTCCTGGAGGGCACGCACCTCGATCCGGCTGCGCAGCGCCCGCGAGGCCTGCTTGGCCCATTCGATCGCGACGTCCTCGTTCTCGGCCTCGATGATCCAGAAGCCACCGAGGTACTCGTCGGCCT
>NZ_JBOHGC010000636.1:0-3582 GCF_050699995.1 Actinokineospora sp. | reverse complement strand
CTTGCAGGTGGCGTCGGAGACGAACGGGACCTGGGCGCGCAGCAGGTAGCGCTGCTGCGCGCCGCCTTCGGTGGCCGCGCCCCAGCCCATGATGTCGAAGGTGCCGTTGTCGTAGGTGGCGTTGGTGGCGATCGGCAGGGTGGCCGCGCCGGTGATCGGGGTGGCGAGTTTGATCAGCGCCCAGTCGCCGCCCTCGGCGCCGTCGTAGCCGGGGTTCTTGTAGACGTAGGACGAGGTTCGGGTGACCTTGTTGCTGTCCTGCAGGTCGATCACGCCGTAGGTGGCGGTGATGCCGGTGTTGTTGCCGGTGCCGTTGACGCAGTGCGCGGCGGTGAGGACGAGCTGGTCGGTGTACATCGCGCCGCCGCAGCCCATGGACAGGCGGACCATCCAGGGGTACTGGCCCGCCGTGGCCGGGGTGCCGCCGACGACCTGCGGGGTGACGTCAGCGGGCGGCGGCGGGGGAGCGGCCATGGCCTGGCCCGCCACGACCGCTCCGGCGGCGAGCGTGCCCACCGCGAGGATCAGTGCTTTGTGGAGACTGCTGAGCTTGCGCACGAGTTTGTTCCTTCCACATGGGACTGTTGCAGGGATGTGGAACCGGCCGGGGGTGGGCCGGTGTCTGGGATCGCGGCGGGACCCGGATATGCCCTCGTGGGCCCGCCGCGAGATCTGGATCAGAAGGTCCGGAACCCTCGGGTGGCACACGCCCTCACCTGTGTTCCCCGGTGGTTCTATAAAGCGAATACTGGAGTGCAACCTGTTCTACCCGCAAGCCGACGGAAGTCCTTCGTTATTGCCGTTCATTCACAGTTATCCCTGGGTGATGGCCATTTCGGACATGTCGTGAGCAGGGCATCCACCTGGACCACGACAACTGTCCCCGGTCGGGTGGTCAAAGGCTTTCATCATGTCTTCGCATGATCAGAATCGTCGAGTCGGAATGCCGCGCGAGTTCCCAGGTGGCCACCGGAATCGACAAACGCACTGAACAAACAGTTCCGAGCGGTCATTGCCAGTGCGGGCACCGTTCGATGGATTCCGGACCGCTCGACGGCGCCGGTGTGTGGTCGGGTGCCGGGTGTTCGATGATCCGGCGATCGTGCGCATAGACGAACCGCGGGGAACGGCCGTCGACGCCCGCCGCGACGGCGTGGGTGGTCAGCGAGGAGACGTCGCAGATGTCGCCGATGGGGAACAGGGAGCGGGTCTCGGCGATGACGTCGTCGTCGCCCGCGCGCAGGACGACGCGCAGGTCCGGCGCGGTGGCGAGGGCGGCGATCGCGACTTCGACGTTGTCCAGGTCGTGGGCGCTCATCGCGGCGAGGGCTCTGGCGCGGCCCAGGCGGAGGCGGTCGAGCACTGCCCGGTCCTGGGCGTGGGCGATGAGGACCGGGATGCCCGCGGCCTTCGCCAGCCGCAGGTTCGCCGCGGCCGGGTCGCGCTCGACGACCAGGACCGGGATGGACAGCCCGCGCAGCGCCATGGCGAGGCGCAGGCCGACCTGGCCGAGGCCGACCACCACGACGTGGTCGCTGGTCGGCATGGTCCGCGGGCCCACCATGCCGACGCTGCGCGTGGACAGCGACCGGTGCACGAGACCTGCGGTGAACAGCGCGGTGAAACCGATCGTGAGCACCATGCCCGCGCTGGACACGACCGGATACCAGGCGGGCGCGTGGCCATCGTGGGTCGGGCCGACACCCGCGGTGATCCGGGTCGCCAGGTGCAGCGCGTCGGTGGCGGGCAGACCGAACACCAAAGTGGCGAGCAGCCACTCCGCGACGAGCGTGGCGAGCAGCCCGACACCGCCGGTGCGCAGCATCCTGGACGTGACGTCGTGGGCCCGCGCCTGCGCGGCCAGCGTCCGCGATGCCCTGCGGTGCCACGGTTCCGCGGTGCGCCAGCGGCGCGTGGTCACGCCGTCGCCGGTGTCGACCAGCATCACCCCCGCCGGGTCGACGGCCAGGACCGGGGCGCCGAGGCAGGCGCCGATGATCGAGGGCACGGAGACATCGGCGGGCGAGGTGATCTGGCAGTTGGGGACGACGCGGAGCAGTTCGCCCGCGACGGTCCGGTCGAAGAGCGTGACCACGAGCCGGATGCCGGGCGAGAGGTGTTCGACGAGCAGGGCGTAGCGCAACGCGGTGATGTCGCCGTGGATCAGCACCGCGACGGCGGCCACGTCGGCCCGCAGCGCGGCGCGCAGGTCCGCGTCGCTCGGCTCGATCAGGTGGGTGACGACGTAACCGCGCTCGCCGAGCGCCGCGCAGGTGCGCCGGGCGACCTCCGTGTCGCCGAGGACGACAGCGCTACCAGTCCGCGGCGACATAAGTGGTCTCCAGGTAGGCGTCTATGCCTTCGTACCCGCCCTCGCGGCCGAGGCCGGACTGCTTGACCCCGCCGAACGGCGCCGCCGGATCGGACACCAGACCCCGGTTGAGGCCGACCATGCCCACCTCCAGGCCCTCGCACACCCGAAGCCCGCGGGCGAGGTCACCGGTGTAGACGTAGGCGGCGAGCCCGACGTCGACGGAGTTGGCCAGTGCCAACGCTTCCGACTCGTCGCGCACCGCGATGATCGGGGCGACCGGGCCGAAGACCTCCTCGGTGGCGACCGGCGAATCCGGTGGCACGTCGGTGAGCACGGTCGCCGGGTAGAAGGAGCCGGGGCCGTCCGGTCGGCTGCCGCCGACCACCACCTTGGCGCCCGCCGCGACGGACCGGTCGACTTTGTCGGCGATGCCGTCGACCGCCCGCGCGTTGACCATGGGCCCGAGTTGGGTCCGTTCGTCGGTCCCCGGTCCGACGCGCAGCGCGCCCATCCGCTCGGCGAGCCGCGCGGCGAAGTCCGCCGCCACCGATTCCTGCACCAGGAACCGGTTCGCCGCCGTGCAGGCCTGCCCGCCGCCGCGGGTCTTGGCCACCATCGCACCGTCGACCGCCGCGTCGAGGTCGGCGTCGTCGAGGACGATGAACGGCGCGTTGCCGCCCAGCTCCATCGACGTGTTGACCACCCGCTCGGCGCTCTGCCGCAACAGCGTCCGGCCGACGCCGGTGGAACCGGTGAACGACAGCTTGCGCACCCGTGGGTCCGCGAGCGCCGCGCCCACCAGCTCACCCGGCCGGTCCGTCGTGACGACGTTGACCGTGCCGGGGGGCGCACCGCAGTCGCTCAGGACCTGGGCGAGCAGCAGGGCGGTGAGCGGGGTGTCCTCCGCCGGCTTGAGCACCACCGAACACCCGGCGGCCAGTGCGGGGGCGATCTTGCGGGTCGCCATCGCGGCCGGGAAGTTCCACGGCGTCACCAGCAGCGCCACCCCGACCGGCCTGCGGAAGGTGAGGATGCGGTGCGCACCCGACGGCGCTGTGCGCAGCGCGCCGTCGATCCGCACCGCTTCCTCGCTGAACCAGCGGAAGAACTCGGCCGCGTAGCCGACCTCGCCGCGCGCGTCGGTCAGCGCCTTGCCCATCTCCAGGGCGATCAGGTGCGCGAACTCCTCGGCGCGCGCGGTCATCGCCTCGTACGCGCGGCGCAGCACCTCGTCGCGCTCGCGCGGCGCTGTCGCCGCCCATCCCGGC
>NZ_JBOHGC010000635.1:0-3732 GCF_050699995.1 Actinokineospora sp. | reverse complement strand
GATCATCCCGCCGGGGCACGTTTCTTTTGGTGGCCGCGTCGAAACGCGCCCGGCCCGTTCGACGCCTTCGTGGCAGGCTCACCACGGGCCGCACGGAAGGAGTTCGCAACGCGAGATCGCCGCCGCCGTCCCCGGCGCACAGCACCGTTCGCTGCCCGGCCAAACCCACCTGATCAAGGCGAAGGTCTTGGCCCCGGTCCTGGCCGACTACTTCAGCGCCGCCATCACACACGAGCCCCGAAGCTGACCACCGGCCCGTTCCCCGGGAAGGGGCGCCGCCCTGTAATTTTGTCGGGCATGGGGTGGTTGCGCGTCGGCAGGGTCGGTGGTTCGGAGCCGAAGGTGGTGCGTGCCCCGAGGTGGCCTGATTCGGCGCTCGCCGCCGCGGTGGCCGAGGCGGACGAGGGCCGGGTCCGGGCCGCTGGAACGGTTCTCGCCGAGTGCCGCACCGACCCCGAACTGCGCGCGCACCGGGTAGAGGTCCTCGCGGACCGGCTCATCGGGTTCGGTGAGCGGGTCCGCGACATCGGTGTGCAGGCGCGGGATCCGGACATGTTCCTGCTGGCAGGCGCGATCTTCACCAAGGAGGCGTGGGCGATCCGCGGCGCCGGGCTGTCCACCAGTGTGGGCGACAAGCGGTTCCGGGTGTTCCACTCGCATCTCACGCAGGCGGTCGTGCCGCTGCGGCGCGCGGCCGACCTGCTCACCGATGATCCGGTGCCCTGGTCGGAGATGTTCCCGGTGAGCCGGGGTCTGGAGTTCGACCGCGCCCACAAGGACCAACTCTGGTCCGAAGTGGACAGACGAACGCCGCTGCTCGTCTCCGCCAACGACAGCCGGGTGCAGACGCTGGCACCGAAGTGGAGCAAGGGCGACGAGACCGAGATGCTCGCCTTCGCCCGCGAGCGCGTGGAGCTGGCCCCGAACGGCCACCCGGTCGTCGCGGTGCTGGTCTCGGCGGTGTTCGAGACCGCCGCGCACCACGACCGGCGGGTCGGCAACGTCGGCCGGTTCTGCGCGAAGTGGCGCGACGAACTCGTCGCCGCGTCGGCCAAGCTGCTCTCCGGGACGCTGGCGCTGCCCCGCACCACGTGGGCGCACAACATGTTCGCGGCGGTGTTCGTCGCGATGGGCGACCACCTCCACGCGGAGCCGCACCTGCGCGCCATGGACGGCCATGTCTCCGCCGCCGCCTGGGACTGGATCGGCGGCGAGCAGCGGTACCGCACGGCCGCGACCCGCCTGCGCACCACCTGACCGATCGACGAAAGGACGCCGCTCCCCCATGCCCTCAGCGCAGCCGCCCGTGACCTGGGATCGGGCGTGGCACGACAGCGCGCTCTCGGCCGCGATCGCGGAGTTGGCCGAGTCGCGGCTGCGGCCGGTGGCCACCATCCTCGCGGAGTGCCGTGACCGCCCGGAGGTCCGGTCGCTGCGGGTGGCGGTGCTGGCCGACCGGCTCGTCGGGCGGGGCCGGGGCATCCTGGAGCTGGCGGAGGACAACGACAACCCGGACCTGCTTGTCTTGGCGGGCACCATCTTCGTGCGCGAGGCACTGGTGATCACCGGCGACGCGCCGATCACGGAGCTGCCCCGCGGCCGGGCGGCGGTGGCGCTGTCCTACCTGCGCAAGGCGGCGGCCCCGCTCAACCGTGCGGCGGCGGCCCTGCCGAAGGACGCGGTCGCCGTGGACCACCTGCAACTCGTCGGGTCGCTGCTGGAGGTCGACCGCGGCCGGGTCGACTCGGTGTGGGCGGAGGCGCAGCGGCGCTGCCCGACCCTGTTCTCCGCGCACCGCAACCGACTCACGGTGCTGGCGACCCGGGAGGACCAGTCCGAGATGCTCGCCTTCGCCCGCGGCTGCGTCGAGCGGGCCCGCTCGGGTGACCCGAGGCTCTCGCTGATCGCGTCGGCGCACCTGGAGGTGGCGCGGCGGCTGGGTCGGGTGGACAAGGACGGGAGCTGGAAGGAGCGGCAGGCCGCGTTCTCCGCGCGGTACGACCACCTCGCGCGCACCAGCCCAGCCGTCGCCGAAGTCGGCCGGGCCGCCGAGCGGTGGCTGCGCGGCCCGGCCGGTCACCCGTTCGCTCTGGAGATCCACAACGTCTTCGCGGCGGTGTTCGCCCAGGCGGGGCAGACGGAGTTGGCCCGGCCACATCTGCGCGCGATCGGGACCCGGCTGACGCCGGTGTGGGCGATGGTCGACGGGGAAGCCCTTTACCGCAAGGCACTCAAGCGGCACCTGCGGGCCGAGCGGGTCCCGCCAGGCGGGTGACCCGCCGTCAGTCCTGACGGGCGTCGAACTCGGACCGGGCGCCGATGATCAGGTGCACGTGGGTGTCGGACCAGTGCTTGAGCTGTCGGACGATCTCCAGCAATGAGCTCCCGAGGCCGGTCAGGGCGTAGTCGACGGTCACCGGGACGGTCGGGGTGACGGTGCGGGTGATCAGCCCGTCACGTTCGAGGGTGCGCAGGGTTTGGGTGAGCATCTTCTGGCTGACCCCGGCGATCCGCCGGGCGATCTCGGAGTAGCGCATCGGCGAACCGTTGTCCCCCAAGGCGCACAGCACCAAGGTGACCCACTTGTCGGCGAGCCGGTCGAGGACCTGCCTGCTGGCGCAGCCCGCCAGGTACGAGTCGAAGTCGGCCTTGGCCAGCGCCCGGCGCTGCGCCGCGGTCATGGTCGGCATCGCACACCTCTTCGTGAGTTACGCACCTGCAGGTGCCTACTTACCAATGGAGAGCTACATACCGCAGGGTAGTCCTCGTACGGACAGACCGACAGAGGGAGCTTTCGATGCGAGCCGCCGTGATCACCGAGCCCGGGTCCCCCGACGCCATCGAGATCATCGACATCGCCACCCCCGAGCCAGGCCCGGGTGAGATCCGCGTTCGGGTCGCCGCCGCCGGGGTCAACCCCGTGGACCTGCAGACCCGCTCGGGCGCGTTCCACGACCTGGGCTGGATCGACCAGCCCGACCACGTCGGCCTGGGCTGGGACGTCGCGGGCACGGTCACCGCGGCCGGCTCGGACAGCGGCTTCGCCGTCGGTGATCGGGTCGCCGCGCTGTCGGAGGGCGTCGACCGCGCTCTGGGCGCGTACGCCGAGGAAGTCGTCGTGCCCGCGGGTGCGGCAGCCGTGGTGCCCGATGGACTGTCGCTGACCGACGCCGCCACGGTCCCGCTCAACGCGCTCACGGCGGTCCAGGCACTGGATCTGCTTGGCGCACCGGAAGGTCGTACGCTGCTGGTCACGGGCGCGGCAGGCGGAGTCGGCGGGTACGCGGTCGCCTTCGCCGCGCAACGCGGTTGGCGGGTGACCGCTCTGGCCCGGTCGACCGACGCCGAGTTCGTGACCGCCGCGGGCGCGTCCGCCCTGATCACCGAGCCGACCGATTCCTACGACGCGGTGGTGGACGCCGCGGTCCTCGCCGACGCGGCGGTCGGGCTGACCCGCGACGGCGGGCACTATGTCGGCGTCATCCCGCCCGCGGTGCCCGACGGCGCGGGCCGGGTCCGGACGGAGGCCGTCATGGTCACCGCCGACAGCCGGACGCTGGCCGAGGCGCTCGCCGCGACCGCGACGGGCGCCCTGCCCGTCCGTGTCCACGCGACGCTGCCGCTGGAGCAGGCAGCACTCGCGCACAAAGCCGTGGAGGCGGGCGGCATCCGCGGCCGCCACCTGCTCATCCCGGGCTGACCAGGCAACCACACCCGCGACGGGCGCCGCCC
>NZ_JBOHGC010000634.1:0-1366 GCF_050699995.1 Actinokineospora sp. | reverse complement strand
ACCGTCGAGTACATCGACTGGTACAACAACCGGCGCCTGCACGGCGAACTCGGGCACATGCCACCCGCCGAGTACGAAGCACTACACGCGATGACCCACCCGGTCACCGCAACCCTGGAAACCAGCTAATCCAGTCTCCATCAAACCCGGTACTTGACAATCCTTGGGATGCCCGAAGCGTGGCGCCGGGTGATCATCCTCGGTCTGCTCATAGTCCCCGTACAGCGACACCGACGTCATATCCCAATGCAGGCGGGACACATCGATCCCGAACGCCGATATCGCCTGCGCCCCAACCGATCCCACGATCCGATCCAGCTCGGGTGCGATCGCGTCCAGTGCCCGCCCGATCCGATCGTCATTCACCACGGCCGGGTCGATGCCGAAAACCTCCTCGACCGCCCAGTCCCGAGCCCAGTCGCTCACCCGGACCAGCGGCACCGGCGAGGTCAACCGGTTCGCGACCAGCGCCTCGATCACCTGCCCATGCGTCAGATAGGCCAGATCACGTACCGGACAGGCCCGATCGATGATCCCGGCCAGGTCCAGACGGCGACAGTAATCGGCCACCACCGGCAACGCACCCAACGTCTTTTCCACACTCGCCGCGACATACCGGGCTGCTCGCCGACCACGCTGATCCACAACACCACACTCTGACAGACCCGCAGGTCAGGCATGTCAGCGACCTGCCCGACCTGCCCACTCCACCTCATGTGCGGAACACGGGGGATTAGCGACCGCACCCGACATTTTCGATCGGCTCCCGCACCCGAAGTGCCCGTGCGCAAGCCTGGCGCCACCGGTGGACCGCGAGTAGAACTGGACCACCGTCCAGTACGACAGGAAGGCCGTGATGCGTAATCCACGCCGAGGCAACGCACTGTCCGTAGCGCTACTCGCGATAGCCGGGTTGGTGGCGGCTCCGTCGGCCGCGGTGGCCGCGCCGCCACTGGCGAAGGTCCCGGTCGCGCAGGGTTATGGCGGGGCGGTCGTGTCCGACACCGTCGAATCCACCCAAGCCGGGATCGAGGTGCTCCGCAGAGGCGGGACCGCCGCCGACGCCGCTGTCGCGGTCGCCGCGACCCTCGGGGTCACCGACCCGAATATGGCGGGCCTGGGTGGCGGCGGCTACTTCGTGTACTACGACGCCCGCACCCGCGTGGTGTCCACGATCGACGGCCGCGAGACCACGCCCGCCGCCGGCGACGCGAACATGTTCATCAACCCCGCCACGGGCCAATACCAGGAACTTAGTGCTTGATCGTGTAGTGTCTGGTTGTGCCCAGGCGTGGTCAGGTGAAGGTGAAGTCCGGTGATCGGCTGGTGGATCGGGTGGGGTTGGGTGTGTTGGCCTCGCAGTTCC
>NZ_JBOHGC010000633.1:0-1615 GCF_050699995.1 Actinokineospora sp. | reverse complement strand
AGGAGCTGATCGACAGCCCGGCCGGGAGACCGGTGGCCGACCAGGTGTACGGCGAGGTGCCGCCGGACGCGGTGTTGGTCTTGTTGACCGCGGTGCCCACGGTGCCCGTCTGGTTGCCCGGGTTCGCCACACTCACCCCGCTCGTGCCGCCGCCGGTGTAGAGGGTCAGGTTCCACTTCGCGAGGGCTTCGTTGACGGGCTGGTACACGGCGTTGTCGCCGGTGGGGCAGTTGTTGCCGTTGATGGCGCCCTCGTGCAGGCCGACTGCTTTGTCCCCGGCCAGCCAGACGCCGCCGGAGTCGCCGCCCTGGGAGCAGGCGGTGGTGACCGTCAGGCCTTCGACGACCACGCTGCCGTAGTCCATGGTGTGGTTGAGTTTCGTGACCCGGCCGCATTCCCAGTTGGGTGCGGTGTTGCCCGAGTGGCAGACCGTCTCGCCGACGATGGCGTCCTTCGATCCGGTCACGCTGATCGCGGGCTGGCCCCAGGTGTTGACCGCCGCCGACAGCGTCCAGCCCGTCTCGGTGACCGCGACGACCCCCATGTCGCCTTCGCGACCGTTGATGCTGCGCGACCCGCCGACGTTGCCGGTGCCGATCCGGTTCTGCTGTCCACTTTGGCCATACGCGGCCTGGTTGGCGTCGTTGGTGCAGTGCCCGGCGGTGAGGAAGTGCTTGCCGCCGTTGGCATCGGTGGCGGCGACGCCGACCGAGCACGCCGTTTCCGAGCCCGGCCACCAGCCGTCGCCCGGGTTGACTTCGCCCGCCTGCTGCACGGGCGAGGTGTTGGTCTCCTCGACCCGGACGCCGTCGAGCTTGCCCAGCTCACCCAGGAAGCCCTCGGTCGCCGCGGTCTTCTTCGTCGCGTTGACGCGCACCAGGACGTCGTTGCGAGCCTCGTCGACCCCGTAGCCGTTGAGGCCGGGGACGTCGGCCCCGAGCGCGGCGACCTTGGCCACCAGGGCGTCGAGCCGCGACTTGCTTCGCGTGACGAAGGCGGGTTGGGCGCCCGCGGCGCGCACCGCGTCGGCCGTGGCCTGGTCGGTGACCGCGACGGTCAACGCGCCGGTCTTGTCGTCGAACCACTTTCCGGGCGCCTGCCGCACGAGCGCCTCGGGCAGCCGGTCGAGCACCACCCGCGCCGCGGCCTGCTCGCCGAGCGTCTTGCGGGCCTGTTCCTGGCTGATGCCGAGGTCATGGGCGACCCCGGCGACCATGGCGGGTGGGAAGTCGTTCTGTGATGGCGGATCCGCGGCGTTGGCCGCACCTTGGCTGAGCACGATCGCGCCGGCGACGACGGCGGCCGCGCTCACCGAACTCAGAACTCTCACACGCATACGCATAACGGATGCGGCCTCCTAACGGGACAACTCTGCAGGGAGGCCGAACGTAAGCCGCGCAACGGAAGAAGAGAACGACATCGGGTTTTTAACAATTCAATCCGGGCTCAGAGCGGCGCCCGCGCCGAGGTCCGGAAGGCACCGGGGGTGCGACCGACGCGGTGGTGGAAGAACTTCGAGAAATTGGCGGCTGTGACATGGCGCCGCCTTCGGCGGCGCGGCTCGGTCGCTTTGATGGTGGCGTTTCGGGGGTCCCGCACGAACACTGCCAACTTC
>NZ_JBOHGC010000632.1:0-1974 GCF_050699995.1 Actinokineospora sp. | reverse complement strand
GATGCGACCTGACCGCGTCGTAGCGGCGAGACAGGGAATCCATGACCAGGCTCATAGCACAGACCCTAGACACCCCGAGGGCGAAAACTAGGTTATTTCACGACAAGTCCTAAGGTCCACGCCGTGCAGTTCGCGCGGGCCGAATTCGGTGAACGCCCAGGCCGCGCCGACGCCGGTGCCTGAACCGATTTCGAGCACCGCGTCGCGTTCGCCGACGCCCAGCCGCTCGAATACCAGACGATACAGGGCGAACTGGCTTTCGACTCGTTGTTCGACGGTTATCGGCTGGTCCGCCGCCAAGTCTTGCCAGAATCCGAAGTTGATGAATCCCCCCGCGAAGACGGGCAGCGAACTGAGATCGTCCTCGCCGTACATCCGGGCCCTGAGCACCGGAGCGTCATCAGTCATGACTCCATGTTGCCATAAGGGAATGTTCCCATTTAACGGTTAACAGTTATGTTCGCGGCCAATTTTGAGTCTTTCCAACAGGCTGCCTGAGTGGCATTATGCACGGGCGAGCAGCTCCATTGTGGACGCGGGGATAGCCGACCGCGCCTTTCTTGCTCGTACCCCTGCACAGTAAGGAATCGGCATCAATGACGCGCATCCGAATGCGAAGCAAGGTGTCCAGAGCAGCTTTGCTCGCCGTAGTCGCGGCCGCGGGCATCGCCGCGGTCTCCGTCCCTGCCTACTCCAGCGAAGCTGACGTCACCATCCTGAACGCGGACGCCCCCGGCGCCGTCCCCGACCGCTACATCGTCAAGTTCAAGAACAGTGCCCGCAGTGCGGTGAGCACGATGTCGGCCGACAAGGCCCGCAGGCACGGCGGCACCGTCCGGCACAACCTCGAGATCATCAACGGCTACTCGGCCACGATGACCGAGGAGGAGGCCAAGAACGTCGCGCGCGACGCCGACGTCGAGTCCGTCGAGCAGGCCCAGTCCATGGTCGCCCTCGACACCCAGCCCAACCCGCCCAACTGGGGCGACGACCGCATCGACCAGCGTGACCTTCCGCTGGACCAGTCCTTCACCTACCCGACCAACCCTGGTCAGGGCGTTCGCGTGTACGTGCTCGACACCGGCATCAACGCGAGCCACACCGACTTCTCCGGCCGCGTCGCCGCCGGTTACGACTTCGTCGACAACGACTCGACCCCGGGTGACTGCCAGGGCCACGGCACGCACGTCGCCGGCACCGCGGCGGGCACCACCTACGGCGTCGCCAAGAAGGCGACCATCTCCGCGGTCCGCGTCCTCGACTGCCAGGGCTCGGGCAGCAACGACAACATCATCGCCGGCATCAACTGGGTCAAGAACAACGCGGTCAAGCCCGCGGTCGTCAACTACAGCATCGGCTGTCGCCAGCGCTGCTCCAACGCCACGATGGACAACGCGGTGAAGTCGCTGATCGCCAGCGGCGTGCAGTTCATCCAGGCGGCGGGCAACTCCGACGACGACGCCTGCTACTACAGCCCGCAGCTCGTCCCCGAGGCCATCACGGTCGGCAACAGCAACCAGCAGGACCAGCGCTACAACGGCACCGGTCCCAGCAGCTACGGCTCCTGCCTCGACATCTGGGCGCCGGGCACGAGCATCGTGTCGGCCTCGCACTCCAGCAACACGGGCAGCGCGACCATGACCGGCACGTCGATGGCGTCGCCGACCGTGGCGGGCGCGGCGGCGGTGTACCTGGGCCTCAACACCTCGTCCACCCCGCAGCAGATCCGTGACGCGCTGGTCGACAACGGCTCGACCGGCAAGCTGACCGGCATCAACGCCGGTTCGCCGAACGTCCTGCTGTACACCGGGTTCATGAACGGCGGCGGCACGACCGGCGTCACCGTCGCGAACCCGGGCAACCAGACGGGCACCGTGGGCACCGCGGTCAACAAGACCAACACCGCGTCCGGCGGCACCTCGCCGTACACCTGGTCGGCCACCGGTCTCCCGGCCGGGCTGTCGATCAGCTCCT
>NZ_JBOHGC010000631.1:0-4983 GCF_050699995.1 Actinokineospora sp. | reverse complement strand
GCCTCGTTCGTCACCACGCTCCAGTTCCAGCGGGCGGCCCTGGCCCAGGCGCTGGCGGCCGGGGCGATCCAGGTGGCGCTCGGAGACCTCGCCGGCACGATGGGCGGGGTGGACAGCATCCTGAGCGGGCTCGCCCGGCACGGCGCCGACGTATTGCTGGATCCGAACAGCCACGTATCGGTGCCCAACGAGCCCGCCCGCTTCGCGCTCGTTGTCCGCAACATCGGGACCCAGACGACCACGTACGACCTGAGCGTCCAGGGGCTGCCGGCGAGCGTCACCTCGCAGCTGAGCCAGTCGTCGGTGACGCTCGCGCCCGGCCAGTCGAGCTCCCAGCTGGCGGGGGGCAACCTCATCGTGACGTTGACGCAGACCTCCACCACGGCGATCGTGCCCGTGGACTTCAGCGTGCGTGTCACGCCCCAGCCCGCGCCCGACGTGGCGCGGACCGTGACCGGCTCGCTGACGGTCCGCGCGGAGCTGGTGGCCGTCACCGCGGTCACCGCGACCCCGCCCTTCACGGCGGCGGGAGGCCTCGTGGACGTGATCGTCCGGGTGCTGAACGTGGTGAACCAGCCGCGCGACGTCAGCCTCAGCCTGGTGGTCAGAGATCCCGCCGGCCAGCCCGTGCTGACCTTGAACCGGCCCCTGTCGCTGACCTTGCTGTCGTCGCTGGCCACGGTGACCTTCGCCGGCATCGACACGACCGGCTTCGCGCCGGGCTCGTACACCATCGAGGTGAGCGTCAAGAACGCGGCCGGCGAGCCGCTCCCGGGTGCGACCGGTCAGGGCACCTTGTTGGTCGGCTCACCGGTGACGGCGAGTCTTTCGGTGGATCCGACCCTGACGCCGCCCGGCGCGCCCGTCGTCACGGCGACGCTCAGGATCGACGCCCAGAACACCTTCGCGTCGCCCTTCACGGTCGTGGGTCAGCTGCCGGGAGTGGGCCACAGCGTGGCGGTCAAGGACGACATCGCCTACCTGTGCGGCGCCAACGGCATCGGGATCGTCGACGTCTCGGATGCCACGAATCCCACGCTCCTCTCGAGCTTCGGCTCGGATCGCGTGTCCGGAAGCGCGTTCACCGTGTGCAAGGTCGACGGAGACCGGCTGATCGTGCGGACCTTCCCGCCGCCGGGGTATCCCTTCACCTTGATGGTCTACTCGATCGCGACACCAACGGCGCCCGTGTTCCAGGGCTCGACGTCCGTCGACTTCCCGGTGCTGAACGACCTGTTCGTCGTCGGCTCGACCGTTTTCTCGACGCAGGCCGAGTTCTGCTTCTTCTTCGGCAGCAACGACATCTTCAAGCAGTTCGGCGACCTGATCGCCGTCGATATCAGCGACCCGACCCAGCCGGTGCTCGCCGACGTCCTCTTCGACATGACCCCGCTCACCAACTTCTTCGGCTGCGTCGGCCGGGGCGGCAACTCCAATACCTGGCAGATCGCCCAGGCGGATGCCCAGACCCTGTACGTGGGAAGCTCGACGGCGACGGAGAGCGACACGACCGGAATCGGCCGGATCCTGGTCGTCGATATCAGCACCCCGACCAATCTCTCCCTGGTGCGCGAGCTGCAGGTCCCGGGGACCACGCACGTCGTCGGCATCGCGATCGACGGCACCCGGGCCGTCGCCGTGGGATCGAGCGGCGGCTGGAACGACCGCGGGACCGATCTGGGCCTCACCGGCAAGCTGATCGTCGTCACGCTCGACGTCAGTGACCCCCGCAATCCGCAGATCGTGACCACCCGCACCCTCGATCGGGCGTCGCGGGGCATGCACTTCGTGCAGGCCGCGGGCGGCGGGCGCTTCGTGACGTCCAGCCTGGGCGCCGAGGGCGACACGCCCCGCGTTCTCGTGATCGACGCCTCCGATCCCGCCAATCCGTTCGCGTCGCAGGGTGACGCGCCCGGGGATATCCCGATATTCAACGTGCGCAACGGTCTGGCCTACGGCGCCTCGGCGAGTGGGCTGTTCATCTTCCAGCTCGCCGACGCCCCCGGCATCCCCATCACGGCCCAGGTGCAGATCCCCAAAGCGACCGGCGTGAGCCTCGTGGCGAACTCGTTCAACGTGGCGCCCGACGAGATCGTGACCGGCCCGCAGTTCGACACTCTCATCTGGAACCGGGGGCTCGCTGCCGGCTCGACGAGCTTCACGTTCACGTGGCGGGAGCAGGTCGCGAACCTCCAGCCGGGCGACGCGCGCGACGTCACCCTCGACGCGACCGTGGACTTCGCGGTGGGATCGACGCCCGGTCACATCCCGCTGCCCCCGGCGACGGTCAGCGCGGCCCAGATCCTGGCCCTCGCTCCGCCGACCCGGACCGCGAATCCGAACGCGCCGGCCACCTACACCATCACCGTCACGAACCCGTCGGGCTCGTCAGTGAACTACGCGCTCGGCGCGCACGGCGTGCCGCCGGACTGGGTGAGTTTCGACAGCACGTCGGCGCTCGTCGCCCCGCACGGATCCGTGGAGCGCACGTTGACCTTGCGGTCCGACGCCCAGGCCGTACTCGGCAGCTACGGGTTCGCCGTCAGCGCCCAGGCGTCCGGGGTCGAGGGCTCGGTGCTGGGCACCCTCGTCCTCGACGGCGAGCCGGTCACCGCCGACGGCGTGGCCCGGGGCGTCGTCGTCGGTCTCGATCCCTCGCAGGCGACGGCCGGGCAGGGGACGCCAGCGCTCTTCACCCTCAGGGTGACGAACGTGGGGAGCGTCAGCGACACGTATGCCATCACGGTGGCCGCGCCGCCAGGATTCACGACCACGGCCACTCTGACGTCCGTGGAGGTTCCGGTCGGGATCGGCAACTTCCGGGACATCCAGCTCGCCGTCGTGCCCCCGCCCGGCACACCGGTGGGGAACGCCGGCATCTCGGCGCGTGCGACGTCCACGGCGGACGCGACGATCTCCGCCGAGGCGCCGGGCACGGTGAGCATCGTTGCCGTCGGTGTGGCGGTCTCCCTCAGCCCGCCCGCGGGCGCGCCCGGCTCGACATTCCAGATGACGGTGAGGAACACCGGCGCCGTGATGGAGACATTCGATCTCAGCCTCGTCGGGCCCGCCGGGGTGGCCTCGACGCTCGGCGCGCCCAGCGTGACCCTGGCGCCCGGAGCCTCGCAGGTCGTCTCCGTGAATGTCGGCCCGATCGGCTTCGCGACGCCGGGCGCCCTGAACCTGACGGGACTGGCGACGGCGCGCAGCAACACCGCGGTGAAGGGGAGCGCGACCGCGCGGGTCACCATCGGCGAGACGGCTGGCATCACGGCTGGATTCGATCCCGCGCTCGTCACCCTGGCGGCGCCTGGCGGTGCCGTGTTCCTCCTGCAGGTGCACAGCACGGGCAACCGGGAGGATAGCTACCAGGCGAGCATCGTCGCCACCTCCGGCCCCATCTCGGCGAGCCTGAGCGATCTCGACGGTCTCCCGGTGCAGAACGTGCCGCTCTTCCGCATCCCCGGGCTCGCGACAGCCGCCCTCTTCCTCGACGCCACCTTGGAGAGCGGCGGGCAAGGGACCGTCACGGTTCGTGTGCAGTCGCTGACCGACCAGAGCGTGGTGGCCGAAGCCATGGCGACCCTGCGAAGCCAGGGGACCAACACGCCGCCGACGGCCGACGCCGGGGCCGACCAGCAGGTGGCGTTCGGCACCATGGTAGTGCTCGACGGCACGGCCAGCCACGACCCGGACGGCGCACCAGAACCACTGACCTTCGCGTGGACGTTCGTCTCGACGCCGCCCGGCAGCGGGCTGGACGATGCCCAGATCGCGGGCGCGGCGACCGCGCAGCCCTCGTTCGAGCCCGATGTCCGCGGCGACTACCTGCTGCGGCTGACGGTCAGCGACGGGGAGGCGTCGGCGAGCGACGAGGTGCTGGTGAAGGTCGTGAGCAACGCTCCCGTGGCCATCGCGGGACGCGACCGCAACGTGGCCACGGGGACACCGGCCACGCTCGACGGCAGCGACTCCTTCGATCCCGACGGCGACCTGCTCACGTACGAGTGGTCGTTCCAGAGCGTGCCCGCGGGCAGCGGGCTGACGAGCGAGACCATCACCGGGCGCACGCGGCCGGATCCGTCGTTCATCCCCGACGTGGCCGGAGCCTACGTGCTGAAGCTCGTGGTGCGAGATCAGGAGGCGACGAGCGAGCCGAGCCTGATGACCGTGCGCGCGTGGGCGGCCAACGTCCCGCCGAACGCGCATGCGGGCCCTGACCGGCACGTTGTCCTCAACGCGTCGGCGGCGCTCGACGGCCGGGCTACCGAGGATCCGGATGGCGGCCCCGCGCCGCTGACCTTCGCGTGGACCGTCGTGGCGGCCCCGGCGGGGAGCCAGATCACCAACGGTAGCCTGAGCGGAGCGAATCAGGCTCAGGCCGGCTTCGTGCCGGACGTGGCCGGCGACTATCGGATTGCGCTGCGCGTCGGCGACGGCGAGGCCTTCTCCGAGGATGAGGTCCTCATCACTGCGCAGGCGGAGAATGTGGCACCCAACGCCGACGCCGGCCCGAATGTCGATGCCGTCGTGGGCGTCGCGCTGACCCTGAACGGGTGGGCCAGCAGGGATCCGGACGGCGGGCCAGCGCCACTGACGTACCGCTGGCGGTTCGTGTCGCTGCCCGCGGGCAGCGCCCTGGGCAACGCCCAGATCGCCGATGCCGAGAAGGCGCTGGCCCAGTTCACGCCGGACGTCGCCGGCCCGTACGTGCTCGAGCTGACGGTGTTCGACGGAGCGGCGGGCGACTTTGACAACGTGCTGGTCGTGGCGCGCGCGCCGGGCGTGCCCACGTGCCTCGGTCGCCCCGCGACGATCTTCGTGAGGGACGGCATCATCGTTGGCGGCCCCGACGCGGGCCGGCGGTTCAACGGCATTCTGCGGGGGACACCGGGCCCCGACGTCATCGTCGGTACTCCTGGTGACGATCGGATCGATGCGGGCGCTGGCGATGACGCGATTTGCGGTCTGGGAGGCAATGAC
>NZ_JBOHGC010000630.1:0-15156 GCF_050699995.1 Actinokineospora sp. | reverse complement strand
CAGGCCACCGGCCCAGTCGACGGTGACGCGGTGCTCGTCGCGTTCCTGTTCGTACATGGCGGCCCACAGTGGGCCGGTGGACAGGGCATCGAGCATCATGGGGTTCTCTCCATTCGCTTGCTGGTGGGTGGGAGCCCCGGATCGGCGGGTTTTCTTGGCGGAAGGGTCGCCGGTCCGGGTGGTGCTCATCTGGCCGATGTTGTTGGTGTTCATGGGTTTCACCTCCTGAGTGGTCAGTGGCCGCACTTGCAGCACACCCACTTGCGGGTCGTCGGGTCGAAGTGCTTGTAGCAACCCTCGGGACACATGGCGGTTCACCTCTTCTCGGTGCGGCGGGCGTTGGGGCAGCCGGGGTGGTGACCACCGGGCCAGTCGCAGTAGGGGCACTCGGAGTGGGTGGGCTGGTTGTGGTCGGTGTTCACGTGCGATCTCCCGGTGATCGTTGGTCTTCCGTGGTCGGGCTCCTGCTAGGTCTTCGTGCGTCGCCAAGTGGATGCGGCGGCGGCACCGTTGACGGTGGGGTCGGCGAGCCAGTCGGGCACCACGCCGTCGCCTCCGCAGGTCTGGCACGAGGTGGGGTTTCCGTTGCAGGTGGGGCAGGTCATCAGAGGTGTCCTTTCGGCTATGCGGCGTTGATGGCGTACTCGGCGAACTCCCAGCAGGGGTGGCACAGGCCGTGCTCACGCGGCACCACGTACCCGGCGTCACGCCCGCACTCACCGCAGATGCGGCGAGCGAGATTGGCCTTGGCGATCGCGGTCTGCTGTGCCGGGGTGGCGGTGCGCTTCGGCGCGGCCTTGGTGATGAGGAACAGCTCGGCGAACACCTGCTTGCAGGCGCGACGGCACCGGAAGTACATGTACGCCACGGGTTCCTGCCCATTCGGCCGCAACCCCATCGCGGTCAACTGGCGGCGGGTGGCCAACAGGTTCCGGGGTGCGGTGCCCCACGACAGCAGCGGCAGGCCCAGGTGCTTGCCACGGGTGAACTCCTGAACCGGGGACCACGCCACATCGGCGAGCACCCACGGAAACGTGCGTGCCATCACTTGCCCCCGTTCGGGAACGGGAACGGCACCTGGGACACCCCGGACGGCCACGGCGTCTCCTTCAGTGCTTCGTGCGTCTGGGCGCAGCGTGCGTTTGCCGCGTCACGTGCGGCCTTGGTGTTCGGGACCACGTCGGACGCGCGGCCGTGCTCGTCACAGTTGGCGCTGTACTCGACATCGGTGCCGTGCGAGTCCAACGTCGGCACGGTCGTGCCGTCCTCGGCGGGCTTGGCCTTGGCGATGGCCACCACGACGACGAACAGCAGGACGGCTCTGGCCAAGGTGCTCATCGGGCACCGTCCCAGTCCTGCGCGATCCGGTTGACCGCGTCCGCCCCGGTCAGCCCCAACTCGGCGGCCCAGGACACGACCACCGGCCACATCCGGTCTCCCGGTTCGACACCCTGCTTGACGACCTCGGCAAGGGTGATCGCGGTGATGGCCTGGTTGCGGGTCACTGGCAGGTTCGGCAGCCAGGACACCACCCACAGCCCGGACGGGTCACCGGCGAGAACGGTGCGCGCGTGGTGGCGGGTGTGTTCGCTGCTCATCGCGTTGTTAGTGATCCTCATCGGACACCCCCGGCCGGGCACGTGTTGAGCATCGCGAGCAGACCGGCGCGCTCCGCCTGGTCGACGTGCAGCGCGTACTTGGCCTTCACCTGGGCGTAAGCGGTGGCGTAGGCGCACCACGACGTGCGGTCGGTCGGCTTCCACTTGCCGGGGTCCTTATCGGACTTGGACCCGTTGGACTTGCCCGTGACCGCCCACAGGTTCGCGTGGTCGTTGTAGAACTCCGCGCGCAGCTGCGCGGTCCAGGCGCGGGCGCCGGACCGGTTGGCCTCCTTCACCGGAACCACGTGGTCGACCTGCAAGCCGTCCGGGTTGGCAACCTTCACACCGTCATACGCGGAGATCCAGCACGGCACCGGGGCGGCCTCGGTCTGGGGGCACCGGGGCTTGCATCCCTTGCCACGCTGGAACGGGCTACCGGCCACGGCCTGTTCGGCGAGAACCCGTTCACGGGTGTTGCAGCCCGCACCGTCGTTGACCCAACCGCCCCAAGCGTCGCGGTCGTAATGCGCCCCGGTGTCCTCAGTACGCGGCTCACCCAACGCGGCAAGCAGACCAGCGGCGTCCACCGTGGACTCGTCGGCAGCGACCGCACGGCAACCGGACAACGCGACCACGGCCACAAGAGCCGGAACCCAACGCCCGGCCATCACGCGGCCTCGCTCTCAACCGCAACAACCACCCGACGCGACGGCAACGCCCGCACCACCGCACGAATCGCCCGACGCTCCTCACGGCGCAACCGCCGCTCCAACGCCGAACCGTCCAACAACGCCGATGTGGGAGCCGCAGGCGGCGACACCCGCAACTCGGCGTAGACCTCGGCAAGCAATTGATTGACCGCAGCTGGGCCGACCGTGAGCCGCGGCTTAGGCCTCTCGTGTCGCTTCTTCACGACTTACTCCCTGTGTCCGGGCCACCTGGTGTGGCCGTGGACACAAGCTAACAGTTGTTATGCACACCGGTCAACTGTTAGCCGCCAAGTGGTTGCAGAACGTGGTCCCACCTGCGGAAACGCCAGACGAAAGACTGTTAGGCATCTGGTAGGTTGTAAGCCTGCAAGGGATTGGCCAGCGGTCGATCCTCGTTCGCAAGCCAGGAGGGCCACGTGCCGGAACGCTCCCGAATCACTCGCGGCGAGTCGCAGTACCAGCAGGTAGCCCGCAACATCCGCAACGCCATCGCGGCAGGCAGCCTCCGAGATGGGCAGGCACTCCCGTCTACGCGAGAACTCGCAGACCGGTGGGACGTCAGCGTGTTCACCATCAACGAAGCAATGCGGGTCTTGGCCGACGAGGGCCTGGTCGTGAGCAAGCCGCGAGCCGGTCGCGTCGTCAACGCGCCAGGCCAGGCGGTGCGGAACGAGGTTCGGCCCGCTAAACCGCACGTACTTCTCGTCGGGGGTTATGCCGGAAGCGGCAAGACTGAGCTGGGCCGCGTGCTTGCCCGCGAGACCGGTTGGCCGATGCTCGACAAAGACACGCTGACTCGGCCCGTCGTTGAGGCGGCCTTGGAGATTATCGGGCTATCGCCACATGATCGAGAGTCCGAACAATATCTTGACCTTATTCGACCGCGCGAGTACGAAGCGCTCATTGCGGCGATGACCGAGAACATTCAGTGTGGGAATAGCGCCATCGTTACCGCGCCATTTCTGCGCGAGTTTCGAGATAGCGCCTGGCTGAGTCGCATCCGTGCCGCGTGCGAGAGCGTCAACGCCACGCTGACGATTGCTTGGGTGTACTGCGACGCTGACACTATGCACACCTACGTGCGTCATCGCGGCGCAGCTCGCGACGCAGCAAAGCTGGCTAACTGGCCTCAATATCTGAAAATGATCGACATTGACTTCCGGCCGCCTGTCCCACACGTTGTCATAGACAACTGCGTTTCCGGCATCCCGTTGCAGGTGCAGGCGCGTGAACTGCTGGCCGAACTTGTCGAATCGGAAGGATCGTAGGTGCCTGGCGTTATCCTGTACGGCCCTCCCGCGTCTGGTAAAGACACAGTTGCGGCAGCCTTAAGCGCACTCGATCAGACGTATTGTCAGTACTCGCGAATTAAGGTCGGACCAGGGCGAACAGTCGGCTACCGAATGGCGACCGATCCTGATGTGGACACTCTGCGAACCAATGGCGACATCATATGGGAGAACCGTCGATATCGTGCGCTCTATGTAGTCGATCGTCAGCACCTACTGACCATGGTCAAAGAGTCAATCCCGGTGCTGCACCTTGGGCAGGACATGGCCGTGCAGGCGACGATTCAGGCGGTCCGCACACGTTGGACTGTCGTTGAACTGTGGTGTCCGCGCGACATCGCGGAATCGCGGATCGTTGCCCGTTCGACAGGCGATGTAGAGGAACGGCTCACCGCATGGGACCAGACCGAGCGCCTTGCGGCCGCCGACCTACGGATCGACACGTCGCAGGTCGAGCCAGAACTAGCCGCCCGGTTAATTGACGAACATGTCCGGCAGCGATGAAGTCCATTAGCAGACGTGTCACACCGGTCACTGGACGATCAACCTTGCGGTGATTCGCGCGGACGATCGGACCACGTACGGTTCAAAAGGTGCCCGGCTTCAACTTCGGCCAATTCCGCCAAGGCGGCATCTCGCTCCAAACGAAGCGGCGCATCGTACTCGATCATCCAAGCGATCGCCTTTTCGAAGGTGATGCGACCGGTCGGCAAGTGACGACCAAGATCCGGGGGAAGGTGAATGTGTGGCTCCTTGGCCGGGCTGACGCCTACGGGGTGCCAATGAATTCGCCACAAATCCGATCCGCGAGGGGTCGCCAACTTATAGTTGTAAGCGCGTGTCGAACATCGGAATTTGCCTTTGTGGCCTTCGTCGTGTTCATCCGGGTTTGAGTCGACAATCTCGAAACGCATCGATGCGAAGAACGTGCCGGTCTGAGTGAGTGACATGCCTTGCCCGGCATTGAGTGTCCACTCGTACGGCTGGCCTTTTCGGAATCCGCCCTTTGCGGCAAGAGTGATTCGCGCGTGTCCGTCGAGAACTTTAAGAGCTCGGCGGAGAGGGCCTAAGAACTGGTCGACCGCTTCTTCGGGGGTGCGTCCTGGCACGTGATCATCGTACCAACGGGATGCTCATCCACACATCGACCAGGCCAGGGACTTCATCGAAGTCTGTCTGCTCCCACTCGCCAGCATCCCAGCGTTCGAGGAACTCAGCCCCCGAAATGCCCATCTCCCGTTGTGTGATCGCGTCGAAGGCTCGGGCAGCCGCCTCAGCCGACAGTTCGTCAACCTCAACATCCGCTGCTACGTCGTTGACCATGTCCAGCTCCTCCCCCAGGTCAGTGCCCTTAGCATGCCACCCAGCCACGACAGTAAACGACACGCAGGTCACAGCTTGGTACATGTCTCAGTGACATCACTCTTCCGTACCTAACACAACGACGGTACCTGCACCTGGCAGCCACGACACGTCCGAAAGATGCAACCTGTCGGCGTTGATGGGTCTTCGGGGCGTCATCGACCGCCAGTGGCGATCGTGTCGCTTGACCCGCGCGCCTGTCACACCTGTCACTCTGTCACTCGATGGCCGTTGACCTGCGAAAACGGGAGTGACAGCGGGAGTGACACCTCAGACGTCCTGTCACTCCCACTCTCTCTGTATGTCACAGAGACACCCAAGAGCGGCTGAAACATTGGGGTGGGGCCCGGTGGCGTGGGCGGCCTGGCCCGGCCGGGTCTGACACACCCCAGCAATGTTTCAGCCGCTCTGCCTGACGTACTGCCTGACAACCGGCACGGACAGGCGTAGACAGCGCTGGACGTCCATGGACACCAAACCGTCGCTGACCTGCTGGTACGCCTAGTCAGGAGAGGTATGAGATGCCTTCGGGACGAAGAGGTCGCAGGTTCAAATCCTGTCACCCCGACCAGCTCAGGCCCTGTCCACTTAGGTGTGGACAGGGCCTGATTTGTCTTTGCCGGACCAACTGGCAGCCACTCGCCGATCGCAGCCCTCTGAAGGCTTGACGTGCCCGCGACAGCGGCCTATTGTCAACACATCGGTTGATAAAGAGATGAGTTGACCAACATGCCTGTTGACAAGTCGGAGGAGCGGTTGAACCGGGCGTTCACCGCGCTGGGGGATCCCGTTCGGCGCGCGATGATCGCCCGGCTGTCCCGTGGGGACGCGACCGTGAACGAGTTGGCCGAGCCGTTCTCCATCACCAAACAGGCGGTCTCACGGCACATACAGGTCCTGGAAGCGGCGGGCCTGATCACCCGCAGCCGCGACGCCCAGCGCAGGCCGTGTCATTTGGACGCGGCCGCCTTGGAGCAGCTAACCGGCTGGATCGACAAGTACCGGCTCGTCGCCGAGCAGCGCTATCGCCGGCTCGACGCGGTCCTGAAAACCATGGAGGAGCAGGAGAAATGAACGAAACGACGATCACCACCCCGCCTGGCACGCCCTTCATCGACGTCGTGCGCGAGTTCGACGCCAGCCCGGCCAAGGTGTTCCGGGCCTGGACCGACCCCGAACTCGTCCCGCAGTGGTTGGGCCCTGTCGGAACAACGATGACCCTGGTCGAGTACGACGCCACCACCGGCGGTCGCTACAGCTACGTCCACCGTGACGAGTCGGGTGAGTACAGCTTCCGGGGCGTGTTCCACGCGGTCGTGGCGAATGAGCGGATCGTGCAGACCTTCCAGTACGACGGCTGGCCGGACGACGTCAGCATCGAGACGCTGACCTTCGAGGACCTCGGTGGACGCACCCGCGTGCGCACCCACTCCGTCTTCCCGTCGGTGGAAAGCCGCGACGCGATGATCGAAAGCGGCATGGAGCACGGTCTCCGCGACTCGATGTCGCGCCTGGACGAGGTGCTGGCCCGATGACCGGCCAGGTGATCGTGGACATCTCGATGTCCCTAGACGGATACGTGACCGCGGCGGGCGCGGACCTGAAGCATGGCCTGGGTGTCGGCGGCGAACCGTTGCACGACTGGGCGTTCAACCATGCGCCCGCCAATCAGAAGGTGTTGGACGACGCCGTCGCCCGGACCGGCGCGGTGATCATGGGCCGCCGGTTGTTCGACATCATCGACGGGCCCGACGGCTGGAGCGACGATGTCGGCTACGGCGCGGAGCGCGACCAGACCAAGTCGCCGCCGCCGGTGTTCGTGATGACTCACTCGGCGCCGGACACCTGGCGGCTCGGTGACCGGTTCACGTTCGTCACCGACGGTTTGCGCAGCGCGGTGGACAAAGCTCGTGCGGCGGCGGGTGAGAAGGATGTCGTAGTCATGGGCGGCGGCCAGACGTGCCACGCGTTCCTGGCCGCGGGCCTGGTGGATCTTCTGCACATCCACCTCGCGCCCATCGTCCTCGGCGCGGGCACCCGGCTGTTCCCGGCCGAGGAGTCCAAGCGGGTGCGACTGGAATTGGTCGAATCAGTGTCCGCACCGAGCGCGGAGCACCTCTCCTACAAGGTGATCACTCAGGACTGACCATTCCACGGGTTGCGGTTGTGGCGACCAGGTCCGAGGCTTGCGATCGTGACTGATTCCGAGATGGCCGCCCTGCGGGAGCGTGCCGAGGCGGGCGACCGAGACGCGGCCGACGAGCTGGTCCAGCTCGCCGGCGAGCGCGGGGACATAGGCGGGTTGCGCAGACTCGCCGACAACGGCAACTCCGACGCGGCCGATCAACTGATCGAACTGGCCACCGAGCTGGGCGACCTGCACGAACTGCGCCGCCTCGCCGACGGCGGCAACACCACTGCGGCCGAGCAGTTGCAGGAGCTCACCGGCGAGTGAAACTCGGTTCGTCGGGGGCCGTGGGTTCGCCTAGTCTCGCCGGGTGCCGCACACCGAATGTCCCGACAGCCTCGACCATCCGGAGCTGTTCGCGATCTTGGCAAGTGCGCTCGGCGACCGGTCAGGCGAAAGCGCGGCGGCGGATGCCCTAGTCGATATAGCGCTGCGGTGCGATGACCTTCGGTTCATCGAGCACTGTTGTCTGACACTGGGAACGCGGGCCGTGGCGGGAAGTCCGTTGCTCGGGCTGGCCGGTCTCTGCCTGGGCCACGCTGCCCGGCGCTTCGGCAGCCTGAGCGACGAATCGGTTGCACTCGTCGAAGCCCTAGCTTGTCTCGCGGAAGCGGATCCGGCGGACGTCGACACCCGGGTACTGGATGGGCGGGACGATATGCGGCACTACCTGAGCCACGCGCGGTGAGCGACGCTGGTCTCCTCGACCTACGGGCGCCGGCAGGCAGGGGCGATGAAGCCGCTGTCGAGGACTTGCTCGCGCGAGCGACGAGTTGGGCGATGTGGACGACTTGCGGGCGTTCGCCGACAAGGGCGTCTCAGCGGCTGCCGAGAGGCTGATCGATCTCGCCTAGTGGCGCGAAGACCTGGACGAGCTGCGTCGCTTCGCCGACATCGGCTACTCCAGTGCGGTCGATTACCTGGCTGAGTGATCAGGCCCCGTCCGCGTGGACAGGGCCCGATCACGAGCCCTACAAAGCCGCCCGCAGATGGGAGGCGAAAGCGCTTGCCGAAGCGGTCAGCCAGGCGTCCACGGACGCCAGGTTCACGTTGCGGGCCAAGCGGAACTCCTTGCCGCGGCGGACATCCACCATCAGTGCCGACCCCCCCCGGCGCCAAGTCGTCCATGCAGATCTGCAGGATCCGCAGGGCCGCGTGTGCGGCGTCCTTTTCCAGCGGTTGCTCCTTGAAGTGGAACATGATCACCTGGTCCCCCGCCGACGACCGCACCGCCAGGTGTGGCACCACGGACAAGTCCACGTCCCCCACCCGCAACGCACTCGCGCCGCAGCGGATCGGGGTTGCCCGCGCCTTCGACCACCAACCGACGAAGCCGTCGGCGATCTCGGCGAAAGCGCGGGACTGGCCAGTCAGTTCCGCCTGGTCCACCGCGCGCGCCAGGACCGACAGGTCTCCCACCGACACGGCGACCCGGATCGCGTCGAGGATCGGACGGTAGAACTGGACGTCGCCTGCCACCAGTTGGGCGGCGACGATCTCCGTGCGCCTGCGCCGACCGCCCGTGGCGTACTCCGCGAACGATGTCGTGCTGATCATCGTGGCTCCCCTCGTTTCCCTTGCCTACCAAGGAAAACTACCCGGGGGGTACGACAATTCAGGCCAGTAGATCGCGGCCGTTCTCGGTCACCGAGATGGCCATCGCGGGGCACGATTCGGCCGCTTCGAGGACGTCGTCGTCGGGTTCGACCTCGGGGGTGTTCGCGACGGCGCTGACGCCCTCGAGGGTGAAGTGGTCAGGGGCGATGCCCGCGCACAGACCGGAGGCCATGCACGCCCCCGCGTTCACTTCCAGTTTCCAGGTCACCGATCCAACATAAGCCCAACGGCGGCCGTGAACTACTTCTCGCGGAAGGTATTCACGACTTCTCGCAGCGACGGTTCACTCGCGGCGCGGCGGTCGGCGAGGGTCCAGGTGAGGATCTGGTGGTAGGCGCGTTCGCCTTCGACCACGGTGCACCAGTACACGACGGCCATGTCGTCGAACATGCCGTTGACCTCGTACTGCACCGCGGGCAGACCACCGAGGGTGGTGTCGACCGGCTGCCCGACGACCGCTCCGGACAGTGAGGTCAGCGCGATCTCGGCGGTTTCCTCGTAGTCGGCGAAGTCGGTGAAGTCGGACTTGTCGTCGCTGACCACCATGAGGTAGCGCTCCTGGAAGACCTGCCCGAAGGCGAGGACGCTGCCGGGGACCCGGAATTCCTCGGGCAGCTCGGCCCACTTGGCCGGGATCGTCACGGCGCTGCGGCCGTCCTCCGCCGTCACCGTCTTGGTGGTGCGGTCCAGGTCGGCCGCCGACGTGGCCGGGCGTTCGGGGGTGCGGGTGGTCTCGACGACCAACCAGGTCACGGCCGCGAGCACCGCCACGACCAGCACCGACAGGAAAGCCCAGAGCTTGACCGGCTTCTTGCCCGGCGGCTCCGGCGCGTGCGGGGCGAAGAACGCCTGTTGCGGCGCGAAATGGCCCTGCCAGGGATCTGACATCGCGGCCTCCTCCGCCGAGCGGACGACGTCAAGGCTACCCGCCTGGCAGGATTGGCCCTGTGACCAACCATCCTGTCGCCGAGGTCCCCGACCGCCTGTTCGCCGATGACGAAGCCGAGGAGCGCTGGCGGGCGCGGTTCCACGCCGCGCGGCTCTCGCTGCCGAGCTGGGCCAGGGACGCGCCCGACCGCAACGTGTATGTCTCCAACGTGAGCGGCGTCTGGGAGGTCTACGCCTGGGACCGGGTCACCGACACCCACCGCCAGGTCACCGACCGCCCCAACGGCACGCTGCACGCCGAGGTGGCCCCGGACGGCGAGCACATCTGGTGGTTCGCCGACACCGACGGCGACGAGTTCGGCGGCTGGGTGCGGGAGCCGTTCGCCGGCCTTCCGAGCGACGGCAAGCCCGTCCCCGCGGTCGCCGGGACCAAGGACGGCTACCCGGCGGGGGTCGAGATCGGCCGCGAGGTCGCCGTGGTGGGCGTCGCGGACGACGACGGCACGACGATCTTCCTCGCACGCGGCGGCGCCGACGCCGCGGTGATCTACCGCGACGAGCACGACGGCGGTGTCTCGGCGCTGTCGTATGACGAGCGGCTGGTCGCGATCGCGCACTCCGAGCACGGCGACAACCGGCACCCGGCGCTGCGGGTGCTGTCGGTGGCCGACGGGTCGACGGTCGCGGAGAAGTGGGACGGCAAGGGCAAGGGGCTCGACGGCATCGCGTTCTGCCCGGTCGCGGGCGACCCGCGGCTGCTGGTCTCCCATGAGCGCCGGGGCCGCGAGGAGCTGCTGATCTGGGACGTCGAGGCCGACACCGAGCAGGAACTCACCATCGACCTGCCCGGCGAGGTCACCGCCGCCTGGTTCACCGACGGCACCGCTCTCCTGGTCGCGCACACCCACGAGGCTCGGGATTCGCTGCACCGCTACGACATCGCGACCGGCGAGCTGTCTACTTTGGACACGCCGAAGGGCACGATCGGCTCCGCGAGCCCGCGCCCGGACGGCACGGTCGAGTACTCCTGGTCGAGCGCCGCCGAGCCGACGGTCGTGCGCGCCCTGTTCACCGACGGCACCGAGCGCGTCCTGCTCGCCGCGCCCGGCGACACCGCGCCGCACTCGGTGAAGCTCGACGACGTGTTCGTGGAGACCGAGAACGGCCGCGTCCACGCGCTGGTCTCCCGCCCGCAGAACGCCCCGGACGGCCCGCTGCCCACGGTGTTCAGCCTCCACGGCGGCCCGCACGCGGCCGACGAGGACCGCTTCTCCGCCTACCGCGCCCTCTGGCTCGACGCCGGGTTCGCCGTCGTGCACGTCAACTACCGCGGCTCCACCGGCTACGGCTCCGCGTGGCGGGACGCGATCGAGGGCAGGCCCGGCCTGACCGAGCTGGCCGACGTCGCCGCCGTGCACGCCTGGGCGGTCGAGTCCGGTCTCGCCGACCCCGCGCGCTGCGTGGTGAACGGCGCGTCGTGGGGCGGCTACCTGAGCCTGCTCGCGCTCGGCACCCAGCCCGACCTGTGGGCCGCGGGGGTCGCGGGCGTGCCGGTGGCCGACTACCTGGCCGCCTACGAGGACGAGATGGAGCCGCTGCGCGCGTTCGACCGCGCCCTGTTCGGCGGTTCACCGGAGGAACTGCACGACCGCTACGTCGAGTGCTCCCCGATCACCTACGTCGACCAGGTGCGGGTGCCGGTGCTGGTGGTGGCGGGCGAGAACGACCCGCGCTGCCCGATCCGGCAGATCGACAACTACCTCGACCGGCTGGCCGAGCGCGAGGTCCCGTACGAGGTCTACCGCTACGACGCGGGCCACGGCTCGCTGGTGGTGGCCGAGACGATCAAGCAGTCGCTGATCGAGGTGTACTTCGCGCTGAAGGCGCTGAAGCTGCGGTGATGGTCGGCTAGGAGTGCGCTAGGGCGAATTCGACGACCTGCAGGCCGATGGTCCGCAGGTTCGTCGAGACCTGCGGGTCGCCGCACTCGCCGGAGCCGTCGAACAGCACCTCGGCCGAGTTCACGGCCACGCCCAGGGGTGTCGGCCAGCCGCGCAGCGAATGCACGACCGAGCGCAGGGCGGTCAGCGTGGTCACCGACGCCTGCCAGCCGGACGCGGTGGCCACGCAGCCCACGGCCCGCCCATGCAGGTAGGGGCGCTCGTCCTCGCGGAGGTCTTCGACGTAGTCCAGGGCGTTCTTGACCAGTCCGGACACCGTCCCGTGGTAACCGGGCGAGACCAGCACGACCCCGTCGGCCTCACGCAGTTCCTCGACCAGGCGCATGGCCGCCGCGGAGCGCTCGGGGACCGCCGGGTCGTAGAACGGGAGCACCAGATCGGCCCCGGACAGGATCGTCGTCTTCGCCCCCGCCTCCGCCGCCCCGGCCAGCGCGACCCGCAGGGCGCGCTCCGACTGGGAGTCCGCGCGCAGCGACCCACCGATACCGACCACCGAGACCGTCACGCTCTCCATCCTTCCACCCGACGGATGGGTGACCAGCGGCCTACCGACGGGTAACGTCCAGCTTCGAGTCGAGGAGGCTTGATGTCAAAGTTGATGAGCAAGATCCCCCTGCGTGTCCAGGCGGCGACCGTCCGGGCGACCTACGCCCTGCCGAAGGCGCTGCGAAGGGCCATCGTCGGCGCCCCGATTCGCATTGACGGCCAGGAATTGGCGCTGGACGCGCAGCTCCTGCTGGTCCTGGAGAAACTCGCCGGATTCAAGCTCGCCGACGGCACACCGGTGCAGGCACGCGAGCGGCTCGCCGCCTCGAAGGCACTCATCACCGGCCCCCCGATCGAGCCGGTCAGTGTGCGCGGTCTCACCATCGAGAACGACATCCCGGCCCGCTTCTACACCCCGGACGGCCTCGGCGACGACGTTCCGCTGCTGGTCTTCTATCACGGTGGCGGCTGGGTCGTCGGCTCCCTCGACTCCCACGACAATCTCTGCCGCTTCCTCGCCATCGAGGCGGGCGTGAAGGTCCTCTCGGTCGACTACCGCCTGGCCCCGGAGCACCGCTTCCCCGCCGCCGCGGACGATGCCCTGGCCGCCTTCCACTGGGCCGTGAAGAACGCCGCCGAGCTGGGCATCGACCCCGAGCGGATCGCGGTCGGCGGCGACAGCGCGGGTGGCAACCTGGCCGCGGTCACGGCGCATCAGGCAGTCCAGGCGGGCGGCCCCAAGCCGGTCTTCCAGTTGCTGTTCTACCCGGCCGTGGACGCCTCGGTCCGCCGCGAGTCGCGCGAGCTGTTCGCCGAGGGCTTCTTCCTGACGAGCGACGACATGGACTGGTTCAGCGACCACTACTGCCCGGACCTCGCCGAGCGGTCGGACCCTCGGTTCTCCGTCCTGCTCGCCGAGGACCTCACGAACATGCCCCCGGCCTACGTCGCCACGGCGGGCTTCGACCCGCTGCGCGACGAGGGCGAGGCGTACGCGGAGAAGCTGAAGGCGTCCGGCGTTCCGACGATCGCCCGGCGGCACCCGGACCTGATCCACGGCTACGCCACCTTCATCAGCGTGGGGACCAGGTTCAAGGAAGCGACAGCGGAAGCGGCGACCACCCTGAAAGCCGCGCTCGCCCTCACCTGAGCCACGGCCGTAATTCGGTTGCCGGGAGCAACCGAAAGAGGTCGGATGACCCCATGCAGCAGTACCGCCGGACGCTCGGCCTCCCCGGTGTGCGCACGCTCATGATCGTCATGCTCTTCGCACGGATCCCGGTCTCGGCCGCGGCGATCGTGCTGATGCTGCATGTCGCCGTCGGCATGGACCTGGGCTACGGCCAAGCCGGTCTCGTCGGCGCTTCGGCGACCGTCGGGATCGCGCTCGGGTCGCCGATCATGGGCCGGGTGGTCGACCGCTACGGCCTGCGCAGGCTGCTGATGATCGTCACCGTCGGCGAGACGGCGTTCTGGGCGTCGGCGCGGTTCATGAACTACGAGATTCTGCTGGTCCTGGCGTTCTTCGGCGGGTTCCTGGTGATCCCCGCGATGTCCATCGGCCGCCAGGCGATCGCCGCGGTCGTGGCCGAGGACCTGCGGCGCACGGCGTACTCGCTCGACTCGGTCTCCACCGAGCTGACGTTCATGATCGGCCCCGCGGCGGCCGTCGCCCTGTCGACGGGGATGTCGACCTCGTGGACGCTCACGGCGATGGCGGTCGCGGTGTTCCTCAGCGGCACGCTGCTGTTCGTGATCAACCCGAAGGTGCGGGCCGACCACGAGGAGGTCGCGGGCGGACGGCGCCTGCCGCGCCGGGAATGGCTGACCCCACGCCTGCTCGGCGTGCTCGCCGTCGGCGCGGGCTCGATCTTCGTGCTCGCCGGTATCGACGTCGCCGTGGTCGCCGCGCTGCGCGAGACGGGCCAACTCGAGTGGACCGGCCTGGTCATCGCGATCACCTGCGTGTCCTCGGCCGTCGGCGGCATCGTCTACGGCACGCTGCGGCGGCCGTTCCAGCAGTCTGTCCTCATGGGACTGATGAGCCTGCTCATCCTGCCGGTCGGCATCGCGTCCGGCCAGCACTGGCTGCTCCTGGCGCTCGCGCTCATTCCCGCGACCGCGCTGTGCGCGCCGACGCTGGCCGCCACGAACGAGAAGGTGAGCAGCCTTGCTCCGGCGTCGATGCGAGGTGTCGCGACGGGGCTGCAGAGTTCCGCTTTCACCCTCGGCGCCGCGGCCGGAACTCCCCTGGTTGGGTTCGTTGTCGATCATGGTTCACCCGCTTGGGGATTCGCCGTCGCCGGGGTCGGCGGACTGCTCGTGGCGGGCGTCGCGGCGGCAACCTGGCGTTTTCACGAAAAGGTGAATGTCGGTTCCCGGCAAGAGGAACCATCGGAGCTGTGCCTACGATCGGCTAGCCCGGGCAACGACTGAGTCGTACGACTGAACGCACTTCGGATCTTCAACTCGTCACAGGGGAAGTGAGCCGAATGTTCAGGAAATTGGCCATTGGTTTGGCCGCCGCTGCCACCGGTCTGGTGGGCCTCGGCGTGCCGTCGGCCGCCGCTGAACCGCCCATGAAATGCAGTGAATCGCTCGACAGCTTGAAGGCCAATCTGGCTTCGCTGAGTGAAGAGGCGCAGGCCGAGACGCCGGATCTCGCGACGACTCGAGAACTCGTCACGTCGTTCCGGACTCTCGTGACCACGCTGCAGACCGACAAGTGCCTGCCCGACGTGCCGCCGGGTGAAGGTGTGGAACTGAGTCCCTGTCACGAGGCGACCGCGAAGCTACTGTCCCATTTGTACAGTGCGATCGCGGTGGTGACGACGGCCGAGCCCAATGCCGCTGCCCTGGGCACCGAGGCCGAGGGTGCCGCCAAGGCACTCGACGAGTTGATCGAGGGCGAGTGCGTGAAGGACGAGGCTCCGCCGGAGGAGCCCGCACCGCCGATCGAGGAACCCGCGCCGCCGGTTGAAGAGCCCGCCCCGCCCGTTGAGGAACCGGCACCGCCGGTCGAGGAACCCGCGCCGCCGGTTGAAGAGCCCGCCC
>NZ_JBOHGC010000629.1:0-3245 GCF_050699995.1 Actinokineospora sp. | reverse complement strand
CCACGCGGCAGGCGTCAGCTCTCGGTCGGCTTGGCGCCCCGGCGACGGCGGGCGGCGAGCACGGCGATGACACCGAAGCCGATGAGTGCCGTCCCGGCGAGCAGCGCGAACCCGATCGACGCGCCGGTGCTCGCCAGCTCACCGGAGCCGGTCGTCCCCGAGGTGCCCTGCGGCGCCGGGTCGGTGGTCGTCGTCGTAGTGGACTCGCCGACCGTCGTCTCCGAGGTCGTCGCCGTGCCGGTGGTGGTCGTGGTCGGCGCGGTGGTGGTCGGGGTGGTGGTCGTGGTGGTCGGGTCCGTCTTGATCTTCCAGGCGGCCGCGCTGGTGAACTCCAGCTGGACGCTGAAGAAGCCGACGTCCTTGGCCTCGAAGCCGATGACGCAGAAGACCTCCACGGTGTAGGTGCCCGGCACGATCGTCGTGTTGTTGTCGACCGCGATGTCCTTGAAGGTGTTCGACTGCTTCACCGAGAACGCGGCCGCCGTGGAGAACTCGGTGGAGCTCCACACGTTGCTCAGCAGGCCGCCTTCGAAGCCCGCGGGCCCGGAGATGAACATGGTCGCGCCGTCGGAGTCCGCGGAGCAGGGGCCGGACGTGGTGTAGATGGGGGCGTCCACGTCGAGGCCAGCTGCCTTGTCGACC
Organism: Actinokineospora sp.; assembly: GCF_050699995.1. Lineage (GTDB taxonomy): Bacteria > Actinomycetota > Actinomycetes > Mycobacteriales > Pseudonocardiaceae > Actinokineospora. The sequence continues at coordinate 2,603 of NZ_JBOHGC010000629.1, read as the reverse complement.
GTGAGCTTGCCCAAGTCGGCTGGACCGGCGGGGGTGGTCGTCGTGGTCGTCGGGTCGACTGTGGACGTGGGCGCGACCGTGGTGGTGGTGGTGGTGGTGGTCGTGGTGGGCTCGACGGTCGTCGTGGTCGGCTCGGTTGTGGTGGTCGTGGGTTCCACCGTGGTCGTGGTGGGCTCGACCGTCGTGGTGGTCGGCTCGGTGGTCGTGGTGGTCGGCTCAGTCGTCGTGGTGGTCGGCTCAGTGGTGGTCGGCTCGGTCGTCGTCGTGGGCTCGACAGTGGTGGTAGTCGGCTCGGTCGTCGTGGTCGTGGGCTCGACTGTGGTTGTGGTCGTCGTCGGCGCCGTCGTGGTGGTCGTCGGCACGGTGGTGGTGGTGGTGGGCGCCGCCGGGTCCGTGACCTGCCAGTGCGTGGCGTCGGTGAAGTAGATGTTGCTGGTGAAGGTGCCCTTGACCTCGGCGGAGAACATGTCGAGGCAGCTCACGACCGCGGTGTAGGCGCCCGCCTGGATCGTGGTGCTGTTGTCGACCGCGACGTCCTTGAAGGTCAGCGTCTGGGTGACCGGGAACCCGCCGCCGGTGCTGAAGCCGACGTCGGTCACCGTGGTGGCGACGAGGCCGTCGGCGAACTTGCCGGGCCCGTGGATCTTCAGGTCGTAACCGTCGGCGTCGGCCGAGCAGCCCGCCGAGGTCAGGTAGCCCGGGGCGTCGGTGTCGAGCCCCTTCGCCTTGCTCACCGTGAGGGTCCCAAGGGTGCCCACCGGCGGTTCGGCCTGGCTGCTGCCCGCGGTGAGGACCACCGCGATCCCCGCGACGGTGAGCGCGGCCGCGGCCGCGGCGATCAGTTGGCGCTTACGCATGAACTTTCCTCCATAGGTGGGACGCCGCGGCCACGAGGACGAGGGCGACGATGCCGAGGGCGAGGTAAAGGAAGGGCCGGGTCCCGTCATCCGGCGCCGCCTGGCCGCGGGCCGCCTCAGGGGCGAGTCCCGCCGCGGGCGGGGCAGGCTGGGTTGAGGCGGGCGGGCCTGCTTGGGCGGTGTCGGCGGGTGGGCCGGTGAAGTCGGGCGGGATCGCGGGCGCGGTCTGCCGCGCGGGTCCCTTGGCCTTGCCGATCGCGGTGTACCGGCCGGGTTCGGCGAACTCGAGGGAGCCGCCGAAATCGCCGAAGCTCTGCTGGGTGAACATGTCGACGCAGCGCAGCGTGATGTCGTACCGGCCGCGGAGCTCGGTCTTGTTGTCGGCGGCGAAGTCCTTCAAGGTGTATGCGAGGTGCACCTCGAAGCCCTCGGTGTGCGACATCCCCACATCCGACGTCGACACGACGACGGCGTCGGCCAGGCCGTGCCCGCGCATCGTGGCGAGATAGCCGGTGGCCGCCACCGGGCAGCCGCCCTCGGTGCGCAGCCGCACCGGCACGGCGTCGACGCTCTCCCCCGGGGTGATCACCAGCCCGCCCAGCGGTTGCGCGGCCGCCACGGGCGCCATCGACACCGCGATGAAGAGGGCCAACGCGAGTGCGATCCCGTCACGCCACCGCATGAGCCACCTCCGGCACCGGGCTCGGCTCGACCGAGCGACGCTTTCGCTTGCGCCACAGCAGCAACAGGCTGAGAGCCAGCACGAGCGCGAGGACCACGACCAGCAGCCACGGCACGGCGGCGACGGTCACACTCGCGTCGACGGCGTCGGCCTGCGGCTGCGGTCCGGGCGAGGCCACCGGGTCGATGTGCACCAGGCCGCTCAGCCAGCCCGCCGGGAGCACACCCGAGACGGTGGCGGTCACCTGGAAGCTGTTGCCGGGCAGCAGTTCGGGCAGGTCGGGCAGGTTCGGCGCGGCCGTGCCCGAACCCCAGGGCGTCTCCACGGTCACCTTCTGCCTGCCGCCCAGCCGCACGTTGCCGCTGTTGCGCACGACGTAGCTGATCCGGGTCGAGCCGGTGCCGAAGAACGACCCGTCGTAGGATCCGGCGACGTCCTCGATGGTCAGCTTCGGCACGAGATCGCCGGAGATGCGCAGGTAGATGCGGGCGCCCACGCGCTGCTCGACGGCGACGCGCTGCCCGTCGGACCCGGTGGCCTCGGTGACCAGCGAGGCGACGATGCCGCCCGCGTGGTCGCCGGGCGTGGCGTTCGCCGGGATGGTCACGGTGAACGGCACGATCCTGGTGGTGCGGCCGGGAACCACTGTGGTTCCGTCCATGGCGCCCGCGTCCACCTTGGCCCACGCCCCGACGTCCACCGGCGCGCGGCCCGCGTCGAGCAGGTCGAACCCGCCGTCGGGGGTGTTGAACGCGTCGCTCGCGTAGACCTTGAGGCTCAGCGGGGCGTCGGAGATGTTCGCGACCGCGAGGTGGTCCCTGACCACGGCGCCGGGTGTGGCGCTGTAGCTGAAGTTCGGGCGGTTGTCCGGCGCCTGGGCGGTCGCGGGCCGCACACCGAAGGTGGCCGGGCCCTTGTCCTGGGCGGCCCGCGCGGTCGCGGGCGCGAAGCCCAGCGCGAGCGCGGCGAGGAGGCCGGAGGCGAGTGTCCGGCGCCAGAGCGACTGCATGATTGGTCCTTTGTGGAGTGCGGGCGTGGCGCGGACCGGGCGCTGGGGCCCGGTC
>NZ_JBOHGC010000628.1:0-7697 GCF_050699995.1 Actinokineospora sp. | reverse complement strand
TCACGTCGTGCAGGATCGACTTGACCGTCCGCTGCGAGTAGCACAGCTTGTCTGCGATCTCCTTTGTGGACAGACCGGAGGCGACCAGGCGGAGGACTTCGGTCTCCCGGTTGGTGATTCCGGCCAGGTGTAGACCGCGGGGCTCCAACACGTGGCGCTGCAACCGGGACACCCGGTTCAGCAGCCGCCCCAGCAGGTCCGGCGGCAGCGCGCCCTCACCCGCGGACGCCGCCTTCACCAGGCGCACCAGCACGTCCGGGGTGGTGTCGACTCTTCGCGCGACGGCACACACCCCGCCCTCCACGGCGGTGAGGATCTCGCTGTCCTCGAGTTCCCCCGCGACCAGCACGACCCGGGCGAAACCCCTGACCTGCAACGTCTTGAGCAGGTGGTTGGCCCGGTCGTCGAACCGGTCGGTCACCACCAGGGCGACCGTTTCCGGTGAGGCGTCGTCCTCGTCGACCAGCCAGACTTCGGGTCGGGTCCGCAACGCCATGTGGACACCGTTCTGCAGAATCGGATCCGTGGCCCGCACGATGACCGGCGTCCGACTTTGGTCCAACATGGCAACCCCACCTTCGCCTCAGAGCACTCCCGGACTGTCCACGGTGCCCGAACGGGCGTCCCGAGCGCATGGGACCGGTGTCCCGAAGTTGCCCGACAGGGCGTTATTCACCATCCCCGAGACCCGCTTTGCGCGCGCGGACGATGGCCTGCGCGCGGTCGGCGACGTGCAACTTGGTGAAGATGCTCGACACGTGGTTGCGCACGGTCTTCGGGCTCAGCGACAGCTTGCTCGCGATGCCCGGGTTGCTGACCCCGTTGGCGATCAGCGCCAGCACCTCCCGCTCGCGCGCGGTCAGCTCCGGGAACACCGGGCCGGCGAGTTCGGGGCCCGCGTTGAAGAAGCCGAGGACCCGGGTCGCGATGTCCGGTCCGAAGATCGCCTCACCCCGGCCGACGGCGTGCACCGCGCGCACGATCTCGTCCTGACCGGACCCCTTGAGCAGGTAGCCGCGGGCCCCCGCGCGCATCGCGGCGAACACGGATTCGCTGTCGTTGAACATGGTCAGCACCAGCACACCGGTGTCGACCCGCTCGCCGACGATGGCGCGCGCCGCGTCGATCCCGGTCATGTCGGGCAGGTGGACGTCCATGACGACGACGTCGGGGGTCAGCTCGCGCGCGGTGGCGATCGCCTCGGCGCCGGTGGCGGCCTCGCCGACCAACTCGACGCTCGGCTCGGCGGCCAGCACCGCGCACAGCCCGAACCGGAACAGCGGATGATCGTCGACGACCAGCACCCTCGGGCGCGCGTCACTCATGCGGTGGCGACCTCCTTCGGCAGTGGCAGCGTCGCCAGCACGCGCGTCCCGCCCTCGGCTTCGGCGGCGACAAGGCAGTCGCCGCCCAGTTCGGCCGCGCGCTCGCGCATCGATGCCAGCCCCACACCGCCGAAGGTGTGTCCGGGCAGGCCGATCCCGTCGTCGACGACCTCGATGTGGAGATCATCGTCGACCCACAGCCGCACCGCGCACGACCGGGCGTACGCGTGTCGGGTGACGTTCGTCAGCGCCTCGCAGACGATGCGGTACGCCGCGACGTCGATTGACGAAGGCAGCCTTGGCATGACTGTCGGCACTTCGAGCATGATCGTGACGCCCTCGTCGGTCCCGTCGAGTTTCGCCGTGCGGCTGGCGAGTGTGCCCGCGTACTCGCGCAGCGCGGGCACCAGCCCGATCTGGTCGAGCACCGGCGGCCGCAGCCCGGCCGCGAGCCTGCGGATCTCGGCGATCGCGTCCTGCAGCTCGTCGCGCATCCGGCCGAGCAGCACACCCGCCGCCGAGTCCGGGTCGACGCCGCGGCGGCTCGCGTCGAGCCCCAGGGCGATTGCCGCGAGTGTGGGGCCCACGCCGTCGTGCAACTCGTGCAGGATGCGGCGCCGTTCCTCCTCGCGGGCCTGGACCAGGCGGTCGCGGCTGCGCCGCAGATCCTGGGTCAGCCGGGCGGTGTACACGGCGGTGCCCGCGTGCCGGGCGACGTCGGCCAGCGCGATCCGGTCGCGTGAGCGCAGCACGGACCGGCCGCCGATGACCAGCGTGCCGACGCGCTCGCCTTGGTAGGTCAGGGTCAGCTCGTGCCGGTCGGCCGATGGCGTGCCCGTCACCGCGGCGACGTCGGTGCGCCCCTTGTCCTGGATCTCGATCGCCACGTAGGGCAGCCGCAGCGCCATCGCCAGCGACTCGACGATCCGCGGCAGCGCGGCGCCCGGCGTGTGCGTGTCGGCCAGCCGCGACGCCAGCCGCGACACGACCCGATAGGGATCGTCGGTGTAGCCGAAGAGCCGTTTGTTGACCAGACCTTGCAGCCCGGTGCGCAGCGGCTGGATGAGCACCGCCACCGTCGCGGCCGCCAACCCCTGCTGCCAGGCCTGGGTCAGCGGCGGGAAGAGCAGCGACAGACCCGCGACCACCGCGACATAGATGCCGATGACCCCGGCGCTGAGCGCGCCGTAGACCAGCGACCGGCTCAGCACGACCTCGATGTCGAGCGCGCGGTGTCGCAGCACGGCCAGCGCGACCGCGATCGGCACCGGCAGGAAAGCCAGCGTGTGGAACCGCTCCGGAAGCAGCGGGCTCCCGGTGACGAGGATCGGCAGCGCCCACACCGCCAGGTAGCAGACCGCGCCGAAACCCAGCGCCGCCGCGAGCCAGCGCAGCCTGCGCCGCGAGGTCCGGTCCGCCGACCGCAGGTACTGCCGGGCGAGCACCGCGAAGATCAGCAGCGGGAAGACGAAGAGCGCGGGCAGCGCGGGTGAGCCGAGGACGGCCAGGCGGGCGAGACCGGAGTCGGTCGCGGCCATCGTGACCGCGCACGCGGCGCCGTAAAGAAGCGGACCGGCCGTGTAGCCCAACGTCACCCAGAGGCGGAACCGTTTCGCGGTGACCGCGGGGAACGCCAGCGCGAAGTGCAGCATCGCCGACCACAGCAGGACGAACGCCGCCTCGCCGATGAACCACCGCCAGAACTGGTCACCCGCCACGAGATCCAAGGCCTGCAACGGAAAGAACGTCGCGCCCGCCGTGGTCACCGCGGCCAGGCCCGCGGCCACGAGCGCCGCGCGCGCCGCGGCCTCGCCCGGACGCACCAGGTAGATGGTCAGCGAGATGACGGCGAGAATGGCGACCACCAGCACGGTCGGCCAGCCGTCGAGCAGGCTCTGGAACAGCGGGAACGGGCCGGTGTGGACGTCGACCTCGATGACCTCGCCGCCGCGCACGAGTTGGTAGGTCAGCGAGTCGCCCGGCAGGACCGCGGCGCCGTCGGGGGTCTGCCCGGTGAGCAGGACGTGGTCGATGGCGAGGATCTGGTCGCCCACCCGCAGCGCGGAACCAGGCTCGGCGGCGGTGACCAGCACCGCGCCCGCCTCGACGACGACAGCGGAGTCGCCCGCGTTCACCCTCGCCCCGTCGCTGGGCGCGAGCGCGCGGGCCAGCAGGCACCACCCGGCTACCCCGAGGAGTGCGAGCGTGAGCAAGAGGTACGCGGCTGAGATCCGCCGCGCTCCCGCCGAGCCACCGGACACCTTCGGATCATCTCGCAGCAGTGGGGGCAAACACAGGCATGTCGCCTGGTCGCCGGCATGGCAGTCACCTGGATGGTCTAGCTGGGGGTGGGATTGACTCCGGTCCGTGTCAATCCTTGACAGACCAGCACTTTCGGGCAGGACATCGTGCCCGGCGGACTACCTGGGCACCGCTCGACCCGGCCGCGGGCGACAGGTGCACTCGTGGGATGGATGCCGTCGTGGTGGGCGTGGCGATCGTGCGTGAGTTCCGGTTGTTCGTCGCCCGCCGCTGCTCGCCGGGGTCCGTCGCGGGGTACTGGGAGTTGCCCGGCGCGGAGGTCGCGCCGGGGGAGGACGAGTCGAGCGCGCTGCAGCGCCGGTTCACCACCGAGTTCGGTATCTCGCTGCGCTGCGTCGACCGGATCCTCAGCGACCGCGCCCTCACCGCGTGGCCTACCGACGACCTCGACTACGACTCGGCCCTGCTGCGCGTCTGGCGGTGTCAGCTGCCCAGCGAGTCGACCCTCGACCTGGATCTGGGCGACCCGCGCCCCAACTTCGCCGTCTACGACGACACGCGCTGGGTCCCCATCGACGACCTCGACGCCGTCGGCCCCTGGCGGGAGGCGGACCGCATCAGCGCGGGCGAGATCGCGGACCACTACAACGCCGATGACCTGTGGCAACGTGCGGATTAAGCACCTTCTGACAAAGTGTTCGCAAAAGCGAACGTCATTATTTCACTCGGCGGCCCTCTTCCTTATGTGAGCAGCGGCCGACCCGAGCGAGGGCCGGGTCGGCCGTTGCTACCAAGGTCGTGAGGCCCCTGGGGGCGCACGTGAAGACCGTTCCGACCCGAGCGAGGGCCGGGTCGGAACGGCTCTCAGTCGATCGGGATCGGCCCCGTGGCCACGAACGTCTTGCACACGCCGTTGTCGAGGTCGGTGGCCAGTTCCAGCACGGTACGGCCGTCGCGGCTCGGCAGCAGACTCGGGCTGAAATTGCGGCAGCCCTCGTTGTTCACACCGGTGACCTGGATCGGCGCGGGGAACTCCTCCCACGGGTCGTCCGCTTCCGGGTCGTTGACCAGGATCGTCGCGCCGTTGCCCGGGGCCAGGCTGCCGTCGGCCTCGACGAGCATCTCGCTGATCAGCAGGATCGCCCCATCGGACCCGGTGTTGGGACTCCACGCGACGGTCGGGGTGTGTCGGGGGTACCGGCCCGCCTCGGTGATGACCTGGGTGCCCAGGTCGATCGGGTCACCCCAGTCCCAGCCGTCGGTCGAGGTGCGGAAGTAGATGCCGCAGTTGCGGAGCAAGTCGATGTTGCAGACCTCGTAGACCATGAAGTAGGTGCCGCCCGGCAGCGCCCGCACCCCGATCATCCCCGGCCGAACCCCGTGCCGCTGGTGCTTCACGGTGTCGACCGGCTCGCCCCAGGTCTTGCCGTCGGTCGACCGCACCCGCACCAGCTTCTGGTCGTGGTGGGCGGTGTCCGACTCGTCGGAGTAGAAGGCGACCAGCGAGCCGTCGGCGGCGACGGACAACTCCGGCTCCCGCCCTGGCTGCGCGTTCGGCGCGATGGCGATGTCGGACAGGAACGTCCACGTGCGGCCGATGTCGGCGCTGCGCCACACCCGCTGACGCACCCGGCGGTCCGGTCCGGCGTCCAGTCCCGCGGTCGTCGCCCACAACAGGGTCCCGGCGGGCATGTCGCCGACCTGACGCGGAAGTTCGTAGAGGGTCGCGCAACACATGCCGCGGGAAGTCGCCAGGTCCGGGTCGGAGATCACCGCCACCCGGTGGAAACTCCGGCCGCGATCGGTGCTCTCGTGGATGAGGCCCACGCTCTTGCCGTCGATCATGCTGCCGATGCTCGTGATGATCCGCCCGGCGCCGGGCCCGTGTTCGAGCCGGATCACCCGCGGGTAGCTGCTGCCGACGTCCTCGAGCAACTGGCGAGGGGGAGCGGCCTCAGCCGGGACGGCGAAGGCGAGAAGGATCACCGCGACGAAGGTGCCGAGCGTCCGGATCAGCATTGATCACTCCCGACCTGGTCATACGGCATTTCGACCGAGCGTGCTGGGAGATCGACTCGCGCGCAAACGTTGGAACACCTTCGGGTGGACAACGGTGGCGGGGGACGCATGATCTTGCTTTGCCGCCCGCGGTCAGCCGCGCCGAAAAAGACGCGCGGCGGCTATTCGCCCAAATACCGCTGCAGGGCAGCGGCTTTCCACTCCTCCAACAACCGGGCCCGCCGCCCCGGATCGCCGCCGATCATCGCGTCCAGCGCCAACCCGCGAACCAGGTTGATGGTCAGCAGCAGCATCGTCTCCGCCTGTCCGGCGGATTCCGGCGACTCGCTTTCCGCTGCCGCTCGCAGGGCTTGGAGCGTCGCGTGACCCAGCGCCCGGTCGACCGGTAGGAGGGCATCGCGCAGTTCAGGGTCCGTCCGCGCGGCGACCCACAGTTCCACCGCCGCGGTCGAGAGCGTGCCCGAGTATGCCGCCCACAGCATGTCGATGCCCTTGATCAGCCGTTCGCGTCCCGGCGCCAGCCCGGCCGCGCCCGCCACGACCTCGGCGATCAACCGGTCGAACAGGTGCTCCAACGCCGCCGTCATCAGCTCGGCCTTGGTGGTGAAGTGGTGTTGCTGCGCCCCTCTGGACACCCCGGCCCGCGCGCAGATCTCCTGCACCGTGGTCCGGGCATACCCCAGTTCCACCAGGCAGGTGATCGTCGCGTCCAGCAGGGCCTCGCGGGTCTGCTCGCGGCGTTCCTGCTGCGTGCGGTGGGTGCGTGTGGTCGACACCACATCTCCTCCTCGGGCGGTCGGAGGCACTTTACGGGCAGTCGAATGTGCATGTACCTTCAGATCGTAACTTACATGCAAGCTGGATTGTTTCTCTTACCCTGGAGGTCGGAGCCATGGCTCCCACGCAGCGCTCGCCGTGGATGGACGAAGACCTGGACGCCTTCCGCGACCTCGCTCGCACGTTCTGCGAGAAGGAACTGACGCCCAACGTCGAACGCTGGATGGAGAACAAGCAGGTCGACCGCGAACTCTGGACCAAGGCGGGCGAGGTGGGCCTGCTGTGCCTGTCCATCCCCGAGGAGTACGGCGGCGGTGGCGGCACGTTCGCCCACGAGACCGTGCTCGTCGAGGAGCAGGCGCGGGCCGGCGACAGCGGGTGGGGCGTCCTGCTGCACAACGGGATCGTGGCGCACTACATCCTCGCGTACGGCACCGAGGAGCAGAAGCACGCCTGGCTGCCGAAGATGGCCTCCGGCGAGTGGGTCGGCGCCATCGCGATGACCGAGCCGGGCACCGGCTCGGACCTGCAGAACATCAAGACCAAGGCCGTGCGCGACGGCGACGAGTACGTCGTCAACGGCGCGAAGACGTTCATCACCAACGGCGGCCAGGCCGACGTCATCATCGTCGTCGCCAAGACCGACCCGACCAAGGGCGCCGAGGGCACCTCGCTGATCATCGTCGAGGCCGACCAGCCCGGGTTCCGCCGCGGCCGCGTGCTCGACAAGGTGGGCCTCAAGGCCCAGGACACCGCCGAGCTGTTCTTCGACGACGTGCGCCTGCCCGCGTCGAATCTGCTCGGCGAAGAGGGCCAGGGCTTCGTCTACCTGATGGAGCGGCTGCCGCAGGAGCGTCTCGCGATCGCGGTCGTCGCCGCGGCCGCGTGCGAGCGGGTGCTGGACCTGACGACGGAGTACGTGAAGTCGCGGACCGCCTTCGGCCGGCCGGTCGGCTCGTTCCAGAACTCCCGGTTCGCGATCGCCGAGATGGCGACCGAGGCCCAGATCGCCCGCGTCTACGTCGACCGCTGCATCGAGGAGCTCGCGGCCGGCACCCTGTCGGTCTCCGATGCCGCCATGGCGAAGTGGTGGACGACCGAGTTGCAGAAGCGGGTCGTCGACCAGTGTCTGCAACTGCACGGCGGCTACGGCTACATGAGCGAGTACCCGATCTCGAAGGCGTACCTCGACACCCGGATCCAGACGATCTACGGCGGCACGACCGAGGTGATGAAGGAGATCATCGGGCGCACGATGGGGCTCTGATTCTTCACGAATCTTGAGCGATTCGGGTCGCTATCGCTACCTCGATC
>NZ_JBOHGC010000627.1:0-19010 GCF_050699995.1 Actinokineospora sp. | reverse complement strand
GGGTACGGCAGCATCGCCTCGGCCACGTGCGGATCGACGGGTGTGGTGGCGTTGTGGCCCAGGGTAGATCCGGCGGGTCATGGCGTGTCCTCGGCCGGATGTCGCGGGTGGGTTTCGTACATGCGTGCGGCGACGACGAGCCCGGATGCGGCGGTGATCGCGGCGACCACCCAGACCGCGGCGCGCAGGCCCCACAGGTCGGCGACGACGCCGGAGACGATGGCGCCGACGGCGAATCCGCTGTCGCGCCAGAGCCGGTAGACGCCGACGGCGCGGGCCCGCCAGGCCGGGTGGGCGACGTCGCCGATGACGGCGAGCAGGGTGGGGTAGACCATCGCGGTGCCGGCACCGAGCAGGACCGCGGCCACCGCCCAGGTGGTGAACGTGTCGGCGAGGGCGATCAGGGCGAGTGCGGCGGCCTGGACGAGCATTCCGGCGGTGATCAGGTGTTTGCGGCCCCACCGGTCGGACAGTGGTCCGGTGGCGAGCTGCCCGAGGCCCCAGACCGCGGGGTAGAGCGCGGTGAGGATGCCCATGTCGGTGATGGACAGCCCGGCGGCGACGAACAGGATCGGGAACAGGCCCATGGCCAGGCCGTCGTTGAGGTTGTTGACCATTCCGGCCTGGCTCGCGGCGGACAGTGCGGGTTCGCGCAGGCTGGTGTGGCGCAAGACCTCGCGGTTGGTCAGCTTGGCGTGCAGGTGGTCGTGTCGTCCGTCGGCGCGGGCGGTGTGACTCTCGGCCTCCAGCAGCGCGTGGTCCCGGGTCTCGCGCACGAAGATCGTGGTCAGGCCGAGGCCGAGTACGACGTAGGCGGCGCCGAGCAGGAACGGCGCGGGGCGCAGGCCGTAGTGGGCGGCGAGGTAGCCGGTGGCCGCGGCGGTGACCGCGACGGCGAAGTAGCCCGCGGCTTCGTTGAGCCCCATCGCCAGCCCGCGGCGGTGCGGCCCGGCGAGGTCGATCTTCATGATCACCGTGGTGGACCAGGTCAGGCCCTGGTTGATGCCGAGCAGCACGTTGGCGGCCACGATCCAGCCCCAGTTCGGGGCCCAGATCAGCAGCAGCGGGACGGGGATTGCGATCAGCCAGCCGGCCAGCAGTACGGGTTTGCGGCCGTACCGGTCGGACAGGGTGCCTGCGACGTAGTTGGTGGCGGCCTTGGTGATGCCGAAGGCGAGTACGTATGTCAGCAGGGCGGTGTACGCGGTGAGCCGGAACTGCTGCTCGGCCAGCAACGGCAGGACGTTGCGTTCCTGCCCGAGCACGCCGCCGACCAGCGCGTTGACCGCCACGAGCAGGCTGAACTGGGGGAGGTTGGCGCGCAGCCCCAGTTGCGGCGTGACGCTCACGCGCCCGTCTCCAGGCGCCGGCCGCTCGCCCGCGTCCAGTCGTCCACGCCGCCGCGCAGGATCGTCAGGTCCCGGTGCCCGGCCCGTTCGAGGATGCTGGCCGCGGTCGTGGCGCGCTCGCCGTGCCCGCACATCACCAACGTCGGCCCGCGCGGCACGTCGGCCGTGTTGGCGGGCAGGTGGCCGAGCTCGATGTGGGTGGCGCCGGGCAGGTGTCCGGCGGTGAACTCCGTGTCCTGCCGGACGTCGAGCACGTGCCGGGCGCCGATGTCGTCGGCGTGGACGAGCCGGGTGTGCGCGGTGTCCAGGCCGGCGGCGGTCCACGCGGCCATGCCACCGGCGAGTTCCCCGGCCAGGTTGTCGTAGCCGATCTTGGCTGCCTGCCAGGCGATCTCGCCCGGGTCCTGGTCGCTGTCCCGGACGATGATCAGCGGCCGTTCGTCGGAGACCAGCCAGCCGAGCCAACTGGCGAACGCCGGCCGTAGCGGGATCGACAACGCGCCCGGGATGTGCGCCTCGGCGAACGCTTCGGCCGGCCGCGCATCGATAGGCAACGCCCCGCCCGCCAGCAGTCCCCGTACCGCCACCACGTCCATTGTGGACAGTTGTGGTGCGCCGCCGAGCAGGGCGGGGCCACGCCGGTTGATCTCGGCGAGACGTTGGAAGTAGGTCGGGTAGCTGCCGAGCGAGTCGAGCAGCGTGGTGACGAACTCGTCCTCGGATTCGGTGCGCAGCAACGGATTGGTGGCTTTCTCCCGCCCGATGCTGCTGGTGCGTTCGGCGCCGGGCGGGGCCGAGCAGAAGGATCCGGCGCCATGCGTGGGCCACACCGCGACCTCGTCCGGCAGGGTGGTGAGCCGCCGCAGTGAGGCGTACTGCGCGCGGGCGAGCCGCTCGGTCTGGTCGGGGGAGACGAGGTCGGTGCGGGCGGCGGCACCGACGATCAGCGAGCCGCCGGTGAACACGCCGAGCGGACGGTCCCCGTCCAGCAGCAGGAACGACACGTGCTCATGGGTGTGGCCGGGGGTGGCCAGCGTGCGCAGCCGAAGGCCGCCAAGGTCGACCTCGTCCCCGTCGGCCAGTCCGGTGTGGACGAACTCGCGCGCACCGGCCGCGGAGGCGAGTACGCGGGCGTCCTCGGTAGCGGCCAGGTCGAGCGCGCCGGAGAGGAAATCGGCGTGCAAGTGCGTGTCCGCGGCGAACGCGATCCTCAGCCCGCGCCGCCGCGCGACCTGGTGTACCTCGCGCAGGTCGCGGCTGACGTCCACGGCCAGCGCCCGGCCGTCGCCGAGGTCGACGAGGTAGGCGGAGTTGCCCAGGCCCTCGTCGACCAGCGGAACGACCACGGTGTCGTCGTCCATCACAGGCATTCAACTCTCTTTGCGGGACCGGGCAAGGCCGTAGTAGGCCAGCGCGGCTCCGGCGACGAAGATCAGCGTGTCGAGGTAGATCAGCCCGAGGTGCCCGAGGGTGTCGAAGCCCCACGGGTAGTGCGCGGGCAGCGCGACGGCCAGGGCGAGAACCGGCACGGCCACGGCGGTGACCCAGGCCCACATCTGGCCGCGGCGCACCCCGAACCACGCCAGGCACGCCACGGCCAGGCCGGCCGCGGCGATGAAGCCGCTGACCGCGATGTGCAGGTGACTGATGTAGTGGTAGAGCGACGGGGAGAACGCCTCGATCTGGGTCTTGCCGACGCTGACCTCCGAGGATCCGATGCCCAGCTCAAGGAACGAGTCGGTGAAGTTGCGGACGAAGAAGATCACCGCGTAACCGATGAAGCCGATACCGGCCAGGCTCATCACCGCCGACCCGGCGCGCAACGCGGACTGTGCCGATACTGCGGGTAGGTGCGCGGACTCGGTCGCCATCGCAACCCACCCCCTCTCTGTTTCCGAGGCCCTGCCGGACCTGTTCAAGTGAATGTTTGAATAGTCCGCTCACCATCGGTCGCTTGTCAAGCGATTGTTTGAATAGAATAATAGGTGCGGAGGAAAGGGGTGCGGCGATGAGCGACCGGCTGGCGAAGGACGCACTGTTCGACGGGTTCGCGCAGGTCACCAAGGCGCTCGGCAACGGCAGGCGGGCCGAGATCGTCGACCTGCTGGCCCAGGGCGAGCGCTCGGTGGAGGAGATCGCCACGGAGATCGGGCAGAGCGTGGCCAACACCTCGCACCACCTGCAGCAGATGCTGCGCGCCGGGCTGGTCAGCACCCGCCGCGACGGCAACCGAATCCACTACTCGCTGGCCGGCGAGCGGGTGCTCGACCTGTGGGCGGCGGTCCGCGACGTCGCCGCCGCGCATGTCGCCGAACTGGACCGGCTCACCGCGGCCTACCTCGGTGACCGATCCTCGCTGCGCACGGTGTCCCGCGACGAGCTGGCCGACCGGCTGCGCCGCGGCGACGTGGTCGTGCTCGACGTGCGGCCGGCCGCCGAGTTCCGTTCCGGGCACATCGACGGCGCGGTGTCGCTGCCGATCGACGAGCTCCAGCGCCGGGTCCGTGGCGTTCCCAAGGACCGAGAAGTGGTGGCCTACTGCCGCGGTCCGTATTGCGTGTACGCCGATGACGCGGTGCGCACACTGCGGCGGCGCGGTTATCAGGCGGCGCGTCTGGAGGACGGCTACCCGGAGTGGGCGCGCGGCGGGTTCTCGGTGGAGACCGGTGAGTGACTCGCGTACCGCGCGGATCGGTGCTACGACGAATCTCCACGACGATGCCGAGTCCGGGACGGTTCCGCCGTCCTTGGGGCGACGACGTCGGGACCTGGTGGGAGGAACCGGGACCTGGTGGGAGGAACGCTGTGCGATACATGTTGCTGATCTACGGATGCGACCGGCTCGAGCCCGGAGACCCGGGGGTTCAGGTGTGCAGCATCCGTTCGGCACAGCCGTCGGTCCCGGCGGAGCGGGCATCGGGTCGCCGATATCGCTGCCGGCCCTGGAGCGACCGCATGCGCGCTGGCGGTCGAGTACGGCGTCACCGTCGACGGCGTCGACCTCAGTGAGTCCACAGTGGAGCGTGCACGCGCCGCGGCGGACAAGGCGGGGCTCTCCGGGAAGGTTCGGTTCCATCTCGGGGATGCCGAGCGGCTTCCCTTGCCCGGCAACACGTTCGACGCCCTGGTGTGCGAGTGCGCCTTCTGCACCTTCCCCGGCAAAGCCGCGGCCGCCGCGGAGTTCGCCAGGGTGCTGCGGCCCGGCGGCGGGTGGGCATCACCGACGTCACCGTGGCCGAAGCGGGTCTGCCGGACGGGTTGACAACGATGGCCGCCTGGGTGGCCTGCATCGCCGATGCTCGCTCGGTGCGGGAGTACACCGAGATCCTGGCCCGCGCCGGATTGCGGACCGTGCGCACCGAGGCCCATGACGACGCGATCGTGCGGATGATCGACCAGATCGAGGCCAGACTCTGCGTGCTGCGCATGACCGCCGCCGACCGCCTCACCCAGGCGGGCGTGGACACCGACGCCGTGCTGCGCTACACCGCACTCGCCAAGCAGGCCGTGGCCGACGGGCTCATCGGTTACGGGCTGCTCATCGCGGAGAAGCCAGCCGGTGGGCGCCCCACACCAGGGTGATGGCCAGGAGCACCAGCGACAGCGGATAGAACACCATGCGCAGCGGCACCACGATGGGCAGCAGCGCCGCCGCGGTGCCGCTGCCCAGCACGAGAAGGAATGGGGGAAGGCAGCAGGCGACGCCGGTGAGCAGTGCCGGCAGTGCGGCAAGCAGGCGGCCGTAGCCGGTGCGCCGGCACGATGTCACATGGGCCGCGTACGCGGCCACGGTCAGGTTCAGCCCGACCAGCCCGGCGAGCAGGCCGCCGAGGACGAGGTTGACCGGACTGAGCAGGACGGTGAGCCACGGCAGCGGCTGGATCGCGAGGACGGGCTCGAACAGGTAGGGCGCCCGCGCGTGGAACAGCCGCTCGGTCCAGTCCGGGACCACCTCGATCCACGTGGCAGCCGATCGGCCGCCGAGCGCGATGTCTCCGATGGCCAGCAGGTACAGCACCAGCGCCACGATCGCGGCGACGATCCCGGCCAGGCGGTAGCGGCGCACCGCGAGAGCGGCGCCGGTGCGCCGGGGTGTGGCGCGGACGGCGGCCAGCGCCGTGTCGGCCGCGTCACCGACCCTGGCCACCGCGGTGACCAGCCGGCTCACCGGAGGACCTGGGTATCGGGGTGGAAGGCGTACCAGGCGAACCACATCGCATCCAGCACGTCGGCTGCGTCATCGGTGCCGGTGACACGGACGGTGTCCAGCGCCTCGTCCCACACCGCGGTGACGTGTGCCCCGGCCAAGGCGACGGGCACGGACCTGGCGCGCCGCACGAGCTCCCGGTGGACCGCGACCGTCCGCTCGCCGGTGCTGATCCCGATCACGACCTCCTTGGCCGGGAACCGGTTGTCGGTTGCCAGCACGGGAAAGATCGGGCGGCCCTCGACGTAGTAGCCGGAGCGTCGCGGGTAGGAGCCGTACGGGTCCTTGCCGTAGCTCCGCAGCGACCCGGTTTCGGTGGACAGCACCTTGGTGTCGGGATGCGTTGTGCGCCAAGCCTTCCACGAGGCCCACACCAGCGGCACGGTGCCCAGCCGCTGTCCCTTGCGCGGGCCGCGGATGGCCGCACCGATCAGCTGCGGCCATTCCGACTCGCTCTGCCGGTCGTACATGAGCAGGTTGGAGTTGACCAGGTTGCCGGTGGTGCCGAAGGTCAGCTCCGGGCCGCCGCGCACTCCGGTGAACCCGATCACCGTGCCGGTCAGCGGGCAGTAGGTGACGGCCATCCGCTGCCCGGCCACGGTGTCGTTGACGATCTCGTGCCAGACCAGTACGAACTGCGGATAGGCCCGGACCTCGCCGCGGTGGATCAGGCCGAACACCGGCTCGTCGTCGCTGAGAAAGTCCGCCCGGCCGGCGGGGACGAACTGGGGGCGGTCGATCGCCGGGATGCCGTCCTTACCCGGGCCACCCTCGGTGATCGCGTCGACCAGTACCTCCGGCGAAGGCGGCTCACCAGGGGCCGGCGACGCGCTGGGCACCGTTCCGTTCCTGTCGCTCGACGGCCAGAGCGCCGCACCACCGGAGATGGCGAGCGCGCCGCCGCCAAGGACGGCGACACCCTTGAGGAACTGCCGTCGGGACGGTGTTCGAGGTTCGGCAATCCTCGTCATCGGGCACCACCTCCGCCCACGTCCATGAAACGCCTCCGGCCGCCAGCGCGCAGCGTGCTGTGTCAGGCAGCTGACACAACCGCCGGCGGGCGGTCACGCGAAGGTGCCCAGCCAGGTGGTCAGGGCGTACAAGGAAACGTAGGTGCCCACGGCGACGGCCAGCACGCCGAGCAGCCGCCATCGCCAGCGCCGCACCCCGGCGACACTGCACTGGTCGGGGCGGCGCAGCGACCACCAGACCAGACCGGAGAGGACGGCGAGCCCGCCAAGGCGGAACCACCAGGCGTAGTTGGCGTAGAGGTTGGTCGCCCACGCGAACGCTGTCCCGGCGCTCACGATGCCCACCAGCGCGAGCACCGTGGGGCCGACGCAGCACAGGATGCCGACCAGGCCGCTGGCCAGACCCATCCGCCACATCGGCAGTCGATCCGTCCTAGGCCGCCGGTGGAAGCCGCCGGCGCCGGGGTCTCACTCATCGCGTACCAGCCAACCACATCGACTGCTCTGGCTGTCCGAATCTGTCAGCACGGTGACACCATGAACTCATGGGCTCGCGGCTGCCCTGGTCTGATTCGACTCGGGCCGCCCTGGACCGCGCGATGCGGGTACTCGGCAGCGCACCGGCGGACGAGGCGGCCATCCGGCATGCCGCCTGGGTCGCCCGGTGCGTCGGGCGCGGCGACGCGGCCCCATTGACCCCCGACGCGCTCACCGCGCTGGCCGCCACCTTGAAACAGCACCGGATCGAACGCGGCACCGTGATCTTCCACGGCGGCCGACCCGTCGGCGCGGTGTGGATCGTCCAGCACGGGCGGGTCGAACTGTCCGTCGGCTCAGGACGTCGCCGCACAGTCGTGGGCGTGCTGCGCCCCGGTGACGTGGACGGCGATATCCAGCTGCTGCTGGGCACGCCCCTGCCCTACACCGCCCGCGCGCTGGACGACACGACCCTGCTGTCGCTGACCGCCGATGACTTCGACCATCTGCTGGCCACCAGCCTGCCCATCGCCCGCCGCTGGCTGTCCAGCGTCGCCCAGCGGCTTGCGGCGAGCCAGATGCGGCTGCTCGGACTGCTCGGCCGCACCCTCACCGCGCAGGTCGCCCGGCTGCTGCTCGACGAAGTCGTCGACGGCCAGGTCCCGCTGCCACAGCGCACCCTGGCCGCGATGCTCGGTGTGCAACGCCCCTCGGTGAACAAGATCCTCAAGGAGCTCGAACGCGAAGGACTCGTCGGCGTCCGTTACGCCGCCATCGACATCCTCGACCCCGAGGGCCTGGCCAAGCACGCCGGATGATCTTCCAGTCGACGTGCACGTAAGTACTTCGTAAGGCGCTGGAGGGGTGAGGCCGTGCCAGCCGCGCGTAGCGTCGATTCGTTGTCATGGAAGGAGAATCGCGATGAGATCTCGTGCCCCGCTGCTCGCGGGTTTGCTGTTGATCCTCACGTTCGGGCTCCCGGTGACCGCGTCCGCAAGCTCGCCGCCGTTCGTGTTCCCCGCCGGTTGCTGTTATCTCGACGGTGCCGTGGTGCGTACCGTCGTCCCGCCCGCCGCCACGCCTGACGCCGGGCGCGACAACTTCTACGCGATCATGGGTGGGGTCGCCGGTCAGAAGGGTGTCGTTGCCGTCGGGCCGGGCTCTTCGGGCTACCACGGCGGCGACTGGAAGTTCTTCGCGGTGACCTGGAACGTGACGCCCTATCTGCTCACCTCCGAGTCCGCTGTGCTGGCCGCGGCGGCAGTGGGTGCGGTGACCGTGAGCCGGGTGCCCGAGAACGACTTCCTATGCCCCATCCAGCGCTGAGCTGACGCGAACGGCGATACCGGCGGATCCTCGGGGTACGTTCGCGTAAGCCTGGGAGGGGTAAGCCATTGGGCTGGATGTCCAGATCGCTGGCCGTCGGAGCCGTCGGAGCCGTCGGTGCCGGCCTGACCGGGATCTACCTGGGGCTGGTGACCGCCGCGGCGCCGCTGGATCTGGGTGTCGGCCGGCGAACACGGCCGCTGGGCCCGCAGACCATCGACATCCGCGCCACCCGGGAGGTGGTGTTCGACGTGCTGGCCGAGCCCTACCTTGGTCGGACGACGCGGGCGATGGCCGGGAAGCTGACGGTGCTGGAGCGCGGCAGCGACATGGTGCTGGCCGCGCACCGCACCCCGGTCAGCCGCGGGCCGGTGGCCATCACGGTGGAGACGGTGCGGTTCACCCGGCCGGACCGGATCGACTTCAGGCTGGTGCGCGGGCCGGTGCCGCAGGTGAGCGAACAGTTCCTGCTCACCGACCAGCCATTCGGCACCCGGTTGCGGTATGAGGGCGAGCTGGGCACCGACCTGTGGGCGCTCGGCCAGTGGTGGGGCGCGGCCGTCGCCTGCCGCTGGGAGCAGGTCGTCGCGGACACCTTCCGCGACGTGCGAGCTGAGGCCGAACGACGCGCCGACCGACAGTAGACGGTAGCCAGGAAGCTTATGTCGTATGTCGCGCAGGAGTTCGAGGGCTGCCTGGCCGACGGGAGTTGCCGGCCGTACACGCCGGCTTGACTCTCACCCCGGGGGGAGACCATAGCGTCACGGCATGACTCACTCGGCGAACGAGAGTTCCCGAAACCGGGCGGCCGGGGAGCGGGTCGCCACCCGGCGTCGAGCGATCGGTCCACTCGGCACGGCCGCGCGGGTGGTATTGGGCGGCGCGCTGCTGGCCAGCGTGATCGCCGGCCACATGAGCAACGGATGGCGGCCGGTGCCGTGGCTGCTCGCGCTGCTGGCGTTTCCCGGGGTCCTGATGGTGGCGCAGGCGCTTCGAGCTCGCCGGGGCGTTTCGCCGTTGCGGGCGACCGGGCCGGTGGGTTTCGCGGTCAACGTCGTGGTGTTCCTTGCGGTGTACTTGACGCCCTACTATGCGTCGGCGCTCGCGGCGACCAGCGACGCCGCGCTGATCTTTTACGGGGCGTCCATGCTGCTCGCCGCCGTTCGCGGCTACGCGGGTTGCGAGGTCCTGGCCGTGTCGAACTGGCTGCTGCGCCGAGATGATCAGATCGGCTGCGTGGTGTTCGGCCCGGTGGACGCGGTCGAGCGATCACGAACGCGGTAGTGCGGCCGCGGGTGCCGCCGGATCAGTTCTCCTTCGGTTCGCTCGAGGAGTCTGGGTCGTCGGCCGCCGGTTCGGGCTGGCAGCAGGCCGAGTCGTCGGCGGAGGTGGGCTGACGGCCGCGAACGCGATAGGCGACGAGGACGAGCAACGCGACGGCGGCCGCACCGATTACCCAAGGGTCACCGAGGGCTGAGCCGGCCGCGGCGAGGGCGCCGGTCGCGATGAGCACTGGCAGCGCACAGCAGATGATCGGCAGCACGACCAGGCCCGCTGTGGTCAGCAGGTGGGTTCGGTTGCCGTTCATGCGATCGCCCCGCGCTCGGTCACCGCTCGCTGGAGATGCGTATACATGCGGCCAGAGCGGCCGCGTTGTCCGCGGCCAGGGACCGGGCCAGCAGCACCAGCTCCGCCACCCGCGGGTCGGTCACCGTGTAGTGGGCGAAGCGGCCCTCGCGGCGCACTTGCACGTAGCCGCAGTCCGACAGACATCCCAGGTGGGCGGAGACCCGCCCCTGGGACAGGCCGACGTGGGTGACGCATTCGGTGACGGTGTGCTCGTCGTGCAGCAGGAACTCCAGCAGCCGCAGGCGGACCGGGTCGCCCAGCGCGCGGAAGAACTTGGCCACCATGTCCACCCCGTTCGGCTCGGTGGGCAGCAGCGGGGTCGTCGGCTGGGGAACAGCGGCCATGTTCTCGCCATTCTCATATATGCGGATGAACGGATACGAGGTTACCATCAAACGTATCCGTTTGGACGAATACGTTTGATGGGAGGGTGTGGGAGATGCGGTACGACCTGGCCGTGATCGGTTCCGGTGGCGCGGCGTTCGCGGCGGCGATCGCGGCCCGTACCAAGGGCCGTTCGGTGGTGATGATCGAGCGCGACACAGTGGGCGGCACCTGCGTGAACACCGGGTGCGTGCCGTCCAAGGTGCTGCTGGCCGCGGCCGAGGCCCGTCACGTCAGCCTGGACGGCCGGTTCCCCGGTATCAGCGTGTCCCCGTTCGGCGTCGACTTCGGCCGCGTGATCGCGGGCAAGCGAGAGCTGGTCGAGTCGCTGCGGGCGGAGAAGTACACCGACCTGGCCGCCGAGTACGGCTGGGACATCCTCGACGGCACCGCCCGCTTCGCCACCACCGAGTCCGGCCCGGCGCTGGAGGTCGACCTGGCCGACGGCGGCCGGACGACGGCTCGGGCCGAGCACTACCTGATCGCCACCGGCTCGACGCCGTGGGCACCGCCGATCGACGGGTTGGCCGGGGCCGGGTATCTGACCTCGACCACCGCGATGGAACTTGACACGCTGCCGGCGTCGATGATCGTGATCGGGGGAAACGCCGTCGGCCTGGAACAGGCCCAGCTGTGGAACCGGCTCGGCGTCGAGGTGATCATGATCGAGGCGTTGCCGCGCCTGGCGCCGTTAGAAGAGTCCGAGATCAGCGAGATCATCGAGCAGGTGTTCACCCGCGAAGGCATCGGCGTTGTCACCGCCGGCACGATCACCCGCGTGGACCGGTCTGCCGACGGCTACCGCGTCGCTCTCGCCGGCACCGACGGGCAACCCACCCAACTGCGGGCCGAGCAACTGCTGGTGGCCACCGGACGGCGTCCGGTTACCGATGGGCTGAACCTGACCGCGGTCGGGGTGACGGTTGGATCGCGAGGCGAGGTCGTGGTCGACGAGTATCTGCGTACGGACAACCCGCGGATCTGGGCCGCCGGGGACGTCACCGGGCACCCGCAGTTCGTCTACGTCGCCGGAGCCCACGGCACGCTCGTCGCGGACAACGCCTTCGACGACGTCGACGGCGGGGCCGGGCGGACGCTGGACTATCACCACCTGCCACGGGTGACCTTCACCAGCCCCGCCATCGCCTCCGCCGGGCTGACCGACGCCCAAGCCGTCGCACAGGGATACCGGTGCGAGTGCCGTGTGCTGCCGTTGGAGTACGTGCCGCGCGCGCTGGTCAACCGGGACACCGGCGGCCTGATCAAGCTCGTCGCCGACCGCGACACCGGCCGCCTGCTCGGCGCACATGTGATCGCGGAGGGCGCCGGCGACGTGATCGCGACCGCCGTCTACGCGCTGGCCAACCAGATGACCGTGCGGCAGATGGCCGACCTGTGGTGCCCCTACCTGACCATGGCCGAGGGCATCAAGCTCGCCGCCCAGACCTTCACCCGCGACGTGGCCAAGCTGTCCTGCTGCGCCTCGTGACACGAGCGAAGCCATGACGAACAACGGGCTGATGACCGTCGGGGAACTGTCCCGGCGAACGGGTGTCCCGATCAAGAACCTGCGCCAGTACACGGACTGGGGCCTGATCTACACGGTCGGCCGTAGTCCCACGAACTACCGGTTGTTCGACTCCGACGCCCTGTGGTGTGTCGAGTCGATCGGCCGGTTGCGGGGGCTCGGGCTGACGGTGGCCGAGATCCGCCGGCTGACCGACGCCTACCTCCACCGCGGCAGCAACCCGATCGGCCCGCGCCTTGCCGACCTCCTGCACGTGTCCCGGAAACGCCTCACCACGCGCATCGCCGAGCTGCGGCGGACAGTGGAGCGCATCGACCACTTCGAACGCACCCATCGGGCCGAACTCTCCGCCAACCACGCGTGCTGGACCGGCGACCCGCGACCTGAGCTTGACTCTGACCCCGGGGTCAGACCATACGGTCGGTGAACAGGCACTCAAGACCCGGAGCCGATCATGATCAACACCGAGACAAGCCGAATCCTCGCCGACCTCACCAAGCCCGGTGGCGCCCTGGACCTCGGCCCCGACACGGCGCGACTTCTCACCCGCATGCTGCGGCTGCTGGCCGAGGGCAAGCCCGTCGCCCGCGATCGGGTCGATGCCGCCATCGCGGACCTGGGTATCAACCGGGAAACCGCGGACGCGACCCTGGCGGCCTGGACCGAACGCGACCCAGACGGCACCGTGATCGGGCTCGGCCTGACCTACCACCCGACCGCCCACCAGCTGACCATCGACGGCGCCCGCATGTGGGCATGGTGCGCGATGGACACGTTGATCTTCGCCGCGCTGCTCGGCAAGCAGGTCACCATCGAGTCCACCGCGCCGGGTACCCGGGATGTCGTCCGGCTGCACGCGGGCCCGGACGGCATCACCGACGCCGACCCGGCAGGCGCGGTGATCACCTGGCCGCGACGGGACAGCGAGCACGTCGACCTCAGCTCGACCACCGCGATCTGGGGCAGCTTCTGCCACCACAGCTTCCTTTTCCCATCGCGTGCCCAGGCCGAGCGGTGGTCCGCCGGCCGCGACGACATCGACATCTTGCCCCTCGACGACGGATTCCCGGTCGCCCGCGGGCTGGCGCGGGCCCTGACGCGCTACGACGCCGAGGAGTGGCGATGAGCCAACCGCCCGGGCTCGGACTGAACAAGGCGAGTGCCGCCGTGGGGCTGACGCCGGGGGCCCGCGAGGTCCACCGGCACATCCTGGCCACCATGGCCGAAA
Source organism: Actinokineospora sp. (assembly GCF_050699995.1). Classification (GTDB taxonomy): domain Bacteria; phylum Actinomycetota; class Actinomycetes; order Mycobacteriales; family Pseudonocardiaceae; genus Actinokineospora. Next base: position 5,911 of record NZ_JBOHGC010000627.1, on the reverse strand, counting down.
CCGGCGAGGCCCCCTCCCACACCGAGCTCGAACGGTTCGCGCGCGACCACGGCCTCGATCCGGCGCCGGTGCTCACCGAGCTCACCGAACGCGATGTGGTGGCCGTCGACGTGCGAGGCGAACTCCGCGCGGCCTACCCGTTCTCCCCGCACCCGACCGCGATCACCGTGACCTGGGCGGGTGGGCCGACCGTGTTCGCGATGTGCGCGATCGACGCCCTCGGCATGTCCGCGATGCTGGACCGTCCGGTCATCATCACCGCGACCGAGCCCGGCAGCGGCGAGATCGTGATCGTCGAGGTGGACCACGACCGGGCCGGCTGGACTCCCGAGACGGCGGTCGTGTTCGGCGGATCGACGGACGACCCGTGCTGCCCGTCGGTCGACCGATCCTGCGGGAACATCAACTTCTTCACCACCGCCGACGCCGCCCGCACCTGGGCGATCGGGCATCCCGACGTCTCCGGCCACGTACTCGACCAGGCGACCGCACTACGCAAAGGCATCGCCGAGTTCGGCGAGCTGCTGCACTGAGGGAGCAGCACGGAGGCCGAGGCCGGAGTCAGCCGGCCTCGGCCCGTTCCGCGTGCGCACGGTTCACTGCGGAATGAACACCGTGAAACCGCTGTGGTGGGTGTGGTTGAAGTTGATGACATCCTTGACGTTGAGCTTGATGCCTTCGTGCCGGGCCGGAGTGTCAGCGCCGGCGGGGATCTTGTCGCCGATCAGGCAGTCGATGGACAAGATCGACGGGAACGACAGGTTCGTGCCATCCACATGGATCGTCACCTCGAGCTTCGCCAGCCCCCCGCACAGGGGGACCCCGAGTCCGAGGTCTTGGCAGCCGTAGAACTGGAAGCTGGTCAGCCTGGTCGCCTGGAAGGTTCCGGTGGCCAGCACGGCGCCGGTGGCGTTCTTGTGCGTCACAGCGCCGCCACCGCTGGCGGTCTTCGCGGCGACGTCCATGACGCCCGTGCCGTCCAGTTCGATGGTGTCACCGTTGGGCGCCGCGGCGATCGCCACCGGCGGCGAACCCACCGCGTCCTCGAGCAACTGGTCGGCGACATGCCAGCTGTACGCCGCCTTCGACGTAGCCGCCGACGCCGGTGTCGCGGCCGCCAGAGCGGCGGCCACCAGCCCGAGCGTCAAGCCGATCGCCTGCGCGATCCGCCTCGCCCACCGGCGGTGCTGGTTTGATTCCCCTATTCGTAACGTGATCATGGGAACTCCTTAAATCATGCGAGCCGCCGCCCGAGACCAGCTGGAATGGCGCGGCGACTTGCCTGCAAGTTCGAGCCCGGAGACGCAGCCGTTACCCCTTTGCTCGGTAATCCCCGGCCAGTGAGCACGCGGGCGCGGTCAGCGCACAGCGGCGCCGGATTCGGGAGACCGAGCGGAGTCCGCTCCGCCCGCGCAGTCGGTGGCGAGGAGCTGGACCGCATCGAGTTGCGAGATGACCGCTGATCAACGACTCGGGCCGGCCACGTCGACGATCAGCCCCCCCGCCGACAGTTCGTCCACGGCCCCGCGCACGCAACTCTCGCAGATACATACGCCAGGTCCGCCCACCAGGCGCACGCTGGGGGTGGCCTTCCCGCAGAACGAACACGACGGCTGCGCGTCGCGATGTCGCCGGCGTCGGCGCCGCGATGGCGCCGGACACACGACGTCTTCCAACTCGCGCTTGATGTCAGCGACACCCACGCCGAGATCTTGCAGCACGCGTCGTGCCTGCGATCCCGGATCGGTGGCGAGCACGAGCAGCAGGTGCTCCGTGCCGACGTAGCCGTGGCCGCGCTCGCGAGCCAGCCCCCGTGCCCGTTGGATCGCTTCCTCGGCGTCGGGCGTCCACCCCGGCTCGACCGTGCCGGAGGAGACTACGGGACCGAACAGCCGACCGCTCGACTCGATCACCCGTTCCCTGGTCACCCCCAACCGGTCCAGGGCAGCGGCGGCGACCCCGACATGCAGCAGTCCGAGCAGCAGGTACTGGCTGTCGATCTCGTCCACGCCGTCGCGCGCTCCGGCCTCCCGCGCTTGGTCCAGACAAACCTGCAGACGCGGCCGGATCTCCAGCTCCCCGCCGAGCACCGTCAATGGCCGGTCGCCGAACCGCTGCCGGGCAGCCTGCATCGACACTCCCAGCCGCTCGCCGATCGAGGTCCACGACAGCCCGGCCCGGCGGGCCGCGACAACGAAGTGCTCCATCACCTGATCGGCGACGTCGCCCAGCTCCCGCTGCACGGCCGACGCCGCGGCGAGTGCCTCCAACGCGTCAGGTCCACCCCCCGCGGGCCTCGGCCAGCTTGATGAACCGCTCCGGATCCAACGCGGCGTCATCCACATCGACAATATTAGGTTGTCTCGATGATCGGGACAACCCTAAATTGTCATCCCCGGGCAGTCGACGATCAGGAACGGGCTCGTGCGCGCTCGATCGCATCCACCGGTGCGAACACCACGCAGCCGACTTGGTCGTCGCGGCGGAGCAGCAAGTTCGACACGGCGAGTACCTCGCATCCCGCGTACCCTCGCGCGGCGGCCAGCAGCATCGATGCTCCGTAGAAGATCACGGTCGCATCGCTGGTCACGGCGAGCGCGGGTGCGTCGAGGGGGTCAGCCAGAGCGCCAGGAACACCGCGATGTTGACCGTGTGACTCACCGGCCCAGTCGCTCGCAACGGGCGGCGATTCCGGCGACCTCGGATCGCCTGTACCGCGATCAGGACGGCGTGAAAAACCACCAGCGCAAGCAACCACGGCCACGGCCGCCATCCCTTGGTCGCGTGGCCGACGATCAGCGTGACCAGCATCGCGCCGCCCAGCAGTGCCCGGGCGGTCGTGCCCAGAGGGCCGATCGCCCTGCGCCTTTCTGTTGTCGCTCCGGTCATGGCCGCAAGGGATTGCCTCACCCCGGGGTGAGCGTCAACCGCTACTCAGCCGCGTACCGCCGCAGGAGGGCATCGATCGCCTCATCACCGGTGGGATCGGTGTGCCGTGTGGGCGCACCCGCCGCGAGCAGTGCCTCGACGGTTCCCGGGTAGTCGCCGTCGGACGCGCGGTTGTTCCGCAGGCCCCAGAGTGCGCAGTCCAGTGGTGTCGGGCCCTCCTCGTCGAAGGCGCGGTCGTCGAGGTTGGCGCCGCGCTCGATCAACAGCCGCACGACCTCGGTTCGGCCGTGCATGGCTGCCTGGTCCAGCGGGGTGAAGTTGCTCCAGCCGCGGGTATCGACATCCATCCCGGCGTCCAGCAGGGACCGCACCACGCCGGTTCGGCCGAGCAGCGCGAACTGACCGAGGATCCAGCCGTACCCGTGCCGACCGGATGGCACGCCTTTCACGGGCGGCGGCGCGTCCGGCACCCGCACGGATTCGCCGCGCGCGATCGCCAGCACGGTGGCGTCCACCGGGTCCAGCTCGGCGGTGGCGCCGCGAGCCGCGAGCAGCTCGTAGGCGGCGAGGTGACCGCAGCGGGCCGCGAGCGCCAACGGCAGGCGGCCGGTATCCCAGCGGTCCCACGGCAGGTTCACGCCGGCGCCCGCGTCCAGCAGCATCGTGATGATCTCCGGGCCGCGGCCGCGGCTGATCGCGTGGTGCAGACACCGGTTGGCGTTCACGTCGACGCCGCGATCGAGGAACCAGCGCAGCCCGGCGGCGTCCTCGAAGTCCAGCTTGTGGTTGACCAGGTTCTCGTGGCCCGGCGCGTACAGCAGATCCAGAAGTGCGGTGTCGGACTGCTCGCAGGCGTGGTAGAACGCGTCCTCGTCCCGGGTCGCGCCCGCGTCGAGCAGTAGCCGCACCAGGGTCGCGTCGTGCCGGTCAACGGCGGCGAACAGCGCGGACATCCGCCCCTGGCCGTCCCATTCGACGGTGTGACTGTCCGGGTCGGCTCCCGTGTCCAGCAGCAGCCGGGCGCAGGAGCGCACCTGGTGGGCAGAACTGGCGGATCTGCGCAGCACTACCAGTAACGGCGGTAGCCCGGCGACTTCCTCGGTGGCAGCCGACGGATCGGCGCGCAGGATACCGTCGAGGGCCTGCTCGTCAGCGAGCACCAAGCCGCGTTCGAGCGGGCTCAGCGCGAGGGTCTGGATGTGATGGACGAGCGTGGGCCAGCTGTCGAACCCGTACTCGCGGGCCAGTTCGAACTGCGCGCGGCCAAGCGTGCTCGACCGTTCCCGCTTCCGCTGCTTGGCCAGCTTGCGCAGATACTCCAACGATGGGCGCGGTGGCAATTCAGGCACGGCGAACCTCCGATGCCCGTGTCCGCGTCAGCGGGCGAGGTCCGTCGATGAACGGCAATCCCGAGCCGGTGGGATCGTCCCTTCCCCGCGGACTGGGAGCGCCCGGCGACGCGAGCCCATCGTACGCGGGCACCGCTGCCAGTACGAGTGCCGGAATCGGTCAATCAAGCGAGAACAGCGGCCCGGTGATGGTCAGGCCCAGGTCGTCGTGGGACGCGAAGAATGCGAACAGCATCAACGCGGCACCGGCGAGTGCGGTGTCCTTCATGAACTGGGTCATTTCGCCTTGCCTGGCTTGCGGGTCGGTATCGGCCCAGAAACCGTGCATGAGAACGGCGGTGGACAGCAGGAACGCTGCCAGGAGCAGTGCGCCGAGGTCGGCCCAGACCCCGAGCAACACCATCAGGCCACCGATGATGATCTGCAACCCGGTCACGGGCACGGCGATCTTCGCGAGCGGAATGCGCTTCGACTGCGCATAGCCGACCATGGCCTCGCGCTGCGTCAGGTGCGCGAAGCCCGAACCGAGGAACAACACGGCGAAAAGAACGCGGCCGATGAGCACGATGACGTCCACGACACACCTCTCACGTCGAGAGATCGAGCGACAATCCCAGTGTGGACCCAATGGCAAGCCCATGCAGTCGGACACCACCGGAATTCACGTTCGGGTGCCGGCGAGCGGCAGGGTGACGGTGAATCGGGTGCCGTTGGCGCTGGTGTGCACGTCGATGCGGCCGTGGTGCTGGTCGACGATCCAGTTGGCGATGGCGAGCCCGAGCCCGGTACCAGTCGTGGTCCCGGCGTTGCGGCCGCGGTAGAAGCGCTCGAAGATCCGCTGGGTGTCGGTGTCGGGGATGCCGAGTCCGGTGTCGGTCACGCTGATTCGTGCCTGGCCGCCGTTGGTTTGGGTGGTCAGGGTGACTTCGCCCGGCGGCGGGGTGCACTTGACGGCGCTGTCGAGCAGGATCAATAGCAGTTGGGCGAGGTGGTCGGCGTCGCCGTGGGCGATCACGCCGTCCAGGGTGCCGGGTGGGGGCAGGATGAGGTGTGGCCGTCGGCCATTCTGGCGGCCTGCCCGCTGACGGTGTCCAGCACGGTGCCGAGTTCGACCTGGCGGGGCTCGATCGTGGCGCCTGCGTCGGCGCGGGCAAGGATCAGCAGTTGGCGCACCATGCGTGCCATCCGATCCGTTTCCGCGCCGATGTCGGCCAGCGCCTGCGCGGCGAAGCCGGGGTCGTCGTCTCCGGTTCGCGCCAGGGTGTCCACTGTGGACTGGATGCAGGTGAGTGGGGTCCGCAGTTCGTGCGAGCAGTCGGCGAGGAACTGGCGCATCCGCTGGTTCGAGCTGTCCAGTGAGGTGTAGAGCTGCTGCAGCTCGGCGAGCATCTCGTTGAACGTGTCTGTGAGCCGGCCGATCTCGTCGGCCCGCCCGCGGTGCGGAACCCGCCGGCTGACGTCGTGGCTGTCCCGCACAGCCCGGGCCGCCTCGACGACCCGGTCGATCGGGCGCAGCGCGGCGCGGGCGTACAGCCAGCTGGCGACGGCGGTGATCAGCACGGCGCCGCTGATCACCCCGATCAGCAGCCCGCGCAACGTGCGCAACGCGCCGTAGGTGGTCGATGGTGACCGCGCGACGATCACGGTCCGGCCTTCGGTGACCTGGGCGGCGG
>NZ_JBOHGC010000626.1:0-37978 GCF_050699995.1 Actinokineospora sp. | reverse complement strand
GTGTCGGCGTGAGTGTCATGCAGTGGTGGGCTGCGGTCTGGTTGGCGGTGATGTTGCTTGGTGCGATCGGGCTGGATCGTGCGATCAAGCGGGCGTGTGAGTCCGACCGCAGGCGCGATGAGTTGGCGGCGGAGGTGACTCACCAAGACTACCCGGAGGCCTGCGGGTGGTCGAACATCTGCTCCGGCAGGTCTTCGGTGTTCTTCGTGTAGAGCCCGTAGCCCGTGGGGTAGGCGCCCGAGTAGGCGCAGGCGGACACCATGCCCAGCGGCGAGACCGCCCCGGGGTGGGTGTTGCCGATCTGCGCTTTCGGCCACCACCAGGTGGCCGCCAGACCCTGCGCGGGGGGCAGCGCGGTCGGGGCGGTTCCGATGAAGGGATCGATGTCGTCCACGATGGGAAAACTGTAGGACCGGCCTGCTCTCCCGATGGTTTCGCTGACGTGAACTCCTTGCTGGAGTCAGGAATTCCAGCGCGTGCGCTCCTCGTCGAACGCCGCCCGCCGGAGCGCCCGGACGGTCCTGATCTCGTCGGCGGCCTCGTGTTCGACCCGGCGGACCTCGGCGACCGAGAACGTCGTGGGGCGGACGTCGAGGTCCGCGCGGCCCGCGGCGATGTCGGCGCGGTGGTCGGCCAGATCCGCCGCGGTCACCGGCCGGAACCGGAGCCGGTCGAAGTGCCGCAGCAGCCACGGCCGCTCGTCGCCCAGCCGCCACACGGGCACCGTGCGCCCGACCAGCTGGTAGCCGCCGGGGCCTTCCATGCCGTAGACGCACAGGTAGATGCCGCCGATGCCGACGGCGTTCTGCGGGGTCCAGGTGCGCGCCGGGTTGTACTTCGTGGTGACCAGCCGGTGCCTGGGGTCCAGCGGCACCGCCACCGGGGCGCCCAGATAGACGTCGCCGAGGCCCACGACGAGGTAGGTGGCCGCGGCCACGATGTCGAACACGTCGTCGCGGCGGGGCAGCGCGTTCACCCGTCGGATGAACTCCACGTTGTCGGGGCACCAGGGCGCGTCGGGCCGCACGGACGCGGCGTAGCGGCGCATGGCCTCGTGCGCCTCGGGGTGGTCGAACGCGATCGGCAGGACGACTTCTCGCGCGGGGACGACGGCGGTCGACGGGTCGGCGAGATCGTCGGCGAGCGCGCCGAGGTGCTTGGCCAGGGGAGCGAGGTCGCGTGCGGAGTCGACCGCCACCAGCAGCGAACGGACCCCTTCGACGATCTCGGTGACCCCGTCGGGCCGGTCCGCGCGCAGCGCCTCGGCGAGCAGGTGGACCCACATCCGCACGGTCAGGTCGAGCTCGGCGTGACCGGCTTCGACCAGCACATGCCGGTCACCCGAGCGCCTGATGGTGAACGCGGGCCCGGTCTGCGTGGCGTCGCCGCCGTGCAGCGGCTCGGGCCGGGCGGAGTCGGGGCCGACCGGCGCGAGCCGGACCGTGTCGCCGGGACGCAGCTGGCCGAGTTTCCACCGGTCCGACTCGACCACCACCGCCGCGACGACGAACCCGCCGAGCGACGGGCCGTCGACGCCGACGATCACCGGGGTGTCGCCCGCGAGCATGATCCCGCCGACCGGGTACGCCGAGTCGTGCAGGTTCGACGGGTGCAGCCCGGCTTCGCCGCCGTCCGCGCGGGCCCAGCGCGGGGTCGGCCCGGTGAGCCGGATGCCGGTGCGGTCGGCGCGGTGGTCCACGGTCCAGGTGGCGGCGAAGAACTCGTCGACCCCCTCGGCGGTGAGGTACTCCGGCGCGCCGTGCGGGCCGGCGATGACCCGCAGCGTCCACGTGTCCGTCAGTTCGGGCAGCGTGATCGGGACTGGGGCGATGAGGTTCTCCCGGCGGCCCAACGCAACCGCGTCCCCAGCCAGCAGGGCTCGCCCGTCGACCCCGCCGAACGCGCCGAGCACGAACGTCGACCGGCTGCCCAGCACCCGCGGCACGTCCAGCCCGCCCTCGATCGCGACGTACCCGCGCATGCCCGGGCCGACCAGCGGTCCCACGTCCAGCGTCGCCCCGGCGGGCAGCCGGACCACCGTCCCAGGGCGCAGCGGCCGCCCGTCGACCGTGGCCTGGGTCGCCGCGCCGCCGACGCACACCAGGCGCGGCTCGTCGACCCGCAGCACGGGCCCGCGCACCACGCACTCCAGGCCCGCCAAGTGATCCGGGTTGCCGACCGCGGCGCTGACGAGACCGAACGTCAGGTCGTCGAACGCCCCGGACGGCGGCACACCGACATCCCACAGCCCGGTGCGGCCCGCCAGATCCTGCACGGTGGTCTGCGTCCCCGGGTCGAGGACGTCGAGCACCGACATCACGCCCACCAGCCGATCAGCTGGACCGGCGTCGGATTCCGGCCGTTGCACGGGTTGTTGAGCTGCGGGCAGTTGCTGACCAGCACCAGGATGTCCCGACTCGCGGTGAGTTCGACGTACTTGCCCGGCGCCGACAGGCCGTCGTCGAACCGGAGATTGCCCGCGGCGTCGACTGGCACGTTCATGAAGAAGTTGATGTTGTGGCCGAGGTGGCGCTGCCCGATGCCCTTCTTGGCGCCGTAGCGCAGGAAGGTCTGCCTGCAGGCGTGCTGGTGGCGGGTGTGCTCGCCGTAGCGGACGACGTTGGACTCCTGCGAGCACGCGCCGCCGACGGTGTCGTGCCTGCCGCAGGTGTCGTCGGTGATCACCGCCAGCTCGTCGAGGGCGGTCGACAGCAGCCGCGACCCGGTCGTGAGGTACACCGCGCCCTGCTCGCGCACGGTGTCGAACGCCGAATAGCGGTTGTCGATGTCGGCCGCGTCGTAGAGCAGCGTGTCGACGGCCTGGTTGCCGTGCAGGTCCACGATCCGCAGGCGGCCGCCATCGGGGACGGTGATCAACGCGCCGTCACCGGGCGGGACGACCAGATCCAGTGCCGCGCTCATGCGTGGGCCCTCCTGGCCATCTCGAGCGCGCGAGCGGACTCCGCGCGGAACAGGGCACTCGCGTCGTCGGCGCCCACAGCAGGAGCGGGGGAGACCTCCACCCGCACGCCGGTGGGGGCGTAATCGGCCGAGGACAACGGATGTGGCGCCGTCGACAGGACCATCAACACGTCCTGATCGGTGCGCAAGGTGACCGTGTCGCCTGCGGCCGCGTGCCCGGTGACCAGCGACAAGGACGCTCGCTCATCGTCGGCGATCGCCACCTTGCTGAAGAAGTTCACGCAGCCGTGCAGATCGGCCGGGCCCAGTCCATGCTTGGCCAGTTCTGAGACGAGCCCGGTCCGCGCGGACCGGCGCCACTCGTTGCGGTGCTCGGCATAGGAACTGGGGCCGAACCGCGCCAGGTGCCGGTCGTGGCCGAAGCCGGTCAGGCAGTCGTGCCAGTCGAGGGTCGAGGCGACCACCGAGGCGAGCGCGAGTCCGCGGTCGGACATCAGGACCATCGGCGGTTTCACACATGCCGACATCTGCGATTTCAGCGTGTCGGGGAGGTTCAGCCGGTCCAGCCGATCCGCGGCGAACAACAGCAGCGCGGCGTTCGGGTCGGCGCCGAGGGCGGTCAGCGTGACCAGCCTGCCCGCGCGCACCGGCGCGGACCACGCGGCGCCGCCGGGGATTTCATGGTGGTAGCTAGATGGCATGTCCGAACCCTATGGGGCGCCTCGTCACCGCCGACGGTCGCGGTTGATCTTAAGACAATCCGCCCGGTCTCTGAAAATTCCCTACTTCCGTCTCGCATCTGTTATGCGGGTGCGGGTTTACCGTGAGGTCATGAGTATCGAAGCGCTCGACCCGGAGGCCGCCTGGGCGCCGCGGGACTGCACCCTGCCCGCGCCGGAACAGCCGTTGCGGGAGGCGGAGTTCGACGACCTGTTCGCCACGTCGCTGAGCGGACTGGGCCGATACTCACCGACTGGGCTGTGGATCGACCTCGACCCCACGCCGGAGGCGGCCGCGCGGGCGGCCGACTTGGTGATGCGCGAGACGGCGTGCTGCTCGTTCTTCATCTTCGCGCTGGTGGCGGCGCAGGGTGCGCTGACGCTGGACATCCGGGTGCCGGACGCGCGGGTCGACGTGCTCGACGCGTTGGCGTCGCGCGCGGCGGCCGTGGCCCGCCTAGCCGGTTGACGGCTCCGCGCGGATCGCCGCGTGGAGCAGCATGTCCCGCCGGGCGCCGCCGATCTCCTGGTGGCTGCGCAGCAACCCTTCCCGCTGATAGCCCGCGTTCTCCGCGACCCGGATCGAGCCCACGTTCCACGGCTCGATGTGGAGCTCGATCCGGTGCAGCGCGGGGATCGTCCACGCGAACGCGGTCAACGCCGTCAGTGCGCTACTCGCGAAACCGCGCCCCCGGTGCGCGGCGGCGACGGAGTACCCGGCCCTCGCCCGGCCCGCGGCCAGGTTCTGCAGCCACAGGCCGATGGCGCCGACCGCCTCGTCGGTTCGCGCGTCCGCGATGGCGAACGACAACCCCATGCCCTCGGCGAGCCTGCCCTGCTGGCGGTGAATCCACTCCATCGCCTCTTGGTCGGACGGTTTCGCCTGCAGGCTGCCGATCAGCGGGATGTACGGATCCTCGCCGAACTCGAACGCGAGACGCACGTCGCGTTCGGCGAATGCCCGCAGCAGAACCGGCCCGTGTCGTACGGGCGTCGACGGCCACTGCGGAAGCATCTCGTCCATCGGTCGATCCTCGGTGGTGCCAGGCTTTCCGCAAAGCGGATTATCGGCGCTCGACCGGGCAAGTCGGCACGTTCCAGTGCCCGCGCAGGTCTTCTGGGATCGACAGCGTCGTGGACTGGCCGTTGGTCAGGGTGCGAACGCTGCCGGTGAGCAGGAGTGTGCCCGCCTTGTCCAGGACCGCGCGAGCCACACGGTTGTCGTCTTCGCGGCGCTCCAGCCAGCGCATGACCCGGCTTGCCGCACCGACTGCGCGCGTCCAGCCGCGGGACTTCGGCACCTGGAGCCAGTCGGCGACGTCCGGGTCGACCACCTGGCGGACCATCGCGGGGACGGCGGCGTCGAAAGCCTTGCCGGGGAACAAGTCTCGGTAGAGGTCAAGCAGGCCCTTGGTCAGCTTGATCCCCTCGGGGGAGGGGGCATAGCTCGCCCGGACGAGCGTGGCGTTGAGGTGCTCGGCCTCGGCGAGGGTCTCCGGCATCGCGTCGGTCTTGATGCCGAGCAGGGCGCCGGTCACCCGCCAGACGTAGTAGTAGTCGGCCGCTTGCTGCTCTGTCACGGAGATCCCGATGCGGCGCATGCCATCGAGCACCTGCACGGAGAAGATCAGCAGCGCGCCCAGGAGGTCCTGCTGGCAGACCGGGACCCCGTCTTGTTCGGCGTCCCATTCCGGCGACTGAGCCACGAAATGGCGGACCGCGGCGTGGATCAGCCGGGTCTTCTGGATGGTCGGGACGAACGCCCCGCCCGCGCCGAAAGGATTGGGCGCCATCATGTTCACCACGAACTGCGACGTCTCCGACAGCCTGCGGTGCGGCTGGTTGAGCCGGTGGGTCAGGTCGAGCACTCGTGACGGCCGTGGCTGCGCGTAGCAGTTGACCATCGCCCCGAACGACAGCACCGACGCGACGTGCACACCGTCGTCGGCGAAGAACTGATACGCCCGGGCGACCCGGTCGAGGTCGGCCCACGCGGGCGGGTCGTCGGTCGCGACGAGATAGGAGCGCACCGACGCGGGAAGGTTCTCCGGGATCGGGGTGTCGTTGCCGCGGAACTCGGCCAGCACCGCGTTGACCTCGTCGACCTGCCCGGTCGCGACCAGGTCGGCGATCACCGCGTCGGCGAGCGGATCCCCTTCGAAGCGCAGCGCGTCGAGTTGCTCGGCGGTGTAGGGCACGGCACTCCTCAAGGGTCCGAGCAGGCTCATGATCACCTGTATCGGGCACGATCTTGGTCCCACGGGGGCACCGGGGCAAGGCTGCGGTGGCGGGAACGCCCGTTCGGGTGTCACCACCACGCGCCGACGGTGCGGGCGTCGTGCTCCGCGCCCTCGGTGTTGGTGCCCTTGTCGTGTTGGGCGCCGGTGAGGATCACGTTGGTGAACTTCGTGTAGCGCAGATCGGCGCCACGCAGGTCGGCGTTGGTCAGGTTGACCTCGGTCAGGCTGGTAGGGCCGATTTCCGCATGGTCGAGCCGCGCGCCGGACAGGTCCGTCCTCGTCAGGAACACGAAGTTCGAAAGGTCGGCGTAGCTCAGGTTCGTGCCGGTGAGTTTCGCGTCGACGAACGAGATGAGCCCACCGTGCGCCCGGCTCAGCTCGGAATGGCTCAGGTCCGCGCCGACCAGCGATGTCGATGACAGGTCGGCGTTGAACGCGCGCATCTCCGCGAGGCAGGTGTGCCGCAGGTCGATCGAACTCGGAATGTTGAGACCGGCCACGGGACGCCTGGGATCGTTCGCCACGGTTCGGCGGGTGATGACGACGAACGCGGCCTCGACGTCGGGGGGTGTGGCCGGGCAGGCCTTGGCCGGGTCGGTCCGTGGGCTGGTGGCGCGGATGAAGGCGCTGAGCACCTCGACCACGGTCTGCTGATCGCGCGGCGAGTCCGCCGCGAGTCGCTCCAGGGCGCCACCCAGGCGGATCTGGAAGTTCTCCGCGCCGGGTGTGCCGAGCAACTCGACGGCTTTGGAATAGCGCTCGGTGATCTGGCCTTGTTCGGAAACCTCGATCTGCTCACGGGTCGCCTGAAGCGACAGCGCGGTGAACAGCAGCGCACCCAGCGCGGTGACGGCGGTGATCGTCTGAGTCCAGTCGCGGCGACTGCCGGATGGGTTGCCCGGCGCGCGTCCCCGGCGCCACACCGCGGCCGCCCCGACGAGCAGCAGGAGGCTCACGGCCGCAGGCCACCAGTGGGTGAGCCACGCCAAGGACGGCAGCAAGTCATTTCGGGCGAGTGCCCAGCCAAGCGCGCCGAGCCCCGCGACCATCAGAACGGCGACGACCCACCGGCGGGACGACACAGGGGTGGCCGGGGCCTGATCCTCTTCCATGTGTCCCTTGTCGTGCGGAGCGGTCGGAGTGCTACTCCTCGGCAGGAGGACCACTTCATCAGTCGTGTTGGACGCGAGTCGGACTGAGACCGGATCGCTTTCAGTTGAACCGATTCATGTCGAAGTGCCTTCCACCCATCATCAAGAAGATCGCAACCCGAAGATTCTTTTCACGGTCCTGAATGCCTGATTTGTCGTACGCCATCAGGCCATGCCGGTGGCGAATGCGCTCGAACCCTGTCTGCAACTCGGGATGCTTCGCGAGCACCGTCGGATGGAAGTACGCCAGCGAGAGCAGCATGCCTTCGTCAAGAGGCACAGGCCCGAGTGCGACGGTGGAGCGCCAAGCCCGGAGGGCTTCCGCCTCTCGCAGGCGAACAGGTTGCCGCAGACCTGGTCGAGCCCAAATCCCACCGCGAGGCAGGTGAGGTTCGCGGAGTACGCCGCGAATTCACGGACCTGGTTGCGGGAAGTCGGCCTCGGCCGCGACCGGTCGCGGCCGGTAGGTGAGGTAGTCCGTCGACGGCAGTCTTCGCTGGTAGGAATCGATGAGCGTCGTCAGCGTCTTACGGACTGCGTCCTGCTCGTCGGGATCGATGTCGAAGTACAGGTCGACGGTGAAGGCCGAGATGGATTCCCGCGCGGCGATGGCCTGGTGTGAGAGCACGGCGTAAAGCGGGTCGTCCTTGGGTTTGCGGTGCCCACGCTTGCCGCCGTACGCCGCGTCCGCGATGTCGCGCAGCGTGTTCATGATGTAGTGGGCGATCAGGAACTCACCCATGGTGGCGTGCAGGAACTCGTAGGACCGTTCGACGTCTTTGCGGGCGCTGCCGGACAGCATCGTGGCTTCGGCCGCGTGGACGAAGAAGAGCTCGCCGAGCAGGCGCTTGTCGTCGTCCCCACCCTCTACCGCCCCGCCGATCGCCTCCAGATCCAGTTGGAGTTCCTTCTCCCGCAGGGTTTGCGTGCCCCGGTTGAACATGCCGAGCGCCGTGATCGACAGCCGAGTGATCTGTTCCTCGACCCGGTCGGCGAAAGTCCTTGGGCCTGGTGGGGTGTTTCGTGACTTCACGGCGGGCGAAGTTGTCGATGATCCGCTCGTAGAGGGCGGCTTGGGTCAGCCCTCGTCGAGTTTCGGGGACTCCGGGTCGGCGGCGTAGAGGGCCAGCATCATCAGCAGCAGCGGTTGCCGCGCCAGTTCCGACTGGTGTCGCGCCTCATCGAGTGTCAAACAGCGGCGGCGGGGTTGTGTCTGCCCAGGATTCGCAGGGCGCCTTCAAAGGTCAACGCGGGCTGCTTGCGCACCGGTGCAGCGTAGCGGCTTGATCATCGACGTCGTTGGTTACCGAAGATTGGCTATTGAATAGCAACTATCAAGATATCTGCTAGAACGGGTGGGCGTTGGATGCGGCGGGCTTGAGGGGTTGGTCAAAAACGCCAGGACAGGGGACGAGCACGAGGTGACGCTGCACGCCCGAGCAGCCCGTGGTCGACACCGAGGCGACGTCGGTAGGGCGGTGCGTTCGGTCCAAGTGGGACGGCTTGGGCTGTCCACTTCGGACATCGGCGAAACCGGTAACAAGGCACTGATCAATGTCGACGTAGCTTCCACAGAGGAGGCGCCGGTGATCAGCGATGATGACGTTCTCGCGTTGTTCGACCGGTGGCGCGTCGAGATCGACAGCGAGCCCGCGCCGAGCCTGATCCTGCTTGAGGTCGCGTGCGTCCTGTTCGTCGCCGGCCGCGCGGTCACTTAACTCTTGGCCTGCCGCCATTTCAGGAGATCCAATGCCGCGGCGACGGCCACGAGGTTCTCCGCGAGCGGCCGCGGCAGCAGTTCGTCGGCCCGGGCCAGCCTGCGGATGACGGTGTTGCGGTGGCTGTAGAGGCGTTCGGCCGTACGGGACGTGTTGCACTGCTCGCGCACGTACGCCCGGACGACGTCGAGGATCTCCCGGTCCGCGTGCTCCAGGTCGCCGAGGGTGTCGGTGACGAACTCGTCGGCCTGCGCGGGGTCGGTGGTCAGCAGGGCCACCATCTGGACGTCCTCGTACCGCGCGTACTGCTGCGGTGAGGTCAGTCGGGCGAGCATGCGCTGGGCGGTGAGCGCGTCGAGGTGGCTGCCGCGGAAGCCGTCGATGTCACGGCCGGGCCTGCCGACGGCGACCCTGATCTCGGGATATTCGGCGAGATACGCCGCGGACCGCGGTGCCCGGGCCACCGGCAGCCACACCCAGAGTGTGCCCGCACCTGCCACCACGGTGAGCCTGCGCCGCGCGTCGCTCGCCCGGACGAGGTGCTCCGCGACGCTCTCGAGTTGGTCCATGCTCGCGTGTTCGCTGGTCCACACGACCGCGGCAGTGTGGCTCCCGGTGAGCGGATACCCCAGTTGCGCCTCGGCTCGGGCGCGGGTGATCGGCGCGCCTTCGAGCAGCAGCGCCACGGCGGCGCGGCGCTCGGCGTGGGTGCCGCGGACGAGTTCATGGCGTTCCGCGTCCATCTGCTCGGAGATCGCGGCGACGGTGTCGTCGAGGAACGCCGAGATCGAGTGCGATGACACGTCGAGCAGTTCGTGGAGTTCGTCGGGGTCGCCGGTGAGCTCGAAACAGATCTCCATCCACCGCCGCCACGCCGCGTTCTGGGCGGTCCGGTAGGAGTCGAGGGCGCCCGCGTCCAAGCCGCGCCGCACCAGGTCGCGCGAGTTCTCCAGCGCCTCCGGCCCGATGTGGGGCCGCACGCGGCGACCGGGGTGCTGGGCATTGGCCGACGCCCAGTGCAGGAGATTGGCGAGGTTCGTCCGCCGGACCCCTTCGCGCAGGACCGGATCCTCGGCGATCGCCCGCATCCGCGACCCGCTCAGCGCGGCCGCGTGCAGGTCCTCGATCCATTCCGCCCGCGGGTTCAGCGCGATCTGCGCGCCCTGTCGAAGCAGGTCAGCCACTCGGGGCGACGGTGTCGGCCACGGTTCACTCATGGGCATATTGCACCACGAACGGACGAACCTGGGGCAGATCGTTCTGGTCGAACGGCGTGATGGGACGGGATTCTTGAGCCAGCCGCACAAGGGAGCCGTTCATGACCACCGCACTCGAGCATGTCGACGTTCTCATCGTCGGCGCGGGCATCTCCGGCATCGGCGCCGGTCGCTACCTGCGCACCGAGCACCCCTCGAAGAGCGTCGTGATCCTGGAGGCCCGCGGCGCGTCCGGCGGCACCTGGGACCTGTTCCGGTACCCGGGCATCCGCTCGGACTCCGACCTGCACACCTTCGGCTACGAGTTCAAGCCGTGGCGGGACAAGGAGTCGATCGCCTCGGCCGACCGCATCCTCGCCTACCTGCGTGAGACCGTCGCCGAGAACGACCTGGACAGCAAGATCCGCTACCACCACAAGGTTCTCGCCGCCGCCTGGTCCACCGAGGACGCGCGCTGGCTCGTCGACGTCGAACGCACCGACACCGGCGAGCGGTCGCGGCTCACAGCGGGCTGGCTCTTCGCCGCGGGCGGCTACTACAACTACGACGAGGGCTTCACCCCGCACTTCGAGGGACGGGACCGCTTCGCCGGCCGGATCGTGCACCCGCAGCACTGGCCCGAGGACCTCGACTACGCGGGCAAGCGGGTGGTGGTCATCGGCAGCGGCGCCACCGCGGTGACCCTGGTGCCCGCCATGGCGGCCACGGCGGGGCACGTGACCATGCTGCAGCGCACGCCGAGCTACATCGTGCCGGTGCCCAAGGAGGACAAGGTCGCGGCCCTGCTCACCAGGGTGTTCGGCCCAGAACGCGGGTACGCGCTGACCCGGCGCAAGAACATCGTCCAGGCGCGGGCGATCTGGCGCTTCTGTCAACGCTTCCCGAGCGCCGCCCGCAAGATCATCCGGGCGCTCAACGCCAAGCTCCTGCCCGAGGGCTTCCCGGTCGACGAGCACTTCAACCCGCCGTACGACCCGTGGGACCAGCGCCTGTGCGCCGTCCCCGACGGCGACCTGTTCCGCGCGATCCGCAAGGGAGACGCGTCGGTGATCACCGGCCGCATCGAGACCTTCACCGAGACCGGGATCCTGCTGGAGAACGGCGAGGAGGTCGAGGCGGACATCATCGTCACCGCCACCGGGCTGAACATCCAGCTTTTCGGCGGCATCGAACTCACCGTCGACGACCGCCCGGTGTCGTACCCGGACACCGTCGTCTACCGCGGCATGATGCTCAGCGGGGTGCCGAACTTCGCCATCGCCATCGGCTACACGAACTCGTCGTGGACACTCAAGATCGGCCTGCTCTGCGAGTACTTCTGCCGGTTGCTGCACCACCTCGATCACACCGGCCAGGACGCGGTGTGGGCGGTCGCCGACCCCGACCTGCCCACCCGGCCGCTGCTCGACTTCGGCGCGGGCTACGTGCAGCGCGCACTGGCCCGCCTCCCCAAGCAGGGTCCGGCGGCTCCCTGGCTGATGGCGATGGACTACAACGACGACCGCAAGCAGATGCGCCACGGCGACGTCGTCGACGAGCACCTGCGCTTCTCCAGCCGAGTGTCCGCGCGGGCGGTGTCCGCGTGAGCGACGAGTTCGCCCAGACGGGCGGCGTCCGGCTCTGCTACCGCACCCGCGGCGACCGCGGCGCCGACCCGCTGCTCCTGATCGCCGGCCTGGGCCAAGACCTCACCGTCTGGCCCGAGGAGTTCCTCGACGGTCTGGCCTCGCGGGGTTTCCTCGTGGTGCACCACGACAACCGCGACGCGGGCCGGTCAAGCCGCATCGGCACGCCGCCGCCCAACACGGCGCGCAAGCTGCTGGCGCGGCCACGGCACGACGCCTACACGCTGCGGGACATGGCCGACGACGCCCTGGGACTGCTCGACCACCTCGGCATCGGCGGCGCCCACCTGGTCGGGATGTCGATGGGCGGCATGATCGCCCAGACCCTCGCGGCCTGCTACCCCGCGCGGGTCCGCACGCTGACCTCGGTCTTCTCCACCACCGGAGAGCGCCGGGTGGGCCAACCCGCCCGGTCGACGATCCTGCGGCTGGCCCGGCGGCCCGCCCGGACCCAGGACGAGGCGGTCCGCGCCCACCTCGACATCACCGCCCATCTCGCCGGCCGGGACTACCCGCTGGACGAGACGGTCGAGTCGGCCTACGCGCGCCGGGTCTGGGAGCGCGCGGGCGGCCGGAGTTCCGCGGCGGGGACCGCCCGGCAGATCCAGGCCATCCACGCCTCCGGCGACCGCACCGACGAACTGCGTCGGATCACCACGGCGACCTTGGTGGTGCACGGGGACCGCGATCTGATCGTGCACCCGAGCGGCGGCCGGGCGACCGCGGACGCCATCCCCGGCGCCCGCCACGTCGCCATCGCGGGCATGGGCCACCACCTCGCCCCCGGACTCGTCCCACGGCTCGTCGACTTGGTCGCCGAGCACTGCGCGCAAGGAGTCCGCCCATGAGCGGGTCGTTCCAGGGGAAAGTCGCCGTGGTCACCGGCGCCGGATCGGGCATCGGCCGCGCCCTGGCCGTCGAACTGAGCCTGCGCGGCGCCCGGGTGTCCGGCTGCGACGTCGACGCGGCGGGCCTCAAGGAGACCGCGGCCCTCTGCGCGGGCGAAACGCACACGGCCGTGGTCGACGTGGGGGACCGCGCCGCGGTCTTCGCCTACGCCGACGAGGTCGCCGACCAATTCGGTGTCGTGCACCAGGTTTACAACAATGCCGGGATCGCGTTCAACCAGACGGTCCTGGAGAGCGACTGGGCCGACTACGAACGGGTGCTGCGGTCAACCTGAACGGGGTCATCCACGGCACCCAGGCGCTGCTGCCGCACCTGATCCGGTCCGGGGACGGCCATGTCGTCACCATCTCCAGCCTCAACGGGTACGTGGCCCAGCCCGGCATGTCGCACTACTGCGCCTCGAAGTTCGCCGTCCGCGGCTTCACCGAGGCGCTGCGCGCGGAAATGCTGCTCGAGGCCAAGCCCGTCCGAGTGACCGTGGTGCACCCGGGCGGGGTCGCCACGAGCATCTCCGACAACGCGCTCACCCTGGCCGAGGAGACCGGGCACGAGATCACCGCGGCCCACCGGGCACGGGCGGCCACCTACCGCGAGAAGCTGCTCCGCATCCCCCCGAGCAAGGCCGCCGGGATCATCCTCGACGGCGTCCGGAACGGCCGGGTTCGCATCCGCGTAGGCAGCGACGCCGTGGTGCTGGACCGGCTCGTGCGGCTGCTGCCCACCGCGTACGGCAAGGCCATCGTGGCGTTCGAGCGGCGGCTGGCGAAGGGCGAGCGCGGCTGAAGGGCCGTACCCTCGGCCGGTGTCCTTCCGCACGATTTCCCTGACGGACCGACTCGCGAGAATCGCCGCGGGCACGCCGGACGCGAAGGCGTTGCGCGAGCAGGTGTTGGCCGAACTGGCCCGCGCGCTGCCCTTCGACGCGCATGTGTGGCTGCTGACCGACCCGGTGACCCGGGTCGGCACGTCACCGCTGGCCGCGATCCCCGGCCTGTCCTGGGAGCGGCTGCCCGCGCTCATCAAATGGCGCTACCTGACTCGGATCACCCGGTGGACCGACCTGGCCGACGCGGGCACTGCTGTCGCGTCGCTGCACGAGGCGACCGGCGGCGACCTCGCGGCGTCGGCGCTGTGGCGGGAGGAGCTGCGCGACCTCGGCGTGGTGGACACGGTCTCGGTGGTGTTCGCCGACCGGTTCGGCTGCTGGGGCTGGCTGGACCTGTTCCGCTACGCGCCCGCGAAACCGTTCAGCGCCACCGAGACGGCGGTGCTCGGCTCGATCAGCGCCGTCGTCACCACGGGGCTGAGGGAGGCGCAGGCCCGCACCTTCGTCGCGGGCGCGGTGGATCCCGAGGGTCCCGCCTTTCTCGTGTTGGGGCCCGAGATGCGGATCCGCCTGCAGACCTCGGCGGCCGCCGAGGCCCTCCACCGCCTCAACCCGCCGGACGAGCCGATCCCCGTGGTCCCGGCGGCGGCGTACAACGTCGCGGCCGCGCTCATCGCCCACGAACAGGGGAACCCGGTCGGCCCGCCGTGGTCGCGGGTGCATCTCCGCGCAGGCCACTGGCTCACCCTGCGCGCCGCCCGGGTCTCCTCGACCGGTCCCGACGCCGCGGACATCGCCGTGAGCATCGAGGCGAGCACACCCGCCGAACGCCTTGAGGTGTTCGCGTGCGCCCATGGCCTGAGCAAACGTGAGCACGAGGTGCTGACCGGCCTGTCCACCGGTGCGGACTCACGGTCGCTGGCCCGCCGACTGGCGATCAGCGAGCACACGGTCAACGACCACATCAAGGCGGTCCTGGCGAAGACCGGGTCACCCGGCCGCCAAGTGCTGCTCTCGCGCATCGCGGGCACGGGCTGATCGCGTATCCCGAGAACTGGGGATGTCCGCCCATCGGCCGGCGCCATACGGTTGGCGCACAACGAAAGGAGCTGTCATGTGCACCCTGGTCGTCCGAATGACGCTCGACCCCGCCCGCCTCGACGAGGTCGACCGCCACCTTGAGCAGGACGTCGCCCCGTGGGCGCGGCGCCAGGAGGGGTTCCGCACCGGCCGCTGGCTGCGCAGCGCCGACGCCAAGCGGGGCATGGGGGTGATGGTGTTCGAGTCAGAGCAGGCGGCTCGGGCTGCCGCTGAAGGTCCGCGGCGCTACGTCCCCGTCGATGGCCGGGCGTGGAACATCGACGAGGTCGAGCTCTTCGACCAGGTCGTCGCGGCTCCCGAGTAGCGCTGAATCGTCTACGCCACAAGCATTCCCGGCCGGTGGCCGGTCAGGAGAGGTGCGGCCAGGTCGAGCGCCACTCCTCGATCGCGAGGCCGCGCGCAGGCGGCGGGCAGAGGAACTGCTCGTCTTCGCCAGCGTGGTGTCGGCGGAGTTCGGGTAGAAGTGGCTAGCGCGATCGCGACGGCCGTCATCAGCGCGCCACACCGGAGTCGCGGGTCAGGTTCCGCTCAGCGTAGCCAGAAACCGCGGTCGCTCGAACGAAAACAGGCCCTCCCGTTGCCGGGAGGGCCTGTCTCGCGTGACTTGCCTAGGCGAGTGCGCCCGTGTACCCGGTGATCCAGGTCCGGTAGGCGGGGACGTCGCTGTAGATCGACGGGTCGACGGCGCAGGTGCTGGTGCGGCCACCGGCGCGGCTGGTCGCCCCGATGAGCTCCCACGTGCCGTTGACGGCCTTGATCTGCGGGCCGCCGGAGTCGCCGTAGCAGGCGCCCGCGTTGTCGCTCGGGTTGTCGGTGCAGATCTCGGTCGGGCCGTCGATGCGCCCGCCCTTGCACTGGTTGTCCGCCACGATGGAGGTGTTGAGCTCCTGCAGGATCACCGGAGCGCCACAGCCGCCGCGGACCGGGCAGGTCTGGCCCCAGCCGATGATGCGGGTGCTGGCGCCCACCGCGCCGGAGGTGTCCGCGATGCGGATCGGGGTCTGCGAGACCGCGCTGCTCAGCTGCAGCAGCGCGATGTCCCCGGTGGTGCGGTAGTTCGGGTGGATGATGATGCGGCTGACGCCGACCACGGTGCCGCCGCCGGTGCGGTCCGTGGTGCCCACGCGCAGTTGGGTGTTGCCCGGGGTGCGACCCGAGACGCAGTGCGCGGCGGTGACCGCCCAGTCCGCCTTGATCAGGGAGGCGCCGCAGACGTGTGAGCCGGTGGTGCTCTGCATCGACGCCATGAAGCTGTAGGTCTGGGTCGCGTTGCCGCCGCCGACGATCATCGGCGAGACGGGACCGTCGTCGGGTGCGGCGCTCGCGATCGGCGCGGCGAGCGCGGTCGCCGCGGCGGCGACCAGGCCCACGAGCAGGGTACGTGCCCTCATGTGGTGCTCCTTCCGTCGCCGAAGCCCTCGATTCGGCGACCAAGGGAACGTATGCAACCGCGGTGGGCCTTGCATACCTGCACACAACTGTCACCAGTTGCCAGTTGTTGCGCGGAAGCCACGCAAAGTAGTCAATTAGTGGCGTAGTCGCAGGCTCAGCCCGCCCAGGGCAAGCAGGACGGCCCCGGCGATGAGCACGATTGCCGCACCGCCCACGGAGCCGCCGGTCCAGTCCCAGATGGCCTCGGGGACCGCGAGGGTGAACCCGACGACCCCGGCGGCCAGCAGCACCGGCGAGCGGTTCAGCCGGTAGGCCACGAACCCGGCCACGGCGACTCCCGCGGTCAGCAGATACCCCCACGCCGTCCACTCGGAGGACCCCAACGGCACTTGGGCGCCGATCAGGGCGATGCAGGCGGCGGCGGTGTACCCGGCCCACCGCTGCCGAACCAGACCCGCCGCGGTCAACGCGCCCCAGAGCACTCCGACCACGATCAGCGCCCCCGCCAACCAGGGCGCGTCGGCGTCGAGCAGCTCCACGACCACCTGCCACACGACCGCCACACTGCCCACGGCCGCGACGGCGAGACACGCGAGCGACGGCAGGGCCAGGTAGCCGCAGACGGCGAGCACGAGCATGGTCGAGGTCGCCCACAGCCCCTCATGGCTGGTGGCGATCGTGGCGGCGGCGAACCCACCCACGATGGCGGTCAGCCCGAACAACACCCCAGCGACCCGAGTCCGCGCCGACGCCTTGCCCGCGCGCAGCCCCCGCAGTCCACCCGCGATCAGCACCCCCGCCACCATCAGAACCGCGGCGGAAAGCAGCAGAACGATGATCCGCGCGGACCGCGTCAGCTCCTCCCAGGACGTCCCGATCAACAGGGCCGCGCCCGCCAGGACCAGCCCACCACCCAGATACCCGAGCACCTCCGCCACCCGCCGCGGCACGCCTTCCGCCACGACCAGCGCCGCCCGCACGGCATCACCCTGCTCGGCGGTGAGCACGCCTTCCTCGACCAACTTGACCAGCGCGGCGTCCTGCTCGGCGGTGAGCGTCGTGGCCATGGGTGCCTCCTTGGTGCGTGTCACCAGAGTGAGGCATGTGGGGACGTTTCAGGGATGAATGGCCGACAACGAATTCGCACACCGGTCAGACGACCGGCAGTCCTCTTCCGACAGCTCTCGTGGGCGTTCTCACCGATCCAGTCCGACAGCGCTGCCCCGGAAGTGGGCGCGCAGGCGACTGCGCAGTGTCTGGGGGCTGGTGCGCGCGCTCAGCCGGCGCGGCGCTATGCCGACGTAGAGCAGGCGACCGCTGTCCAGTTCGGGGCACGGTGGCTCTATGAAATGCCAGCCGAAGACGCCCGACGCGGCCGGGGCGGCTGACGGACGGGCGAGGACTTGATCGCGTGTCCAGAGTTCGACGGGGTTCCTCAGTGCCAGGAGGAGCCGTTCGTGATCCTCGCTCATTCCAGAAGTGTCCCCGAGGGAACGGATTCCTCCGCCATCGGCAGGGTCACCGTGACGACCAGGCCGCCGCCCGGTCGGGGTTCGGCGTGGGCGTCGCCGCCGTGGGCTCGGGCGACGGCTTGGACGATGGACAGGCCCAAGCCCGCTCCCGGGGCCGAGAGCCGGTCGGCGCCCAGTCTGCGGAAGGGTTCGAACAGGGTCGGGATCTCGTACTTCGGCACTACCGGCCCGGTGTTGGTCACCTTGACCGCCACCGACCCGTTCCCCCCGGCGCCACTGGTCACCTCCACCCATCCGTCGGGGATGTTGTGGCGGACGCCGTTCTCGACGAGGTTCTGCACCAGCCGTTCCAGGAGCACCGGGTTTCCGGTGGTCGGGGCCTCTTCCGCAGTCGTCCGAACGGTGACCGGGCCCGGCGGGATCTGGGCGGCGACATGCTCGACGATGTCCGCCAGGTCCACATAGGACTGTTCGAGGACCTCGCTCTCCGATCGCGCCAGGACCAGCAGCCCGTCGATCAGGCGCTCGTGCCGGGCGTTGATCTCCAGCAGGGTCTCGGCCAGGTGCCGGACCTCGGCCGACGCCGGGCCCTTGTGCACGGCCACTTCGAGCAGCGCCCGGTTCAGGGTCAGCGGGGTCCGCAGTTCGTGGGAGGCGTTGGCGATGAAGCGGCGCTGGCCGTCGAAGGCGTGGTCGAGGTGTTCGAGCATGACGTCGAACGTGTCGGCCAGTTCCTTGATCTCGTCGTTCGGGCCGCTCAGCGCGATGCGTTCGCGCAGGCCGCGGTCGGCGGCGGGGGAGTCGGCGATGCGGCGCGCGGTCTCGGTCATCCGGTGCAGCGGCTGCAGCATCCGCCCGGCCAGCAGCCAGCCGAACGCGATGGCGGCGGCGCCGACCACGACCAGTGCGATGCCGCCCTGGGTCAGCAGCGCGTTGAGCGCTTCCCGACGGGCGTCCTCCTCGATCCGGGTGATGACCTGCCAGTTGTCGGTCATCGGCGGCGGCGGGGTCCCCGTGGGCGTCGGCGGGCCGCTGATCATGGTCTTGCGCGGCCTGGGCACCTGCTGCGACATCAGCGCGTAGGTGACCCCGAGCAGCAGCACGCCCGCGAGCAGGAAAAGCCCCGCGTACACCAGCGTCAGCCGCATCCGGATCGTCATTCGGCGACCGCGGGTCATGGGATGCGGTACCCCACTCCGGGCTCGGTCAGCACCAGCGCCGGTTCCCCGAGTTTGCGCCGCAGCTTCAGGATCGTCATCCGCACCGCGTTGGTGAACGGGTCGGTGTGCTCGTCCCACGCCTTCTCCAGCAGCGCTTCGGCGGACACCGCCGCGCCATCGGCCAGCAGGAGCTCGGCCAGCACCGCGAACTCCTTGCGGGACAACGGAACGTAGCGCCCGTCGCGGTAGACCTCGCGGCGGTGCGGGTCGAGGCGGACGCCGGCGCGGCGCAGGACCGGTGGGGCGGCGGGCCGGGACCGGCGTCCCAGCGCGACCACCCTGGCGGCCAGTTCGGGGAAGGCGAACGGCTTGGGCAGGTAGTCGTCGGCGCCCAGGGCCAAGCCCGCGACGCGGTCGTCGATCTCGGTGGCCGCCGTCAGCATCAGCACCCTTGCGGTCGCCGCACCGGCCACCAGCGCCCGGCACACGTCGTCGCCGTGCACGACCGGCAGGTCGCGGTCGAGCACCACCACGTCGTAGTCGTGCACGTCGAGCCGCTCCATGGCCGCGCCACCGTCGTGCACCACATCGACCGCGTGCGCGTCGGCCCGCAGCCACTGGGCGACGGCGTCGGCGAGCAGCGGCTCGTCCTCGACCACCAGGATCCTCATCCGCCCATGGTGGCTGATGGTGACGTTTCCTCAGCGTCAACGTTTTCGGCAACGGCCGGGAAATGCCGGGGGGAGTCCACTTCGGTCCCGACACCGAAAGGGGACGACAACGATGCGGGTCAGGACAGGATTGGTCGCCGCGGCGCTGGCACTGGGCATGAGCGGGTGTGCCGCGAATGACGACGGCGGCGACAAGGTGGCCACGGCGGGCGGTGCGGGCGGCGCCACGACAAGCGCCCCCGCGAAGCGCGAGGGGGACATGGTCAAGTTCACCCAGTGCATGCGTGAGCACGGCGTGGACATGCCGGACATGCCCGACGACGGCACCGGCAAGATCCAGATCAAGGTGCCACAGGGCAGCGACCCGAAGAAGGTCGAGGCGGGGATGGCCGAGTGCAGGCAGCACATGCCCAACGGGGGTGAACCGCCCAAGCTCGACCCCGAACAGGCCGAGCGGGCGCGGAAGATGTCGCAGTGCATGCGGGAGAACGGCGTGCCCGAGTTCCCGGACCCCGATCCCGACGGCGGCATCCGCGTGGAGATGAAGCCGGGATCAACGCTGGACCCGGAGAGCCCGCAGTTCAAGGCCGCCCGGCAGGCCTGCGCCCAGTTCCAGCCCGACGGCGCGGGCCCGCAGAACGAGAAGCAGGGATGAGCCGCAAACGCACGGGCCGGGTGGTGTTCGCCGCGGCGGCGGTGCTCTCGGTAGGGGCGGCCACCGCGGCTGCCACCGGCTTCGGGTTCGACACCGCACCCGCCGCCACCGAGGACGCCACGACCCTGCCGCCGAAAACCGCCAAGGTGGCCCGGCAGACACTCGTCGACGCGCAGACCGAGTCAGGCGAACTCGGCTTCGGCGAGGCCACGACGCTCGTGGGCAAACTCGACGGCACGGTCACGGCACTGCCCGCGACCGCCACCACGCTCGAACGCGGCCAAGCCCTGTGCCACCTGGACAACACCCCGGTCGTGCTGCTCTACGGCTCCCTTCCGGCCTACCGCACGCTGGAGTCCGGGGTGGAGGGTGCCGACGTCCGGCAGTTCGAGGAGAACCTCGCCGCGCTCGGCTATCGCGGCTTCACCGTCGACGACACCTACTCCGCCGCGACGGTGACCGCCGTGAAGAAGTGGCAGGACAACCTCGGCCTGACCGCGACCGGCACCGTCGAGCACGGCCGGATCGTCTACGCCCCTGGCGCGATCAGGGTGCACGCGCACAAGGCCGCGCTCGGCGAGGTGCTCAAGCCGGGCGCCGCGCTGCTGACCTACTCCGGCACCAGCCGGGTGGTCACCGTGGAACTCGACACCTCCGACCAGCGCCTCGCCGTCAAGGACGCGCCGGTGACCGTGAAACTCCCCGAGGGCGCACCCGTTCCGGGCAAGATCACCCAGGTCGAGACCGTGATCAAACCCGCCGAGGGCCAGAGTGCGGCGAGCACGAAGATCGAGGTCACGGTCAAGGTCGACGACGAGTCGACACTCGCCGGGCTCGACCAGGCCGCCATGGAGGTCGGGTTCGCCGCCGCCCGCCGGGAGAACGTGCTGACCGTGCCGGTGGCCGCGCTGCTGGCTCTGGCCGAGGGCGGTTACGGGGTCCAGGTCGTCGACGGCGCGACCACCCGGACCGTCGCGGTGAAGACCGGGCTGTTCGCCGCGGGCCGCGTCGAGGTGTCCGGCGACGGCATCAGCGACGGCACGACCGTGGGGATGCCCTCGTGAGCGCCGTGATCGAGCTGACCGCAGTGTCCAAGGCCTATCCGGGTGGGGTGACGGCGTTGCGCGCGGTCACCATCTCGGTCGAGTACGGCGAGTTGGCGGCGATCGTCGGCCCGTCGGGTTCGGGGAAGTCGACCATGCTGCACCTGATGGGGACGCTCGACCAGCCCTCGGGCGGCACCGTCCGGGTCGACGGGCACGACGTGGCGGCGTTGTCGGACCGACAGCTTTCGGCCCTGCGGGCCCGCCGGATCGGTTTCGTGTTCCAGCAGTTCCACCTCGCGCCGGGACTTTCGGCGCAGGACAACGTCGCCGACGGGCTGCTCTACTGCGGTGTCCCGCTCAAGGAGCGCCGACGCCGGGCCCGGGAGGCGCTGGTGCGCGTCGGTCTCGGCGACCGGATCGAACACGCCCCGCACGAACTCTCCGGCGGCGAACGCCAACGGGTCGCGATCGCCCGGGCGGTCGCGGGGGAGCCCGCGCTGCTGCTCGCCGACGAGCCCACCGGCAACCTGGACTCCGCGTCCGGGCAGGGTGTGATGGAACTGCTGCGGGAACTGCACGCGGGCGGCACCACGATCCTGGTCATCACCCACGACCGCGAGATCGCCGCCGCACTGCCCCGGCAGATCTCGATGCGCGACGGGGCGGTGGTCTGATGAGCGCATCCCTTTCGCCCGGTCGTTTGCGGCCCGGCGACGTGCTGCGCGTCGGCGGGGTCGGTCTACGCACGCGGCCGCTGCGGGCGTTCCTTTCCGCACTGGGCATCGCGATCGGCATCGCCGCGATGACCGCCGTGGTCGGCATCTCGTCGTCGGGCCAGGCCGCCCTGGACCGGACTCTGGCGGCGCTGGGCACCAACCTGCTCACCGTCGCCCCCGGCAACACGATGTTCGGCGAGACCGCCGGCCTGCCCGCCGAGTCGATCGCGATGATCGCCCGGATCGGACCGGTCCAGCAGGTGGCCGCCACCGGAACGGTCCCCGACGCCCATGCGTACCGCTCCGACCGCATCCCGGCGGCGCAGACCGGCGGGATCTCGGTGCGGGCCGCGCATTTGGGCCTGCCTAAGACCGTGGGCGCCGCTCTCGCGGCCGGAACCTGGCTCAACGAGGCGACCGCCACTTATCCGGCCACGGTGCTCGGGTCGACCGCCGCCGACCGCCTCGGGATCAGGAGTGCGGGGGAGGACATCCAGGTTCAGCTCGGCGGGCGGTGGTTCACGGTCATCGGTGTCCTCGCGCCGGTCCCGTTGGCCCCGGAACTCGACACCGCCGCGCTGATCGGCTGGGCCGCGGCGGAGTCCTATTTGGACTTCGATGGGCATCCGACGACGGTCTACACGCGGTCGGCGGACTCGGCGGTCGATGATGTGCGGGGAGTGCTTGCGGCTACGGCGAATCCGGAGGCGCCCAATGAGGTGAAGGTGTCTCGGCCGTCGGATGCGCTTGCCGCTCGCCAGGCGACTGATCGGGCGTTCACGGGACTGCTGCTCGGGTTGGGCGCTGTAGCGCTGCTGGTGGGCGGGGTTGGGGTGGCCAACACGATGGTCATCTCGGTGATCGAGCGGCGGGGCGAGATCGGGTTGCGGCGGTCGATCGGGGCGACCCGGGGGCAGATTCGGCTGCAGTTCCTTGCCGAGTCGCTGCTGTTGTCCGCACTTGGTGGGATTGGCGGGGCATTGCTGGGGATCTCGGTGACGGCGTTGTACGCGGGGACGCAGGATTGGCCGACTGTGGTGCCCGGGTGGGCTTCGGCGGGGGCTGTCGGGGCGACCGTTCTTATTGGTGGGGTCGCTGGGTTGTATCCGGCGATTCGGGCTGCTCGGTTGTCGCCGACTGAGGCTCTCGCTGCTCCGTGATGCTTTGGGGTGGGGTGCGCCTTCGGGTGGTTGGGCCTCACATGGGTGGGGTGCGGGAGAGTGCTCTCCCGCACCCCATTATCGACGGTTTGTCTACGGTGCAGTGATTGCTGCGATCGTCGCGCCCGCGTCGACCAAACCCGCGCCGCACCGGCCGGGGCAGGCGACAAGCGGGCGGGTGTTGGCGATCAGTGCCGCCTCCACCTGTGCGGGTGTCAGCGAGACCTCGCCGAGCATCAGTGCCACCAGGCCCGCGACGTGCGGGGCGGCCATGCTCGTGCCCATATACGTCTTGTACGACTCAGCTGCCTGGACGGTGGTTCCGGTGTTCAGGGTGGACAGGATGCCGTTCTCCGGGGTGGTGCGGGTGCCGGGCGGGTCGGTCGCCAGGCGAACCTCTCCGCCGGGGGCGGTGACGTCGATCTTCGCGCCGAAGTTGGAGTAGAAGGCGCGTTCGGCGCCGCGGTCGCTCGCGGCGACGGCGACCACGTTGTTGCAGTTGGCCGGGGTGAAGCCGGCGACGTCGGAGTTGGCGTTGCCCGCCGCGACGACGACGGTGGTGCCTGCCTTGACCGCGGTGTTGATGGCCTTCTGGTAAGTGCCGCTGCAGCGGGGGCTGGCACCGCCGAGGCTCATGTTGATGACCTTGGCCGGGTTCGGGTTGTTCGGGATGCGCGGCACCCGGCCGCCCGCGGCCCAGGCGATGGCGTCGGCGATGTCCGAGGTGTAGCCGCCGCACTTGCCCAGCACGCGCAGGGGGACGATCTTGGCCGCACCCGCGATGCCCGCGATGCCGGCGGAGTTGTCGGTCAGCGCGGCGATGGTGCCCGCCACGTGGGTGCCGTGCCAGCTTGAGTCGCTCGGCTTGGCGGCGCCGCCGCACTCGCCCGCGGCGTACCAGTCGCCCTCGTCGTTCGGGTTCGGGTCGCGGCCGTCGCCGTCGCGGGAGACCGACGGGTAGCTGATGAAGTCGTAGCCGGGCAGAACGTTTCCGTTGAGGTCGGGATGCGACACGATGCCGGTGTCGATCACCGCCACCGTCACGCCCGCGCCGTCGGCGGTGTTCCACGCCGCTTCGACGTTCATGCCGCCGACCGGCTCGAACAGGTCCCACTGCCGGCCGTAGAGGGCGTCGTTCGGCGCGGCCTGGGCGGTGACGATCAGGTCGGCCTCCACCTCGACCACACCGGCCTGCCTGCGCAGCTCGCCCATCAGCCGCTGCGATCCGGCCCCGTCCAGGGCGCGGTTGGCCCGGACGACGACGCCACCGGTCGCGAGTTCGCGCTCCTGAGCAACGTCCTTGTGACTGACCTTGCGCTCACTGACAGTGTCGGCGAACGTGACGATGAACTGGTCCGCCACCTGCTTGTTCGCCGCCGCCTGCTGCTTGCCGGTCGGCGCGCCGCCCGCGACGGCCGGCAGGGCTACCAGCCCACCGACGGTCAGACCCAGCGCGGCCAAGGCCGCCACGTAGCGTTTTCTCATCGGAAACGACCTCCCGGTCGACCGGGGATCAAACCCGGTCTTGTGCCTTCACGCCCACGTGCTGCGCACGGTATGTGACGGCAGTCACATTCGGAAGAGGCCGTTATGTACTGGTAGCGCTTTCCCGCTCGACCGCGGGCTCACGCACCCCCACGGTGAAGGCGATCAGCACCGCGCACACCACGACGGCCGCGAAGTGCAGGACGGTCGACGGCACGGAGATCCCCAGCGGCTCGGTCTCGGTGTCGCCGATGAGCGCGACGACCGAGTACACGCTCAGGCCGAGGAAGAAGACCAGGCCCATGTACCCGAAGAGCCGGGTCGTGCGCGAGTGGAGCGCGGCGCCCAGGGCCAGCGCGCCCGCGGCGGTGTGGATGATGTTCAGCAGGGTCGTCCCGCCGAGCCCGGCGACCGACGTCGTTCCCTCGAACTCCGCACTGCCGGTCTCGATGAGGCCGACGATGCCGATGACCAGGTAGACCAAGCCGAGCAGGGCGCAGAACGTCCGCGCCCCCCACACCCGAGGACCTCGGCCCCAACGCCGCGCGGTGGTGCTCATCGACCCGCTCCCTTCACTCGATCCGGTTCCGGTACTCATCGACCTCGTCGGCGGTGGGTCGACGCCGACCGCCTCGGCAAAGTCGTCGGGGTCGGCGTAGTCGTCCACATCGGTGGTCGTCGACCGCAGGACGCGGTTGATCCGGTCCGGGGAATCGGCCGCCAGCTCCAACGGTGGGTTTCGGCGAATGGACGCCAGGTGGCCGGGAGATCGCCGTGGGCGGCGGTGTCGGCCGGGTCCAGCACGACCAGGGTGGCGGCCATCGCTGCTCCCTCCGAGTCGGAACATCTGTCTGGGGATTACCCAGATCGGGCCCGCCGAATCATGACTCGTCGTCCTCCGCCTCCTTGCGGGCCAGGAGCCGCTGCAGGAGGTAGAGACCGGCCACGGTCAGACACTGCTCGGAGGTGAGCTGCGGGCCGGAGACCAGGAAGTCGGGACCGGTCAGCAAGTTCAGCCCGTGCAGCCCGAGCACCACGTATGCGACTGCCTCACCGCTCGGTGACCCGCAGCCGGCGGCAGCCGTACGGGTCCGGTTCGACCGTCGCCACCACCTCCTCCGACACCGGGACCTCCCCGGTGTGCAGCAGGTGGACGAGCAGGTGTGAGTCGTCCACGTCGTCGAGGGTGATCTGGGGAGACCGCTTGGCCTGCGAGGTTGTGCAGCACGACCACCGTCCCCTCGATGTCGCAGCGGTGGGCCAGGACGGACCGCTCGTTGGTGCCGAGCACCTCGTAGCGGCCCCACGCCAGCTCCGGGGACTCGCGGTACCGGTCGACAAGGTGCCTGATCCACGAGTGCAGCGAGTCGCCGTCACCCTCCTGCTCGCTGACGTTGACGGTCTCCGGCCCGAAGCGACCCTGCGGAATCGGCCCCGGCAACTCCGAGACCTCCGCCGCCGAGAATCCGCTGTTGCGGTCAGCGCTCCACTGCATGGGGATGCGAACCGCGAGCGGTGCCTCGGCGCGCAGGTCCTCGGCCGTAGAGCTGCATGTCCTTGTCCGGGCCGAACGCGCCGAAGACTTCCGGGCGTTCGGACTCGGTCAGACAGTCATGCCCTAGGCAATACCCAGGACCTACTAAAGCCCGGCGTTCAGAGCAACTGCACGTCGTCGATCAGCCAGCGGTCACCGCTCAGCACCAGGCTCAGCCTCATCCGGTTGCGGTCCACGCGGGGCTGCGGCGCGTTCGTGTTGGTGATCGTCTGGTCCAGGAACAGGATCAGCACCGCGCTGTCCGCGTCCGACTCGACCACCCCGAGCTGGGTCACCGCCCCCTTCGACGTCGCCTTCATCTGCATGATCAGCTGCGTGAGGTTGTCGCTGACCTGCTTGTACTGCTGGGCGAACTTCTCCGTCGAGTTGGCGGTGACGGTGGTGAAGTTGCCCGCCAGGTTGGTGAAGTCGTAGCCGGCGAGGTCCGTGGCGTAGCGGGTGCCCGCGTCGACGGCGGCGGCCCTGGCCGAGTCCGCTTGGCGCCGCTCGATGAACTTCCAACCGAGCAATCCCGACAGCGCCAGGAGCACGACGATCACCAGCGTGAGCGCGATGGTCAGCGCGCGCGGGCGCCGCTTGTCCTCAGTGGACTCGCCTTGCTCCGCAGTGGACTCAGGGGACTCGGTGGACTCGTCGGTGGTGGTTGTCGTCATCAGCTGACTCCCTGCAAGAAGAGTGACTGCCACGAACGGGGGCCGAGCACCTCGGCCTGGCCGCCGCCCGCGCCCACGGAGAACCCCTCACCGGACGGGGTGCTGCCCTGCGCGGTCGCGGGGTCGTATGTCGCCACCGGACGCGGCGCGTTCATCGCCCCTCGCTGCGACAGGCCGGGACCCGGCTGGCAGTGCCAACCCAGCTGCGGGTCGCGGGGTGAGGTGTCGGTCGGTGTCCGGCGGTCGGTGTCGTTGAAGCACACCGGTCCCTGCGCGCCGACGAGGTACATGTCGACGGTGTCGCCGTGCGCGGTGCTCGCCAGCGCGTCGAGCGCCCTGGGCAGGGCGACCATCGTCTCCTTCAGCGCCGGAATCCGGACGCTGACGATCTGGCTCGTCGTCAGCAGGTTCCCCAGCAGCGCCGTCACGGCCTGCTGGTTGTTCGCCATGAGCGGCGCCAGGGTCGCGGTGAGGCCGGGGGCGGTGTCCAGCATCGAGCGGATCGCCGGGTCCTGCGCGCGCACCTGGTCGGTGAGCCGCCGCATGTCCGCGGCCAGCTTCGGCAGCCCGTCAGCGGCGCCCAGCACCGAGTCGGCGTTGGTGAGCAGGTTGACCAGGACGGGGTCGTCGGCGCGCAGGGCGTCCATGAGGGTCTGCGTGTTCGTCATGATCTGCCGCAGCTCGGGGCCCATCCCGTTGAGGCCGGTCGCGAGCGCGTCGGTGAGCACCCGCAGGTCTTCCGGGTCGATGCTGTCGGCGAGTTCCATGAAGTGCACGAGCAGGGTGTTCAGCGGCAGTGGAACTGCCGTGTCCTGGGCCTGGATCACGCTGCCCTCGGTCAGGTACGGCGGCCGGTCGTGGGTGGGGCGCAGGTCGACGTGCTGGATGGCGACCGGGGTGTCCATGCTGATCACGGCCTGAGTGTCGGCGGGAATCCGCAGACCGGGGTCGAGGGTGAGCTCCAGGGTGACGCCTTGGCCGTCGGGGTCGATGTCGACCGAGCTGACCGTGCCCGCGTCGACGCCGCGGTAGGTCACCTGGGACTCGCGGGCCAGGCCCGCCGCGTCGGGCAGCCGGACGGTCACCTTCATCGGGGTGCCGAACGCCTGCGGCCCGAGCACGTTGTCCACGACGTAGAGCCCGGCGGCGAGCCCCATCACCGCGAACAGGACGAGCTGGACGATGACCGTGCGGTTCACCGGACCCCACCTCCCAGCGGAACGGGCAGCGGCAGCCCGCCGGTCGACTGGATCAGCTGCAGGATCGAGTTCGGCACGTCGACCTCAAGGTCGACGTCGAGGTAGTCGCCGGGGACCGCGCGGTCGAGCAGACCGCCGAACTTGGTGAGCTGGGCGAGGGTCGGTTCCAGCCGCTGATCGAACGCGCTGAGCGAGTCGAGCACCGGCCGCAGCTGCTTGAGCTGGGTGGTGAACGCCTGCCCGGTATCCCCGAGGATCCCGTTCGCCGACGTGCTCAACGCGGTCACCTTCGTGAGCAGCCCGGTGAACTGGTCGCGCTGCGAGATCAACACCCGCAGTGCGGGAGTGATGTCCGTGAGTGCGGCCTCCAGCAGGGGACGCTGGGCGGCGGTGTCGGCGGCGAGGGTGTTCATCGAGTCGATCAGGCCGGCGATCTGGGCGCCGTGGCTGTCGAGGGAGGCCAGCACGCCGTCGAGCCGGCGCAGCAGGTCGCGGACCTCGTCCTCGCGCCCGCCGAGCATGGTGTTCAGCTCGGTCACGATCGTGCGGACATGGTCGAGGCCGCTGCCGTTGAGCAGCCCGCCGACCGCGGCCAGCATGTTCTCCACGTCCGGGCCGCGCGAGGTCGCCGACAGCCCGATCACGTCCCCGTCGCGCAGCGGCTCGCCGGGCGCGGGTGCCGCCGGTGGCCGCAGGTCCACGAACTCCTCACCGAGCGCCGAGGTGAGCTGCAACTGCGCGGTCGTGCCGGGGGCGAGGACGGTGTCGGCGGTGATCTCCAAGCCGACCACCGCCTGGAAGTCGCGGGTGTCGATGCTCGACACCCGGCCCACGGTGGCCTGACCGATCTTGACCATGCCCCCGATCGGCACGTTCGATGCGTCGGCGAACACCGCGGTCACGTGATAGGTCGGGCCGTCGGGGGAGCGGCCGATCGGCAGGTTCTGCATGCTCAGACCGCAGCCGCTCAGCAGCGATGCGGTGAGCACCACGGGAAGGAGGCGTCGCATCAGCCACCGCCCAGGGGCAGGCCCGATGGCGGCAGCGGGATCGGGTTGACCAGCCCCGGGCCGGAGCACAGCGGCACCGGCAGCCGCCGGCACAGCGCCGCCGAGGCCGGGAACTGGCTGAGGTTGGTGGACATGTCCATTCGCAGCCGCAGCCGTTCGTCCGGTGACACTGCCCGCGCGGTGTTGCCCATCGCCAGCGGCAGCACGTCGAGGGTCTCGGCGAGGTTCTGCTGGTGCGCGGCCAGCGTGCCGGTGAGGTTGGCGAGGTTGGTCAGGTCTTCGCTCAGGGCGCCGCCGTGTGCGCGCACCAGTTTGTCCACTTCGGACAGGACGGCGGAGAGGTCGCCGATGGTGCGGGAGATGCCGTCGCGCTCGGTCGAGAGATCCGTCCCGAGCCTGCCGACCACCTGGGTCAGGGTGGAGATCTCCGCTTTGTGTTCGGCCAACACCTGCACGAGCTTGTCGACGTTGCCCAGCACCGCGCCGAGGTCGCCGGTGTTGCCCGCGAGCAGGCCCGTCGCCTGGCTGATCTTCGCGACCGCGTCGCGCAGGGCGGGTCCGTTGCCGTTCGCGGTGACCGCCGCCGAGTGCAGCAGCGCGGTCAGGTCCCCGTCCTTGTTGGCGCCGTTCGGACCCAGCGCCGTGGCCAGGGTGTCCATCGCCCCGACCAGCTGGTCCCACTTGATCGGCGCGTGGGTGCGTTCGACCGGGATCACCGCGCCGTCGCGCAGTTCTCCGCCGGTGCGGTACGGCGGGCTCAACTCGACGAACCGATCGCTGACGACCTGCGGGCTCATGATGAAGGCCTGCGCGCTGTCCGGGATGCGGGTGTCGCCGGGCAGGGTCATCGTCACCCGGACCACGGATCCCAGCGGAGTGACGGACTCGACGGTGCCCACCGGCACGCCCAGGACCGCCACCCGGTTGCCGGGGTAGACCTGGTCGGCGGCGGTGAAGTCGGCCGAGACCCGCAGCACCGCACCGGGTTTGAACGTGTGCCACGCGCCCGCGGCGAGCAGGGCGAACACGCACACCCCGGTCAGCACGGCGGCCAGTCGGCTCTTCATCGGCACCCCAGGATGAGTCCGGACACGCACAGCAGGTTGTCCGGCAGCGGCCCCGCCGGTCCCACGACGTCGGCCCACGGCCCGTTTCCGGTGGCGTTGGCGAGGTAGCGGCTGGTCGGTGCGAGTTGGGTGAGCGTGTCGGAGAGGGCTTTCTCGTTGGCCGACATCGCGATCACCAACTCGTGCAGGCGGTTCAGCAGCGGGCCAAGGACTTCGGCGTTGTCGGCGAGGAACTTGCGCAGGTGCTCGGACAACGCCCCGACGTCGGCGATCAGCTGCCGGATCACCGCCCGCCGAGAGTCGAGCATCTGCGCGACGGCGGTGGCGTCCCCGACCAGGGAGATCAGGGTGTCGCGCTGGCCGAGCAGGTCAGTGGTGACGGTCTTGGTCGCCTCCAGCAACTGGTCGAACTGGCTGTCGCGCCGGGCGATCAGGTCCGAGGCGGCGGCGACCCCGGTCAGCGCGTTGTTCACCAGCGCCGGATCTTGCGGGATCACCTCCCGCATCGTGTGGACCATCTTCTGCAGCGCGGCCAGATCGAGCTGCTCGACCGTGCCGGTGGCCGCGCCCGCGAGCTCGTCGAGGCTGTAGGGGACCGTCGTGCGCTCCAGCGGGATGACCGCGTCCTCGTCGAGCCTGCCGCTGCCCGCGGGCTGCACGCTGAGGTAGCGGGTGCCGAGGATGGTGAGGAGTCTGATGGAAGCGCTGGAACTCTCGCCGAGGGGTTGGTCGTTGTCGAGCCGGAACCGCACGTGGACCCGGTCGCCTGCCAGGCGCACCTCGGTGACCCGGCCGGACGGCACCCCGGCCACGTAGACCTGGTCGTGGGCGGTGAGCCCGGCGGCGTTGGCGAACTCGGCGGTGTAGTCGTTGGTGCGGGCCAGGAACACGAGCTTGGGCGCGAGCACCGCGGTGGCGACGAGGGCGAACAGGACCGCGCCCGCGAGGGCGCCGGTGACCATCGGGTTGCGGTGTCTCATCGGCACACCGCCGAGTGCTGGCCGAAGCCGAGATCCGTCGGGGTGCTCGCGAGGGTGATGCTGAGGTTGCAGACGTACATGTTGATCCACGACCCGTAATCGCCTGCCCGGTTGAGGTCGGCGAAGAACCCGGGCGCCGCGGCGAGGGCCGCGTCGATGCCGTCGGCGTTGCGCAGGAGGGTTTGGGCGAGGGCGTCGACCGAGCGGACGTCGCGGGTCAGGGTCGGCGTGAGGTCGCCGAGGAGATCTGAGAGGGTGCCCGCCAGTTGCGCGCCCGAATCCAGCGCCGCCGCGATCTGTTCCCGGCTCGCGGCGACGTTGTCGGTGAGTGTCGCCAGTCCGTCGAGGAGGGCTTCGAGGTCGTCGCGGTGGCTGTTGATCGTGCTGAGCACCGCGGTGAGGTTGTCGAGCACCTGGCCGATCACCTGGTCCTTGCCGTTGATCGTCGCGGTCACCGACACCACGTGCCGCAGCAGGCTCGCGATGGTGCCGGACTCGCCCTGGAACACCGCCACGAGTTCGCCCGCGAGCTGGTTGACCTCCTTCGGGTCGATCGCGTTGAACAGCGGCTTGAACCCGTTGAACAGCGACGTCATGTCCAACGCGGGGGCGGTCCGCTCGACCGGGATGGTCGAGCCCGGCGGCAGGTCGCCCACGCCGCCCGGGCCCGGCACGATCGCGACGGCCCGGGCGCCGAGCAGGTCGGCGTAGCGGATCACCGCTCGGGCGTCCGCCGGAATCCGCTGGTCCTCACGCAGGTCGAAGTCCACTGTGGCCAGTCCGTTCTCCAGCCGCACCCCGCTGACCGTGCCGACCCGGACCCCGGCGATCGTGATGTCGCTGCCGTTGATCAGCCCGGCCGCGTCGATGAAAACGGCGTGGTAGTCGTCGGTGGCGTGGTCGATCGGGTCGGTCAGCGTGTTGACCACGACCACGCCCGCGAGGACGGCGACCACGACGTAGAGCGCGAGTTTGATCGAGACGGCGGTCATCTTCACGGGATGATCACCTGGCTCCCACGCACCAGCGGGCCCAACAGCAGGCTGAACAGGTCCGGCTGGGACGACTGTTCGGGCAGGGCGCCGATCGGCGGTGTTTCTGTTGGCAGATAGGGGAGTAGCTGCTGCAAGGTCTGCTGCTCCTGCGGGCTGCCGACCGGCCCGGTCGTCCCGCTCGACGTGTCAGGCACAGCGGGCACGGCCTGCCCGCAGCTGGGCCCGGCCAGTCCGGGATAGCGCGGGCAGTCGGCAGGCGTGTACGGGTAGGGCTGGTCCAGGGTGATCGCGACCCGGATCTTGAGCCGCCCGGTGGAGAACCCGCGGTTGGCGGCTTCGAGGAAGCCGTTGGTGCTGTCGAGCATCTTGCCCAGCAACTCGGGTTGGCCCCCGATCGCCTTCGTCACCGGCGCGGTTGTGCGCACCAGCTGGATGAACCGGCCCGAGTTGTCGGTGAGCATCCGCTGCGCCTGGTCGGCGACCTGGCCGCCGCCGACGAGCAGGGCGGCGAGGTTCTGCTGCTTGTCGACCACCGTGCGGGAGAGCGCGACGGCGTTGTCGAGGGTGGCCAGGAGGTCGGGCGCGCTCGCGGCGAGCTGCCGGGTGATGCCCGCGACCTCGGTGAGGTTGTCGCCGAGTGAGTCGACCAGCGGCCGGGACCCGTTCACCAGGGCCGCGGCGTCGTCGATCATCCGCCCGTACTCGGCGCCGCGCCCGCGCAGCAGGTCGGCCATGGCGCCGAGCGCGACCTGGATCTTCGCCGGCTCCAGGGCGGTGATCAGGTCGTAGAGCTTGGTGTAGGCGACGTACAGCTGCACGGTCTGCGCCGAGGTGTCCGGTCGCAGCGCCGCGCCCTCCCGCAGCGTGCCCGTCGACGCTTGGCCTTGTGGGACAACGAGGTCGAGGTACTGGTCACCGAACAGGGTGCGCGGCAGCAGGCGGGCCTGGACGCCATCGGGGATCCGGTCGAGCCTGCCGTCCTTGATCCGCAGGGTCAGGGTCGCGCTGTCGGTTCCCGGGCGGATGTCGACGACCCGGCCGATCGGGACACCCCGGTACTGCACCGGCACGTTGTCCTGGATCGGGCCGCTCGCCGCGGGCAGCACCGCGGTGATCTCCGGCTCGGACGCGAACCCGCCCGCGCTGTCGACCAGTGTGAGGACGGAGACAACGGCGAGCGCGGACACGCCCGCGATCCCACGCAGCAGCAGGCTGGTGCGGCTGACTCCGCCTCGGGTGAGGTCCGGCATCACTGCACCCCCAGACCGGGCAGCGACGGGTGCAGGCCCCAGAAGGTGAACGACAGCAACATGTCCGAGACCGCGAGGGTGACGATGCTGGTGCGCAGAGCGGCGCCCGCGGCTCGGCCGACGCCTTCGGGACCGCCGGTCGCGGTGTAGCCGTAGAAGCAGTGCACCAACGTGATGATCACTGCGAAGATCAGCACCTTGAGCAGCGACTTGAGCACGTCGCCGGGGGTGAGCATCAGGTGGAAGTAGAAGTCGTAGGTGCCCTGGGACTGCCCGTTGATGGCGACCACCGCGACGTTCGTCGCCAGGTAGGAGGCGAACAGCCCGATCAGGTACAGCGGGATCACCGCGACGAACGCGGCCGCGATCCGGGTGCTGACCAGGAACGTCATCGACGGGATCGCCATGACTTCGAGCGCGTCGACCTCGTCGCTGATGCGCATTGCGCCCAGCTGCGCGGTGAAGCCGGTGCCGACCTTGGCCGCGAGCGCGATCCCGGCCACCAGCGGCGCCAGTTCGCGGGTGTTGACCAGCGCCGTCATGAGTCCCGACATCGGGGTCAGCCCGATCAGGTCGAGCCCGCGGTAGCCCTCCAGACCGAGCTGGGTCGCGGAGACGAACGACATGGCGAAGACGACGCCGATCGTGCCGCCGCCCGCGAGCAGCGACGCCCGGCCGAAGCTCACCTCGGCGATCAGCTTGACCACGTGCCGCCAGTAGTGCGTGACCGCGCGCGGGACAGCGGCCAGGGCGTAGGTGTAGAAGCTGACTTGTACGCCCAGCCTGATCAGCGCGCCGGTGACCGGTTGGACCAGTCGGCTGCCGCGCCGTACCGCGGTTCCCGCCATCAGTAGGCCCCCCGAGCCGGGACGATCACTGTATACAGCTCGGTGACCACCACGTTGACGATGAACACCAACACGAACGCCAGGACGACGGCCTCGTTGACCGCGTCGCCGACCCCGCTGGGCCCGCCTTTGACCGTGAGGCCCTTGTAGCAGGCGACGATCGCGGCGCAGACGGCGAACGCGGCGGCCTTGATCTCGGCGACCAGGAAGTCGGACAGGCGGGAGAACTCGGTGAGGGCGCCGAGGAAGCTGCCGGGGGAGTTGTTCAGGGCGATGACCTGGAAGCCGAAGCTCACGCCGATCCCGACCGCCATCACCACCCCGTTGAGCAGGACGGTGACGACCGTCGCGGCGACCACCCTGGGCACCGCGAGCCGCTCGACGGTGGACACCCCCATGACCTCGAGCGCGTCGGTCTCCTCCCGGATCTTGCGGGAGCCGAGGTCCGCGCAGATCGCCGAACCGCCGACCCCGGAGATCATCAGCGCGCAGATCAGCGGTGCGGCCTGCCCGACGATGACGAACGCCACCACCGCGCCGCCATACCCCTGCGCGCCGAGCTGACCGGCCAGGGAGCCGATGTTCACCGCGACCATCACACCCAGCGGGACGGTGACGAGCACCGCGGGCAGAGTCGTGACAGTGGCCAGGAACCACATCTGGTGCACGCACTCACGCCACGGAAACCGGCGGTAGCGCAGCGACTGCAGGCCCGCGAGCAGGGTGAGGACCGCGAAGTCGAGCATGTGCCCGATCTGCAGGGCCGCGTCGGCCACGGGCCCGCGGGACGGCGGTGTCTCCAAGAGCACTCGCTGAGCCTCCTTCGCCGATGCGTCTCAAGTCACAACGAGCGTTACGTATCGTGGGTTACGGAACAGTCGTTATGCCCAGGAGTCGTCGGAGGTGAAGTGGTGGCACGACAGATCCGGGATCCGCGAAGTCGGGAGCTGATCATCGCCGCGGGTTGGCGGCTGATCAGCACCCAGGGCGCGGCGGCGGCCACGATGCGCACCATCGCGGCCGAGGCCGGGGTCACCACCGGGTCCGTCACGCACTACTTCGAGGACAAGGCCGAGCTGATGGGCGCGATCCAGCGCTACAACGGCAGGCTCGCCGCCGAGCGGGTGCGGGCCACGGTGGGCCGCAGACGCGGCCTGGCCGCCGTCAAGCGGGCCGCGTTGGGCTTGCTTCCCACGGACGGCGATGGTGTCGCGATCTGGCGGGTCTGGCTCGCCTTCTGGTCCGACGACCCGCAGCGCTCGCCGTCGGCCGGTGGTTTCGGACCGGGCTACCGAGCCTGGGGAGAGCTCGCCCACCGACACCTCGAAGAGGCGGTCGATGACGGCGAACTTCGCGTCGACCTCGACCTGCGTCACGAGGTCAGCCGACTGGTCACCCTGGTGGCGGGCATGGGTTTGCTGTCCGGATCCGACCCCGAAACCCGAGACGAACTCCGACGCCGAGCGAACCGCATGCTCGCCGAGCACTTCGCCACCCTGCGGGCGGCGGACCTCGTCGACTGAGCCGACCAGCCGAAGCGGTGTGCGCCTGACGCGAAGGTCGAACTGGTGTGGCCGAAGGTGGGATTCGGTTGCCTGACTGTCGAATTCGTCGGTCGGTTGACGCGACTCGCTGGTCGGAATGTCGAACTCGTCTGCCGGGACGTTGAACTCGCTTGCCGGGAGGGGCGACTCGCGGGTGGTCACCGGGCCGCCAGTTGGGCGTGGGCGCCTTTTCCGTAGAGCGCGCGGGCCTGGGCGGGCGTCACCGTCTCCGCGCGGACCGGCGGCTCGGCGCGCACGTGCATGGCCAGCATCCGGGACGTGGCGGGCCCGAGCAGGCCGGTCGCGGCGAGCATTCCCGTGCGGATCGGGCCTTTCGCGTCGGTGTCGGGGCGGATCTGGCTCCCGATGACCTTCACGGCCAGCTTGGCCGCGGGCATGATCGCCCGGTCCACCACGGCGGGCTGGTCGAACCCACCCAGCTTGCGCATCCACTTCGGCAGCGTCGCGATCGCGGCGGGCGCGACGATCCGGCTGCCGCCCCACGCCTTGACGCCCATATCCCACGGCACGTGCAGCAGGTAGTGCATGCCCTCGTTGGCCCGCTCCGAAGTACACAGCCGCGGCCGCACCTCCGCGTAATACTCTCGGACCTCTTCCCGCGAGCGGGGCACGTCGCCGGGCTTGCAGGTCTGCAGTTCCGCGGCGGTGACGCACTCCGCCCAGAACCGCTCCTCTTCCTCGGGAGTCAGACCCGGGCCGTACTTCTCATAGCACTTCAGAACCGAGTGCCAGCCCGTGATGTGGATCCACAGCTGCGATGTCGGGCTGTTCGCGCTGTAGCGCTGACCGGAGATCGGCTCGACGCCGGTCGCCTTGGCGTGCACGCGCATCAGGAACTCCGAGGCCTCGATCGCGGTGCGCGAATCCGCGACGGCCACGGTCAGGAAGTACGCCAGCGTGCGGTCCAGCCGCCCGTACGGGTCGTTGTAGATCCCACGCGAGTCCGCGACCGCGGCGGTCAGGAACGGGTCGAAGTGCTCAAGCACGACGGCGCGCTGGAAGCCGATCAGCGCGGTGGGGCTCGTCCACACCTTCCACGACGGCGAGTCGGGTCCGAAGAACCCGTAGTCCAGCCGTCGGGGCATCGGTTCGGGCTGTCGCGGGTGCGCTGCCATCGGTTCTCCCTGCGCCATTACTACTACTGAGTAGTAAATATGCTTCAGTGGAGTAGCTTTGTCTAG
Source organism: Actinokineospora sp. (assembly GCF_050699995.1). Taxonomy (GTDB): domain Bacteria; phylum Actinomycetota; class Actinomycetes; order Mycobacteriales; family Pseudonocardiaceae; genus Actinokineospora. The sequence continues at coordinate 1,490 of NZ_JBOHGC010000626.1, read as the reverse complement.
AGGGACGGCGTGAATCAGCGAAGTTTGTCGGCGAGCTTGCCTTCGGCACCGAAGAGCTCAGCGGTCCAGCGCTCCAGCAACTCGGTGTTGTCGTGGTCGTCCGGGTGAAAGCCCGGCCGGTTGTATGCCGCGATCCGGCGGAACACCTGCCGGGTCAGGAACGGCGAGTGCCGCAGCGCGACGATGCTGCGGACGAGCCGGACCGGGTGGTACGCGGCCCGGTCCTGCAGCAGCGAGAGCAGCGTGTGTCCCAGCACGCCCAGGATGAACGTGACGGTCACGAAGTGCATGGTCCGGATGCGCCTGCGCTCGCTGCCGTCCGCCGCGCGGTAGACGTCGAACGCGACGGCCTTGTGCTCGGACTCCTCGACCGCGTGCCACAGCAGCAGCGAGCGCACCTCCGTCGAGCCGAGTAGCCGCTGGGCGCGCTCGTCGGTCAGCAGGGTCTCGGCCAGCGCCGCGGTGTAGTGCTCCAACGCGGCGGTCATCGCCAGGCAGCTCAGGCCCGGCAGCTTCTGCTCCGCCCGGCCCAGTCCGATCTTGGTGCGGCGGTCCACCCGGCGCGTGGGGTAGCCCATCTCCTGCAGCCGCTCGTTGAGCGCCCGGTGCTCGCGTCCATGCGTGACCTCTTGGCCGATGAACCCCGCGACCTGCGCCTTGAGCTCCGGATCGTCGACCTTGTCGGCGTAGCGCCGCACCGAGCGGACGAAGAAGTCCTCGCCCTCGGGGAACATCGCCGAGAGCACGGCCACGATGTGGCTCATCACCAGGTCGCCCTCGCCTTGGCCGTCCTTCTTCACGAAGTGCCGGTCGAGCGCGCCGGTGGGGTAGGCGAACCGGATTCGGCGCACACGCGGCACGGGCTTCGGTGTCGGTTCGGTGCTCATGCGCGCTCCCGTGAAAGTCGACGAAAGGTGTGACCGGCCGTCACAGGACTTTAGCTACAGTGCTGTAGCAAATCAAGGCTAGACTGCTCTGGTGACCGCGACGAGGGAAGCGACCGGCAAGCGTCCATACGCGCCGCGCATGCCCGCGGCCGAACGCCGCGAGCAGCTGCTCGACGCGGCGCTGGAGATCATCAACACCCGTGGTCTCGCCGCCGTCTCGATCGACGCCGTGGCGAAGGCCTGCGAGGTCACCCGGCCGGTCGTCTACGGCCAGTTCACCGACGCGCACCACTTGCTCAAAGACCTGCTTGACCGCGAGGCCCAGCACGCGCTCGGGCAGCTCGCCGCGGCCGCCGCGCTCCCGGTCGACCTCGCCGACCCGGCCAAGTGGTTCGCGGACGTCTGCCGCGCGCTCGTCAGCGCCGTGTCGGAGCGCCCCGCGACGTGGCGGGCCATCCTGCTGCCGGTGGGCGCGGTCCCCGCCCCGGTGCGCGAGTACCGCCGCCGTGGCGAGCAGGCAGTGATGACGCAGTTCGAAGGGGTGGCCCGCCGGTTCCTGCGCGGCCGCGACAACGCCGTCGACGTCGACGTCGACGTCGACGT
>NZ_JBOHGC010000625.1:0-1007 GCF_050699995.1 Actinokineospora sp. | reverse complement strand
GAGCAGCTCTCGTCGCTGTTCGCCCTCACTGGCGTATTGCAGGCCATCACCGCCACCGCGGCCGGCCCGGCCGAGAATCTGCCGGCCGTCCCCGAAGGCGGACTCATCTTGTCGTCGGAGCAGGTCGACAGCCTCGTGCAATCCGGCCGTCTCGGCCTGCTGCTCGGCCTGCCCGGCGCCGGTCTGGCCGCCGCCCCTGCGGTGCCCGAGCACGTGGAGCGGCCCGAGGTCGTCAACCCGGCCCGGTCTGGCACCGTCGAGTTCGTCCGCGAGGCGCTGCCCTACCGGTTCGACCGGAACGGTAGCTTCCAGCGGGCCGAGCACGAGTTCTCCACGGACCTGCACGAGATGGCGCTCGCCAAGGATCTCTACGGTGTGGAGACGGATGCCGGCAAGCGGGTGATGGGGTTCCTGCGCCACGCATTCGCCGACACCGACACGGCCGACGTGACGTCGCTCAACCCGGCGATCCAGCGGCCCGATCTGTACGTCGACCAGCGCGACTTCCGCTACCCAATCTGGGAGTCGATCAATCGGGGTGGCCCGCCGAACGGTGTGCAGCCGTTCACGTTCCCCAAGTTCAGCTCCGCATCCGGGCTCGTGGGCGATCACGTCCAGGCTGTCGAGCCGGCGGGCGGCGTGTTCACCACGACTTCACAGACGATCACCCCGACCGCGATCAGCGGCAAGGCGTCGATCACCCGTGAGGTGTGGGACATGGGTGGCAACCCCGCGGTGTCGACGCTCATCTTCGACCAGATGAAGCGTGGCTGGCGGGAAGGGCTCGAATCGGCCGCCGCGGCGTTCCTGGCCACCCTGACGGCCGCCGTCGACATCACGCTCGGCGTAGCCCCCACCGACGCCGCGTTGGCCGACGCCTGGGACCAGGCGCTCGCCGGACTGCAGTTCGTGCGCGGTTACGACTTCGAGATGTTCGCCGTCGAGCAGGTGCTCTACAAGGCGTTCGTCGGCGCCACCGACACCACGAACCGGCCGCTGTTCCCGAT
>NZ_JBOHGC010000624.1:0-7712 GCF_050699995.1 Actinokineospora sp. | reverse complement strand
GCCGTCGATCGCGCCGCCGCGATCGCCGGTGACACGGGCGCGACGCTCGTGATCGCCTGTGCTTTCCAGCCCGCCAGCGCCCGGACCGTGGAACGGGCTCAGGACTCGCTGGGCGCCGACGTCGCGTACCAGGTGGTCGGCTCGAACCCGGCCGAGGAGTCGGTGCGCACCGCCGCGGAGCGGGCCGCCCGCGCGGGCGCGACCAAGGTCAAGACCGTGGTCGTCGACGGTGACCCGGTGCCCGCGCTGACCAAGGTCGTGCACGAGCACAACGCCGACCTGCTGGTGATCGGCAACCGGGGCCTCAACACCCTCGCGGGCCGCATCCTGGGCTCGGTGCCGTCGGAGGCCGCGCGCAAGTCGACTGTCGACGTGCTCATCGTCCACACGACTTGACATCCTCCCCTGGCTGAAGCCGGGGGATTACAACAGCGACTACCCCACGAGGAAGAGGTCGTGTTGAGGTTCACGGTTCGCAGGCCCGCCCAACGGCGGGCCTCCCCGTGCAGCCACGGCATGCCCTGCCGCGTCTCGAATGTTGAATGCCGCGTTCACATCGGCGTTACAGGCGAGACCGCAGGATCGGCATCGGAAGACGGCTTGGCTCTCGCGCGCCTCCCGATCCACGATCCCGCACGCCGAACAACGCTGACTCGTGTAATACGGGTCAACCTTCACCACTCGCTCCGGGGCCTTTTGCTCCAGCCGGGTCACGAGCTGCCCCCACCCGTTGGCGAGGATGCGCCGGTTCAGGCCGGCCTTCTGCCGCACACCCCGACCGGGCGCGCCAAGCGTGCCCCTCGCCGACCGAGTCATATCGCTGATCTTGAGATCTTCGACGCCGATCAGGTCGAAGTCTCGGGCGAGCCGGGTGCTGGTCTTCTCGACCCAGTCCTTGCGTCGGTCGGTTTCTCGGGCCATGAGCTTCGCGATGGCAGTCTTGATCTTGTCGCGCCGCGTGGAGCCGCGCTTGGCGCGGGCGAGCTTGCGCTGCAGCCGCAGCAGGCGCGCCTTCTCACTGTTGCGGAGTGCGGGCACGTTGAGCAGTTCCCCAGTGGACAACGCCGCCGACACCACGACCCCTCGGTCCACCCCCACCGCCGCACCAGTGCCAGGTCCAGTAATGGGCTCGGGCACGACTGGGAACGCCACATGCCAACGCCCCGCCCGATCACGGGTGATTCGGTAGGACCTCACACCGTCGGTGACCGCACGCGACCACCGGAATCGGACCCAGCCGATCTTGGGCACCGTGACCTCACCGACGTTGCGGGAAACCCTGCGCACATCGCCCGGTTTGACCGCGACGATCCGGAATCCTTCACTGCGCCCACGTCGGCGCCAGGTTGGCCGCCGGTGGGTTCGGCCGAAGAAGTTCGCCATCGCCTGGCCGAAATCTCTCAACGCCTGCTGCTGAACGATCACCGATCCAGCAGCCAACCACGGGTTCACCGCGCGAGCCTGCGTCAGTTGACGGCACTGCTCGGTGTACCCCGGGGCTGCCCTGCGTCCCGGCCGCCAGTGCGCGTGCTGTTCCACGGCGAGATTCCACACGAACCGGGCATGCCCACAATGCGCCAACAACATCCGCTCCTGAGCAGGCGTCGGTTGAAGACGAAAACGGGACATGCCGACAACCTAACGAGCACCACCGACAGAACCTGGAGACACCGGTGAGACCCGGCAGACCACGGCACACACGGACCTTGGCGGGCGACCCGCTCGTGATACCTCTCACCGGTCAACACCGGACCGCCCTCGGGAGGACCTTGTGACCGAGGAGTTCGGGGCGGCGCAGCGGCAGGTCGAGGAGATCCTCCTCGGCGGCGAGCGCCGCTACACCCGTCAGCAGGTCCGGGAGAAGGCGGGCGTGCCGCTGGACCGCTCCGTCATGCTGTGGCGGGCGCTCGGCTTCGCCACCGTCGGCGACGACGAAGTGGTGTTCACCGACAGCGACGTCGAGGCCCTGCGGATGACGCAGGAACTCATGCTGGCGGGCATCATCGAGCCGGAGATGACCACGGCGACCGCGCGGATGCTCGGCCAGCACCTTTCCCGGCTGGCCGAGTGGCAGGTCCACCTGATGACCGACATCCTCTCGGCGAACCCCGAGCTGGTCTCCGACGAGCGCCAGCTGGGCCGGTTCATCGAGCGCCTGGTGCCCGACCTGGAGCGCATGCAGAACTATGCCTGGCGCAGGCACCTGGCGGCCTACGCCGGCCGCGCGCTGGCCAGCCCGGGTGAGCAGCTGCAGGTGCAGAACGAGGTCGTCGGGTTCGCCGACATGGTCGGCTTCACCACGCTGACCCGCCGCGCCAACGAGGCCGAGCTGGTCACCATGGTCGACCGCTTCGACGGGATGACCGCGGAGATCGTCGCGGACAACCACGGCCGCATCGTGAAGATGCTCGGCGACGAGGTCCTGTTCGTCGCCGACTCCCCGCACCAGGGCGCGGAGATCGCGCTGCGGCTGCTGGAGGCCGCCGAGGCCGACCCGGACCTGCCCGCCCTGCGCGCGGGCATGGCCTACGGCCGGGTTCTCAACCGCTTCGGCGACGTCTACGGCTCCACGGTCAACATCGCCGCCCGGCTCACCGGGGTCGCCCGGCCGGGCACGGTGATGATCGACCGCGGGCTGGCGGACGAACTGACGGGGGTCGCGGCGTACACGGTGCGCAGCAGGCGGCCGGTGTCGGTGCGCGGCTTCAGCAGGCTCAAGTGCGCGGTGCTGCGCCGCTCGGAGGAGTCGAAGGTGCCCAGCATCGATCTTGTGCCCGACGAGCGCCCGCGCCGCAAACGCCGCTGACCGCCTCGGAGTCCTTTACGCGTTGCCTAGCGCTTGGCCAGCCAGGGTGTGACCGCGCCCAGGAAGGCCCCCGGGGATTCGATCGACGGCAGGTGGCCGGTGTCGGGCAGCAGTTGCAGCTCGCCGCCGGTCAGCTCGGCGAGTTCCTGCGCCACCGGCACCGGCATCAGCTTGTCGAGCGCGCCATGCACGACGAGGGTGTCGACGCCCGCGGACCGCAGCGTGTCGCAGGAGTCCATGCGCGCCGCCATGGCGCGCTGCGCCCATGCGACGGCGGCGGGGCTCTGCGACTCCATCAGCTCGCGGACGGTGCCCGCGTAGGCCTGGTCGGCCAGCAGCATCGGCAGCATCGTGTCGGCGAGCCAGGGCGCGGTCCCCTCGCCCTCGGCGCGGTCGGCCACCTTGAGCCGGTTGGCGGCCGCCTCCTCGGTGTCGGCCGTGGCCTTGGTGTCGATGAGCAGCAGCCCCGAGACCCGCTGGGGCGCGGCCCGCAGCGCGGCCATGGCGCAGTAGCCGCCCATCGAGCAGCCGCCGACCACAGCGCGGTCGAGCCCCAGTTCGTCGAGCAGGTCGATGACGTCCTGGCCGAGGGTCTCCACCGAGGGTTCGGCGTCTCCCGCCGGGGACCGGCCGAAGCCGCGCAGGTCGGGGGTGATCAGCCGGACGACCCTGGAGAGCGCCTCGCGGACCGGGTCCCACATGCGCGAGTCCAGCGGGAAGGCGTGGAGCAGGACGACGGGGGTGCCGGAGCCGGTGTCGGTGAGGTGCACGCCGCCATTGTGGACCTCAGAAGCGGCCTTCGCGGACCCGCCGCACCGCGTCCTCACCGGAGAGTTCGGCGCGCGCGTCAGGGTTGTCCAGGTAGAACCGCAGGGTGTGCAGGACGACGAGCTGGTCTATGCCCATGTTCCGCATAGGCACCGCGCACGCGACGTCGCGGCCGAATTTGGCGGCCACCTTGCGCATCCGGGTGTCGGCCGAGGCCGCCTCGGTGGAGACGACGCCCAGGTAGTTCTGGCTCGGCCCGGTGCGCGACCGCCCGATGCGCAGGCTCAGCGGCCGGATCTCGGTGATGCCCTGCCACGGCACTCGAACCACGGGGTGCACCCACGTCAGCGCGATGTGGTCGGGGGTGAGCAGGATCCCGACTATCCGCTGCTTTCGCTTGAGCGCGAAGAAACCGGCGGCCAGCAGCAGCGCGGCGAGGATTCCGAGCACGACCGCGCCGACCGTGGGACCCACGCCGCCCCGGATGATCAGCAGCGCGGCGAGCCCGCCGAGGCCGAGACCGACGATGATCAGGACGATGCCCGCCGCGATCCTGGCCTGCCGGGCGGGGATCAGCAGGCCCGCGACGCCGTCGACCGTCGCCGCGCACGCCGCGCCTGATGGTGTGCCGGAGGGTTGAGCGGTTCCGTCCGCGGCGAGCCAGGGCCGAGGACACGGGAGCGAGCGGTCGTCCATGTGTCAATGCAAGCGCATGCGGGGCCGTCACCGCCAGCCAAACCCCCAGGACGGCGGTGAAGTCGATCACCCGGTCGGGTCAGCGCCTCCGCGAAGCCGGACCGCGACGGCCGCGCGCGGCCCAACAGGCTTGGTGCCAGTGTCTGCGGTCCTCGACCGAGCCGTAGTCGTCGGCGGGCCAGGTGACGACGTGGGCCATGCCGACGGGAATCTCGTGGTCGCATCCCGGGCACCGGTACATCTTCGTCGCGTGTGCCCCGGGGACGTTGCGGACCAGCCAGTCGCCGTCGTGGGCGGTTTCGCGCCGCTGGGCGGCCAGTCCGCCGCTCAGCGGACGGGGATCGTCGCCGATGGCGTACTTGGGTCGGTTGCGGCGGGGCACGGTGAGCACCGTATCCGCGCGGCCCGGTGAGGCAGAATGTGCGGGTGCCCACTTATGAGTTCCGCTGCCGCGAGTGCGGATCGACTTTCGACGTGCGACGCCCCATGGCCGAGTCGTCCGACCCCGCCGCCTGCCCCGAGGGCCACGCCGACACGGTGAAGCTCCTGAAAATGGCAGGCCTCTCCGGCGCCACCGCCACATCCCAGGCCCCGCAGTCCGGCGGCGGCTGCGGCGGCGGAGGCTGTTGCGGTTGACGCGGGGCCGGCCCGCTCGATGGGCGGGCCGGCGCCATGTCGACATCACTAAATCCTAATAATCACGGAAGCCCTTGCCGGTCTTGCGGCCCAGGCGACCTGCCGTGACGAGGTGTTCGAGCAGCGGGGCCGGGGCGTATCCGGCTTCGCGGAATTCGTTGTACAGCGTGCGTTCGATGGCCAGTGACACGTCGAGACCGACGACGTCGAGGAGTTCGAACGGGCCCATCGGCAGGCCACAGCCGACCTTCATCGCGGTGTCGATGTCGTCGGCGTCGGCGTAGTGCGCTTCCAGCATCTTGATCGCGTCGTTGAGGTACGGGAACAGCAGCGCGTTGACGATGAAGCCCGCGCGGTCGCCGCAGTGGACCGGCTTCTTGCCGACCTTTTCGCACAGGGCGTGCGCGGTGGCGACGACGTCTTCGGCGGTGGAGATGGTTTCGACGATCTCGACCAGCTTCATGATCGGCGCCGGGTTGAAGAAGTGCAGGCCGACCACGTCGGACGGTCGCGAGGTCGCCGCGGCGCACTCGATGACCGGCAGCGACGAGGTGGTGGTCGCCAGGATCGCGCCCGGCTTCAGGACCTCGTCGAGGGCCCCGAAGACGGCCTGCTTGATGGCGAGTTCCTCGGCGACGGCCTCGACCACGAGGTCGCAGTCGGCCAGTTCCTCGAACTCGACGGCCGGGCTGATGCGGCCGAGGATCGCGTCGCGCTCCTCTTCGGCGAGCCTGCCCTTGGCGACCTGGCGGTCGAGCGACTTGCGCACCTTGCCGATCGCCGCGGTGGCCTTGTCGGCGCTGCGGGCGCGGAGCACGACGTCGAAACCCTTGCGGGCGAAGACTTCGACGATCCCGGTGGCCATCGTGCCGGTGCCGACCACGCCGACCCGCTGGACGTCGCGAGTGGACACTCCGGCGTCGCCGCCGGCGGCCGGGGTGTGGGCGTCGGCGACGACGTTGGGCGAGTCCGGGGCGTCGTAGGTGTAGAAGCCCTTGCCGGTCTTGCGGCCCAACTGGCCCGCAGTGATCATCTGCTTGAGGATCGGGGCGGGCGCGTGCAGCCGGTTGCGCGACTGCGCGTACATCGTCTCGAGGATCTCGTAGGCGGTGTCGAGGCCGATGAGGTCGAGCAGCGCCAGCGGGCCCATCGGGTAGCCGCAGCCGTAGCGCATGGCGGCGTCGAGGTCCTCGCGGGTGGCGTACTTCGTCTCGAACATCGACACAGCGTGGTTGAGGTAGCCGAAGAGCAGCGCGTTGGCGATGAACCCCGCGCGGTCGCCCATGACGACCGGCTCCTTGCCCAGGCGCTCGGCGAAGGCGACGACGTCGGTGACGACGTCCGGCTCGGTCACGACGGTCTTGACGACCTCGGTGAGCTTGAGGACCGGCGCCGGGTTGAAGAAGTGCAGGCCGACGACCTTGCCGGGGCGGCCGGTGTGCACGCCGATCTCGGTGATCGACAGCGACGAGGTGTTGGACGCGAGGATGGTGTCCGGGCCGACGATGGTGTCCAGCTCGGCGAACACGCGCGCCTTGAGTTCGAGCGACTCGGGGATCGCCTCGATCACCAGGTCGGCGCCCGCGAGGTCCTTCAGCGTGGTGCTGTAGGTGACCCGGCCAAGCAGCTCGTCGCGGGCGGCCTCGTCGAGCTTGCCCTTGGCGAGCGCACGGCTCGTCGAGTGTTCGATGTGGCCGCGTCCGCGCTCGATGCCCGCGTCGTCGACCTCCACCGCGACCACCTGGACACCGGTCCTGGCCAGTACCTCGGCGATGCCCGCGCCCATGGTCCCGAGCCCGACAACACCAACGGTGGAGAACTCACGCGCCACAGCTACCTCCGCAGTCACCGGAAAGCACAACAGATGCTACCTGTCAGTAACATCGTGTGCTGATGATGCCACGCGACCAGGGGATCGCCAGGTGAACTGCGCCACTCTCACCCGGGTGAGGGGTCCTCGAAACCGCGTTCGGCCAGGTCAGCGACCCTCCTCATGGCTTCGTCGGCTTCCGCTCCGGTTGCCGCGACACGCACCCGGTCACCACCGGCCGCGCCGAGACCCATCAGGCTGAGCACACTTCGCGCGTCCGCGGCCCGGCCGCCGAAAGTGACTGTGACCTCGGCATCCACACCGGCGAGGGCCCGGGCGAGCAGCCCGGCTGGGCGCGCGTGCAGGCCGACGTCGTTCGTGAGCAGGATTTCGACACCCTCGGTGGTGTCGGACTCGTCAGGTATCAACTCCGCCATCGCACCCGCGGCGGCGGAGAGCACCCCGTCGAGGTCAGCTCTACCCTGCGCGGCGGCCGCGGCGGCGACGGCGCCCTCCACGAGCGGGGCGTCGACCACCGCGGCGGAGTCCGGGTCGCCGAGCATCTCGACGGCCAGGTCGGCGACCATCTTCGCGCTGCCGAGGTCGTAGAGCACCACCACTCCCGCACCGCTCTGCGCGCCTTCGAGGGCCAGGGCGACGGCTTCGAAGTCCGTGCCCAGCTCGCCGTCGAGACCACCCGCGGCGACGATGGTGACGTCGGGCGCCATCTGCCCCGCCACCTCCGCGACCCCCTCAGCCAGCCGTCGGCTGTGGGAGACGATCACCAACCCGACCCGGCTCATGTCGACTCCACCGATAGATGCCGCGACAGCGCAGAAGACCAAGCGCCGACCAGCCCCACCCCACTCATGTCGAATCCGCGAAAGATCGCAACAGCAGAGCCGAGGACCGCGCGCCCGGATCGAGGTGGCCCGCGCTGCGTTCGCCCAGGTAGGAGGCCCGTCCCTTGCGCGCCACGAGGGGCACGGTCGACTC
>NZ_JBOHGC010000623.1:0-1994 GCF_050699995.1 Actinokineospora sp. | reverse complement strand
CCCGCGGGCAGTGGCTGGCAGCCTTTCGGCTCGTCCCATACCTTCAGCGCGGTGAACTCGTGGGTGAACGCCACGACTTGGCCGGGCTGGTACGCGGTCTCCGATGTCGACGCGGTGGCGACCGTGGCGAGCGACGCGAGCGACGCTCCGACCGCCAAAGCGATCAAGGTCGACTGGACGAGCCGCATGGTTCCTCCTTGGTTCGAGTCCGATCAGTCCATGCTCGCCCTATTCCGCCGCCACCGCAGTCGCTGATTCGGGTACGTATTTTTCACCCTATTGATAGGTGGCGCGTGTCGTTCCATTTTCCTTAACGTCCGCATCATCATCTTCCTGTTGGGAAAGGGCGGTCCGCTGATGAGTCGTTACGACTGGGCGCTGTCGCATCCGGGCATCGACCGTATTCGCACGACGATCGAGCCGATACGCACCGAAGTGACCCGTCACCCGATTTACCGTCGGATGTCCACGACGGGGGACGCGGCGGTGTTCATGGCTCACCACGTGTTCGCGGTGTGGGATTTCATGTCGCTGCTCAAGAGCTTGCAGCGCGAACTCACGTGCGTCGAAGTGCCGTGGGTGCCCACGACGCAGCCGATCAGCAGGCGGCTCATCAACGACATCGTGCTGGTCGAGGAGAGCGACGAGTTCGGCGAGGGCTACGTCAGCCACTTCGAGCTCTACCGGCACGCCATGGCGCAGGCGGGTGCCGACACCGGGCCGATCGACTCCTTCCTCCACCAGCTTCGGGCCGGTGTCGATGTCGACAATGCGCTGGTCAAGGCGGGTGTGCCGGTGCCGGCGGCCGAGTTCGTCCGGTCGACCTGGGAGTTGATCACCGAGGCCCCGGTGCACTGCCAGGCGGCGGCGTTCGCCTTCGGCCGGGAGGACCTGATCCCGGAGATGTTCGAACAGGTGGTCGCCGCCGGGGGTGGCCGGCTGGAGCTCTTCGGCGAGTACCTGGTGCGCCACATCGAGGTCGACGGCGAGCAGCACACGCCGATGGCGATGCAGATGGTGGCGGACCTGTGTGGGCCCGACGACGCGAAGTGGACCGAGTGCGCGCACACGCTCGTCGGGGTGCTCCGGGCCAGGGTTCGGCTGTGGGACGGCATCTCGGCCACCCTGGACCAGCAACTGGCCAGCGCTTGAATTTCATGCACAAGTGTTGATATGAAATTGTCAGCGGCATGCAGCGTACACGCCGGACGCCGCTCAGACGATCTCGAACGGGATGAACAAATACACCCGAAAAGGGTCGACATCGAACGTGCGCGGCCTTGGTCGGTCTTGCTAGGGTCGAATCACGGAGCCGCCGAATGGGCGCGAACAACGCCGGGGCTCCCACCGCGGAATCCGTCAAGAATTCAAAGGAGCATGGTCGTGACCTCTAGCGTCCAGGACACTCGCTTGAAGCGTCGTTTCGAGCTGTGGGACAGCAACGGAGACGGCACAATCGACAAGTCGGACTATGAGACCGAGGCGCGTCGAATCGTCAAGGCGTTCGGCGAGCAGGAGACCTCCCCGAAGGGACGCGCCCTGCTCACCGCCTACCTCGGCATGTGGGACAAGCTCGCGGCGAAGGCCAAGGTCGGCGCCCAGGGCAAGGTGACCCTGCAGCAGTTCACCGAGGTCTCGACGCGGGAGGTTGCTGAGGGCGGCGACGAAGGCTTCGACCGCAACCTGCGCCCGACCATCGAGGCCATCGTCAACATGTGCGACACCGACGGCGACGGCGAGGTCAACCCGGCCGAGTTCAAGCGCTGGATGAAGGCTGTCGGCGTGGACGAGCGCCAGGCCGACTCGGCGTTTCGGCAGATCGACTCCAACGGCAACGGTCACTTGACCGTCGAGGAGCTGGTCACGGCTGTCCGCGACTATCACCAGGGCGTGAACGACATTCCGCTTCTGGGCCGCTGACACAGACCGCTCACAGCCCCCGGGGACAACCTCCCCGGGGGCTGCCCCATCCCCCACCACCCCCGCGAGTCCCC
>NZ_JBOHGC010000622.1:0-8407 GCF_050699995.1 Actinokineospora sp. | reverse complement strand
GTCGAGAATGGCGCTAAACCGGGCCTGGCACCGGCGGAGAAGAAAGAACTCGCCGAGCTTCGTAAACGAGTTCGGCAATTGGAGATCGAACACGAGATCCTCAAGCGCGCGGCAGCGTTGTTCGCCCGGGAGAACGTCCTCCCAAAATAATCTACCCGCTGGTCCATGAGCTTGCTGACGACGCTATCCCGGTCGCGGTGTCCTGCCGGGTGCTTGGCGTGTCAACGTCGGGGTATTACGACTGGCTGGGCCGCCCGGCGTCGCATCGCGACCAGGAGAACGAATTGCTGACCAAACAGATCAAGGAGATCCACGAGAAGTCCAGGGAAACCTATGGGGTGCCGCGGGTCACCGCCGAACTGCGGCTCGGACTGGGCCTGGACTACAACCACAAACGCGTTGAACGGTTGATGCGCATCGCCGGCATCCAGGGCCTCTACCGGCGGAAAGGCCGGAAGAACCCGGTGAACACGGCCACCGAAGAGGACCTGGTCCAACGCCGGTTCACCGTGGAGACGCCGGACAGTCTATGGCTCACCGATATAACCGAACATCCGACCAGAGAAGGGAAAGTCTACTGCGCAGCGGTGATGGACGCCTACTCCCGCCTCATCATCGGCTGGTCCATCGACTACCACTTGAAGACCGAACTCGTGCTGGCCGCACTCGACATGGCACTTTTACGCCGAAAGCCGCCCGGCGAATCCACGATTCTACACAGCGACCACGGCACACAGTACACGTCGTGGGCATTCGGGAAACGACTTCGCGATGCCGGACTGCTCGGTTCGATGGGCACCGTCGGCGATTGCTACGATAATGCCATGATGGAGTCCTTCTGGGGCACCATGCAACTGGAGCTGCTCGATTCTGTGAAATGGAACACGCGCGACGAACTGGCTCAAGCCATTTTCGAATGGGTCGAATGCTGGTACAATCCATACCGACGGCATTCGAGCATCGAAATGCGCAGTCCAGTCACCTTCGACGGCATGTACACCCCGCCTGATCAAGCCGACTGACCCCACACCCGAACTGTCCGGGAAACGGGGGGAACCTCAGGACTCGGCCTGGGACTCGAAGTGGATCAGGGCTTCGAGGAGGTGTGCCCGCACCCCCAGGCCCCACCAGCCCGATTGCTCGTCGTTCTCTGTCAGGCTCATGATTCGTGTGCGTTCCGGGCCAGTGACCCCATAGATCGCCAGCAACGCCGATACATCCGCCACGCTTGCCATCCGTCTGCCGGTCTCCGACCGGTTCAGGCTGGCGATCGACGTGCCCAACCGCTTCGCCGCCGCCCGGGTCGTCAGCCCCGACCGCTCCCGCAACACCTTCAACTCCGCCGCCAGCGCCCGCGCCCGGGCCGGAACTCGATCGTTCATGGCTCCATGAGATCAGGTGTTCCGACTACACAGCATCACTCGAATAGCTGAGCCGTTTCCCCTTGCGAAACCTCCAATCCCACCGACTCGCCTGTCACGTGGCCCGCTGCTCACCCCCTCCTGCCGCGTTCGTGTGAAGCAAGGCGCCTGGGCCTCAAAGATGCCGATCTCGGTGCCGACGACTGTGGCGACAGCAACCCACTATCGGGAGGTTGGATCATGGCTGCGGAAACGGTTGATGCCGGGCAGACGGTGCCCCCACACCAGGAACTGGGGACCCGTGAGCGTTGCCAGGGGAGCGGTCGGACGTCGCAACCGAGGTAGCGCCGCGTCGTTGGCAGATCTCCGGTGGGGATCTGTCAGCATGGCGGTGTGCAACTACGTGACCTCGATGCGCTGCTGGTGTCGCTGCTCAGCCAAGATCACCCGGAGATCGTGAGTGCAGAGGTCATCAATAACGACCATGTGCATAGCCGAGTTCGGGTGTGCTTCGCGTCCGGGGCGGTGTCGTCCATCCTTGTGCGCTCGGTAGAGGGGCCGAAGGTGCCCGCGCACAAGGGCTACGACATCCCGACCGAGGTGATCTGACATGTGGCGCGACCGATTTGTCGAACACGTGCGCACGCTGCTCAGCGAGTGTGGGCATCCCGACATTGCCAGTGTGGATACCTACCAGGTCGACGGGTCCGTCAGCGATCTGCAAATCACGTGCACCGATGGGCGTGTCATCAAACTGAACATCGTCCGGACGTCTCCGCCAAGCGGCGACAACTACTCCCAGCCTGAGCCGATTGTGGTCAAGGGACCTGCAACCCAGTGACTTCGGCGACGTCGAGATCGACGCCCGGGCCGGAACTCGATCGTTCATGACTCCATGAGATCAGGTGTTCCGACTACACAGCATCACTCGAATAGCTGAGCCGTTTCCCCTTGCGAAACCTCCAATCCCACCCACGTTGACCTCCGCCGCCTACAACCAGGCCATGACCCTCAACCGCCGCACCCTCCTCCGCGCCGGAGGCATCACCGCCGCCGCCGGCCTCACCCTCCCCGGCGTCGCCATCGCGGCTCCCCAAAGCAGGCCCGTCCTCACCCACGGCGTCCAAACCGGTGACGTCACCGCCGACGGCGCCATCGTCTGGACTCGCGCCGACCGGCCCTCCCGCATGCTCGTCGAGGTCTCCAAAGACCCCGACTTCCGCAACGCCCGCCAGTTACGCGGCCCGCTGCTCATCCCCGACACCGACGGCACCGGCAAGCTCCGCCTCACCGGCCTCCCGCCCGGCCGCGAGATCCACTACCGCGTCCGCGCCGAGGACGACCGCGCCACCAGCGAGCCCCTGACCGGCTCCTTCCGCACCGCCCCCATGGGGCGCGAGGACGTCCGCTTCACCTGGTCCGGCGATGTCGCGGGCCAAGGCTGGGGCATCAACCCCGACATCGGCGGCATGACCGCGTTCGCCGCGATGGCCGCCTGCCGCCCGGACTTCTTCATCAACAGTGGCGACACCGTCTACGCCGACGGCCCGCTCAAAGAGTCCGTGACCCTCCCGGACGGCCGGATCTGGCGCAACCTCGTCACTCCGGAGAAGCTCAAGGTCGCCGAGACCCTAACCGAGTACCGTGGACAGTTCGCCTACAACCTGCTCGACGACAACGTCCGCGCCTTCGCCGCGCGCACCCCGTCCGTCGTCCAATGGGACGACCATGAGGTGGTCAACAACTGGTACCCCGGCGAGATCCTGACCTCCCCGCAGTACACCGAGAAGCGCGTGGACGTCCTCGCCGCCCGCGCCTTCCAGGCCTTCCACGAGTGGATGCCCGTCGACCCGCGCCGGGCCGTGGACGGCCGGATCTACCGCAGCTTCCGGTACGGCAGGCACCTTGAGGTCTTCGTCCTCGACATGCGCTCCTACAAGGACGCCAACACCTCGCCCAAGACCGGCGTCGGCCGGGTCCTCGGCGAAACGCAGGCGAAATGGCTGGTGGACGGCCTATCCGCCAGCAATGCAACTTGGAAGATCATCGCCGCCGACCTGCCCGTCGGCCTGATCGTCCCGGACGGCGCCGACATCGAGGGCGTCGCCAACGGCCTGCCCGGCGCCCCCGGCGGCCGCGAGCACGAGATCGCCTGGGTGCTGCGTTCCGTCGCCCGGAACCAGGTGCGCAACGTCGTCTGGCTGACCGCCGACGTCCACTACACCGCCGCCCACCACTACTCCCCGGACCGCGCCGCCGTGGGCGACTTCGACCCGTTCTGGGAGTTCGTCTCCGGCCCCCTCAACGCGGGCGCGTTCGGCCCGAACACCCTCGACCCGACGTTCGGCCCCGAAGCCGTCTTCGTCCACGCCCCACCGGCCGCGAACACCTCGCCGATGGACGGCTTCCAGCACTTCGGCGACGTCGAGATCGACGGCCCGACCGGCGAGCTGACCGTCCACCTGCGCGACGGCAAGGGCACCGCACTCTGGTCGAAAACCCTTACACCGCAACGCTGAGTCAGGCCATGCTGAACTTCTCGGCGTGCACCTGCGTGTTCGGCACTCCGATCGCCCGGAGACTGCGCAGCACAGATGAGGTCATCGCGGGTGGGCCGCAGACGTAGATGTCACGCTCGGTGATGTCGGGGACCAGGGATCGGAGGCTGTCCGGCTCGAACGGCCGCGCTCCGTCCTTGGTCCGTCCGGTGAGCAGGTGCAGCCTGCCGCCGTGGGCCTGGATCAGTTGGCGCACCTCGTTGAGCAGTACCGCGTCGCTCTCGTCGCGCACCCGGTAGAGGACCACGACATCCGCGGTCGACCGCTCTTCCAGCAAGGCGCGGATGGGCGTGATCCCGACGCCGCCCGCGATCAGCAGCGTGCCGGGCCGCGTCCGCTGCAGCGACGTGAACGCGCCATACGGCCCCTCCATGAACACGCGGGTCCCGACCGGGACGTTCCGCAGACCCGCGCTGCCGCTGCCGACCGCCTTGGCCGTCAGCCGCAGGAAACGGCCGTCGGGCGCCGCCGACAGCGAGAACGGGTTGGCCAGCCACCAGTGGCTGTGCCCGGGGAACCGCCAGATGAAGAACTGGCCCGCCCTGGCCGGAAGCCGGTCGAGGTGCTGCCCAGTGACGTACACGGACGCCACGTTGTCCGACTCCGGCACCACCGCCTGGACCCGGAACTGGTGGTACGCGTTGCGCCAGAGCGGCACCGCGATCCGCCCGACGACCAGGGAGCCGAAGGCGAGGATCCACAGCGTCCACCAGTAGACGAAGGCGAACGTCGAGGACTTGAACGTCGTCGTCTCCAGGAGTTGGTGGACGAACGCCACCGAGATCGCCAGGTACACCAGCAGGTGCAGCACATGCCAAGTCTCATATTGCAACCGACGTCGGACGGACCGCAGTGAGGTGGCCGCGATCGTGACGATGGTGGCGGCGGCGATCATGCCCAGCAGGGACGCGGGCACGCCTGCCAGCGCGAGGAAGGTCTTCGCCATCGACGCGTTGTCCAGCGTCGCGTAGCCGAGCACGACCAGCGTCGCGTGGGTCAGGATGGTCCAGAGCAGGGTGAAACCGGTCCACCGGTGCCACACCGTCAGCCGGTCCATACCGATGCGGCGGTCCAGCCACGGCAGCCGGGCGACCAACAGCAGCTGGAACATCATCAGCAGGGCCGCGTGCAGGCCGACGAACTTGGCGACCGTCAGGATCGAGTTCTTACCGGTGCCGCTGGTGATGAACAGGACCTCGACAATCACCAGGTTGACCAGCACGAACGCCCAGAGCGCCCACCGCGCCTGAACGACCGGCGGCACCGCGCGCCTGCATTGGAGACTCGTGGCCATGGTCGCTGCCTCTCGTCGTCGTCCGCGGTGGTGCCTTGCCGTCTCTACGCGCGGAAGCAGCGCCGGGTTCACCGGGGTGACGCGCGGGCGGGCTGGGCCCGCCCGCGCTCCGAATCATCCCTTCCCGACGCGGTACACGCTGTCCATCGCCACGAACGCGACCAATGTGACCCCGAAGACCGGCATCGCCCAGCCCAGCGCCGCCGCGGCCACCACGACCGCCGCCAGCGCCGGGACCGGCAACTGCCGCCACACCGGTTCCGGCGCCGGGGTCAGACCGCCCGAGGTCGGTCGCCGCTGCCACCACATCCGGTAGCCCAACACCAGCAGCGCCAACGCGCCGACGGCCACCAGGGCCAGCGCGAGCTGGTTGGCGAACCCGAACAGGGTGCCGCTGTGCGCCTGGACACCCAGCGTCGTCAGCTTCGCCAGGAGCGGGAAGTCCTGCCAGCCCTGCCGCGCGGTGACCTCGGCGGTGTACGGGTCGACCGCGATCGTGGTCTTGCGGATCGGCAGCCCCTCCGAGGTCTCGGCGATCTTCACCGCCTTGGCGGCCGACGCGGGCGCGGTGATCGTCAGCTGACCCTCCATGCCCTGCGCCCGGGCGACGGACAACACCCGGTCCAGGCCGACCGGGTCGCCTTTGGCCACCACGTTCGGCGCGCTCAGGCTGGGCGACTTCGCGTCGAGCGCGGCGATGGCCGTGTCGAACCTGGCGCCGGCGTGGGTGGACCAGGTGAGCCCGGTCGCGCTGAGACCGAGCAGACCCAGGGTGAGCCACAGGCCGAGCACGCCGTGCCGCGACCGGGTACGCGCCCGCGCGGACCCGTTGCTCGCGGGCACCAGCAGCGTACGTAGCCGCCGCCGTTTGCCGACCCACAGCACCAAACCGCCCAGCACCAGGAACGGCAGCCAACTCGCAGCGAACTCGGCGTACAGCCTGCCGACGTCACCGAGGTGCAGCGAACTGTGCAGCTTGCGCAGCCACACCTGCGCGGGTGGCCGGTTGTTGACCGTGATCAGCTCGCCGTCGACCTTGCCGGTGTACGGGTCGACGTAGACGGTCAGCGACTCCGTCGAGAAGTGGTCGTCGCCCTTCGCCAACCCCGGCTTGTCCAGGACGACCTGTGTGGTGCGGTCCGGATCGACGGGCACGATCACCGACTTGAGCTTGCCGTCCGGGTGCGCGGCGAGCGCGGCGCCGACCTGCTCGGTGAGCGGCCGAGTGGGTCCGCCGGGCGCGTCGACGTACAGCTTGTCGCCGTAGAGGACATCGTTGATCTGGGGGGTGAACGCGTAGAGCAGCCCGGTCAGCGCGAGCACGGCCAAGAAGGGCGCGACCGCGAGGCCCGCCAGGAAGTGCACGCGCCGGGCCAACGCCCATAAAGCACGCGGGGGCCGTGATTCCGCCTTCTCAGGTGTGTCAGTTCTGGGCGGGTCGGGATCGAACGTGGTCATGGTGAAACTCCTGAAAGTGTGTGTGGGCGACCGGCGGCGACACCGGAGCGCTGAGCGCGCCGGCGGCGGGTCGAGGGAAGTGGGATCAGGCAGCGGTCGCGGGCGGACCGCGGGTGACCACGGTGTGCAAGAGCAGCGCCGTACGAGCGGGCAGTCCTGTCTCCAGGAACGCGGGTCGTAGACCGGCATCCGGACATAGAACCGGCGCGGCGACAAACAGGCTCCGGACGAGCTTGCGCACCCGGGCCCACGCCCGTCGCTCGCCCTGGCGGATCCACCACGCCAGCAGCACGGTGGCGACAAGGTGCGCGGCGAGCATCCCGAGCCCGGGCACATCGAGCTCGGTCGACAGGTGCGCCAGGTGCGAGTCGGCCGACACGGTCAGCGTCACGTGGGTGCTGAGCTGGCCGAAGGCGAGCAGCGCGGCGATCGCGGGAAGACCCCGCTCGCGCGCGGTCATCAGCCAGCACGGCAGCAGGAGCAGGGCGGCGGCGACGGCGATCGCCGAACCCGTCCAGGTGCCCCCGCCGACCACGTGGCCCGCGGCGCCCGCCAGCAGGGCGGCGACGAGCGACGTCGCGGTGCGCCTCCCGCGCGCCGGAACCCGCCTGCCGCCAGCCACGATCTGTCGCCCCTTCGCCTTCCGTCTGGATGAGGTTAACCAGTCGGGGTCCGCCGACCACCCGCCACGAGGACTAATTCGCGGGACGTCAACACAGCTGGTTCATCGTCAAGCCCGTTAGGGGGTTGCGAACCGTTCAGGATTCTGTGCCCGTGTGTGTCTGATTGTGATGTTTGAGGTTCTTCGACGCGGCTTGGAAGTCTGGGTGTGTGGTGGTGACGGTTTGTCGGTGGTGGTCGGTACGGTCGCTGGCGATGACCATGGTGTTGCAGGCGTACCGGTTCGCGTTGGACCCGACAGTGGCCCAGGAGGCTGTGTTGCGGTCGCATTGTGGTGCCCAGCGCTACGCCTACAACTGGGGCCTTGGGCTGATCAAGGCCAACCTCGCCCAGCGGGCGGCCGAGGCGTCCTACGGCGTCGCGGAGGCGGAGTTGACGCCGTCGGTGTCGTGGTCGGCGTACGCGCTGCGCAAGGACTGGAACCAGATCAAGGACGCGGTCGCCCCATGGTGGGCGGAGAACTCGAAAGAGGCGTACTCCTCCGGTTTGGCGAACCTGGCGGTCGCGTTGGGCAACTGGAACACCTCGAAGACCGGCAGGCGCACTGGTCCGAAGGTCCGGTTCCCGAGGTTCAAGGGCAAACGTGCCGGGTTTTCGTGCCGGTTCACCACGGGCAGCTTCGGGCTGGCCGAGGATGACCGTAGGCATGTGAAGTTGCCCCGCATCGGGGTCATCCGCACGCACGAGTCGACCCGGAAACTGGCCCGGCACCTCGAGCG
The DNA here is from genome assembly GCF_050699995.1 of Actinokineospora sp. GTDB lineage: Bacteria > Actinomycetota > Actinomycetes > Mycobacteriales > Pseudonocardiaceae > Actinokineospora. Next base: position 336 of record NZ_JBOHGC010000622.1, on the reverse strand, counting down.
CGGCACCGCCCGCGTCCGCTCGGCCACCGTGACCTACCAGGGTGGGCGGTGGTTCTGCTCGTTCTCCGTCGAGATCGACCGCCACGACCGCGCCCCAACCCGACCGGACACGGTCGTCGGCGTAGATCTCGGGATCAAGTCGCTGGCGGTGCTCTCGACCGGCGAGGTCATCCCCAACCCCCGACACCTCGATGTCGCGTTGCGGGACTTGCGCAGGTTGGGGCGGCAGGCGGCCCGCCGGGTCGGCCCGGACCGGCGCACCCGGCAAACCCCGTCCGCCCGCTGGCGCAAGACCCAGGACCGCATCCGCCGGCTGCACACGAGGGTGGTCGATGC
>NZ_JBOHGC010000621.1:0-2263 GCF_050699995.1 Actinokineospora sp. | reverse complement strand
CCATTCGATCGCGACGTCCTCGTTCTCGGCCTCGATGATCCAGAAGCCACCGAGGTACTCGTCGGCCTCGACGAACGGGCCCGGGGTGAGGACGGGGCTGTCTCCGGAGTAGTCCACCGTGGTCGCGCTTGACGGCGGCTGCAGGCCGCCGGCGGTCACGAACGCGCCCGCTTCCACAACGGCGGTGTTGAACGCACCGACCGCGGCCATGACCTCCTGCAGCTCCGCGGGGTCCATGTCCTCCATCGTCGGCTCCTCGGCGGAGTCGTGGGGGAGGCTCAGGAAGTATTTCGGGCGGATATGGCCAAGTAGGCTTCTGAGCTGGGGATCTTCGGGTGCCAGCTGGAGGCATATGTGGCGGTGCAGGTGTTCGCGGACGCGGAGCTGGAGCGTCTGCGGGGCTTCCCGGAGATCGGACGGGACGAGCTGTTCAGGTTCTTCACTCTCACCCGGGCGGATGTCGCCTTCGTGGACCCCGGTCGGGGCCGAGGTCCGGCAGACCGGCTGGGCTTGGCGGTGACGTTGTGCACGCTGCCGTGGTTGGGATTCGTTCCGGACAAGGTGTCCACTGCGCCGCCGGTTGCTGTGGCCCGGCTTGCCGACCAGCTTGGTGTTGATGCAGGCGAGTTGCGGTCCTATGGCCGTCGGGCGAAGACCCGCACTGAGCACTTGCGGCTGGTGGCGCAGTACTTGGGGTGGCGCCCGCCGTCCACTCTGGAGCTCAAGGAGCTCGATGAGTTTCTGCTGGCGCGGGCGATGGAGCATGACTCGCCCACGCTGTTGTTTCGGCTGGCGTGTGAGTACCTGATCTCGGCGCGGGTGATCCGGCCTGGTCCGGTGACTGTGGTCGAGCGGGTCGCGCACGCCCGGGAGCAGGCGCAGCGGGAGACCTACGTCGGGTTGGCGCACGAGTTCACCGACGCCAGGTGCGCGGCGTTGGACGGGCTGCTGGTCACCGACCCCGAGGTCAAGGCCACACGGCTGCGTTGGTTGTCCACCGGCGCGGTCGAAGCGTCGCCGGCTGCGGTGAAGGCGGAGGTCGCGAAGCTGGAGTTTCTGCGCGGCCTGGGTGCCGATGCCCTGGACCTGTCGATGCTTCCGGCCGAGCGGCGCCGTTTCCTGGCCACTGTCGGCCGCCGGTTGACCGCCCAGGCGCTGGAGCGACGTGGTCCGCAGCGGCGCTATCCGATCTTGCTCACGCTGTTGGCGCAGTCGGCGACCGATGTGCTCGATGAGGTCGTGGGGTTGTTCGATCAGGCCATCTCGGCGCGGGAGGGCAAGGCCGAGCGGAAGATGCGCGAGGCGCTGGCCGAGCGGGGCAAAGCCGGGGAGGACCGGCAGGCGCTGCTCGACGATCTGCTGGCCATCATCGCCGACCCGCAGATCAGCGACGAGCAGATCGGTGGGTTGATCCGGGGTGAGCGGATCGGGTGGCCGCGGCTGCGGTCGGCGGTGGCGCAGGCCGCGCCGAGGTTGCCGCGCGATCACGGGCACCTGGCCGCGCTGGATGGCTCGTACGGGTATCTGCGCCAGTTCACTCCGCAGGTGCTCGCGGCGGTGCGGTTCGCCGGCGGCACCGCCGCGACCGGGTTGCTGGAGGCGGTGGAGATCCTGCGTGAACTCAACGCCACCGGTGCCCGGCGCGTCCCTGACGGGTTCGTGCCCACGCGGTGGCGCGGCTACCTCGACACCGCGCGCAAGTCCGGAAGCACCAACGCTTATCGGCACTATTGGGAGCTGTGCACCCTGCTCGGGTTGCGCGACGGGCTGCGCACCGGCGATGTGTACGTGCCCGGCTCGCGGCGCTACTCCGACCCCGCAACCTACTTGCTGACCGCGGAGAAGTGGTCGGCGCAGCGCGTGGAGTTCTGCCGGCTCGTGGGCAAACCCGCCGACCCCGCCCGCGCGCTGGCCGTCGCCGGGGACGAGCTGGGTCAGGCGCTGGGGGAGCTGGAACAGGTCCTGGCCGCCGGAGACGGGCCGGTGCGCCTGGACGACGGCGGCGACCTGGTGATCTCCCCGCTCTCGGCGGAGGACATCCCGGCCGAGGCGACCGCGTTGAAAGCGGAGTTGACCGCGATGCTGCCGTTCGCGTCGATCGTGTCGCTGCTGATCGAGCTGGACAAGCGCACCGGTTTCCTGGACTGCTTCACCCACGCCGGCGGCAAGCAGTCCCGCAGCCCGGAGTTGAAGCGGAACCTGATCGCGGTGCTGATCAGCCACTCCACCAACCTCGGCCTGACGCGGATGGCCGACGCCTGTG
>NZ_JBOHGC010000620.1:0-9187 GCF_050699995.1 Actinokineospora sp. | reverse complement strand
TGTTGGACTCACTGTTCTGAACGTTGGACTCGCGACGTGGTCTGTTGCGGGGGAGAGGGATTGTCGGCCGGGACGGCCAGGACGTTGGTGGCGAGGATGAGCGTTTCCTGGACGTGGTTCACCCAGCTGCCGACCATGCCGAGTCGCTTGGATTTGCGGTCCAGCGTCAGGAATCGGGCCAGGCCGAACGTGGAGATCCAGTCGCCGACCTGCGCCCGCGACAGCACATGATTGGTGCCCCCGGTCAAGGTTTGCCGCACCCGCCGCGCGGCGCTTGGGTCGCGCAACCTCCCGGAGTGTCGCTCCCGGAAGGCCTCAGCTTCGACGCGGTCGCGGTAGGCGTCAGGAAACATCCGGCGGCGCACGTCCGCTGCCGTCACGGTTCGGCGGAATACGCCCGTCTTGGCCGGCTCGACTTCGCCGGTCTCGAGAAACCGGATCAACTCGCCTGCGAGGTGCGTGAGAGTCTCGGCGACGTTGGCCGACATGCGCACCGCGACTCCGTCTCCAACCGCCGCGGCGTCGAAGAAGTCCTCGCTCACGTCCGTCCATACCGGTTCCCCGGTCACGGCCGCCGCACCATCGTGTGCAGCCCGAGCCGCTGCAAGGCCACTGCCAACTGCTCGGCGGCGCCCTGGTCGGGGAACGTGCGGACCACCGCCTGGCCCTTCTGGTCCACGTGGGCCGCGAGGGTGGCGGCGTCGCGCACGGACAGACCGCATTCGGTGTGCAGCAAGTAGATCACCGTCGCGACCGAGGTGACATCGTCGTCGCGGACTTCGACGCGCCAGCCCGGGCTCTCGCCCACAGCCATCTTTCCAAGCCTCCTCGTGCCGCTACGCTTCGACGCGTCGGGGCAGGGTAATACGAGACGGTCAACGTGACGGCGGATAGCCGTGACCGGGATGCGGTGGATACCCGGTCTGCGGGAACGGCGGCGGATGACCCGGCTGCGGGTACTGAGCGGGCGGGTACTGGGCCGGTGGGTATTGGGGCGGGTAACCCGGCTGGGGTGGCGGCGGATACGCGGGCTGCTGCGGCTGGTACGGCTGCTGGGTCGGGTAGGCAGGCTGCTGCTGTGCATAGCCGGGCTGGGGGTGAGACTGCTGTCCGCCGCCCTTGTGGAACGGGAGTTGGGCGACCAGGACCGCGAGTTTGCCCAGCTTCTCCACTACCTTGTTCGGGCCGTTGGCACCCAAGATCGAGCGTTCCGCGCACACAAGGTCGGTGCCGATCAGGGACCAACTGCCCAACTCGGCGTCGCGGATGGTGGCGATGACGCCCGGGGTGAGGATCTGGGCGGCGACGTGCGGGTCGGTGCCGACGATCCGGTGCCGCTTGTCGAACTTGCGGTCACCGGTCGTCGGGTGAGGACTGTCGTCGATGTCCCAGTACACCTGGTTGCAGTGGGCGATCTGGAAGAACGGCATGGGCGCGGGCAGCCGCACCACCCACACGGTGTCGGTGACCATCTTGTCGTGCTGGTTGAACGTGACGCCGTAGACCTGCTTGTCGATCACCATGTCCCTGCGCATGAAGTCGAACACCGTGAAAGACAGCCCGTCGCACGTCCCACCCAGTACCCCGTAGGCCAGCCGCATGTCGCCGCGCTGGGTGAAGGGCAGCACCGGCCAGCGGTCGAGCAGTTCCGGCGCCTGCTCGGCGAACTGCCAGCCGCGCAGCTCCGCGAGTTTCCCTCTGTTCCTGTTGGCGCCGTTGACCTGGGGCATTCGTGCCCACGTGCGCCTGCTGTCGAAATCCATGGATTCCCCCTAACTCCGCGGGCAAGGATAGCGGGGGGAGCAGGTCGCGTGGGCGCGCCGAGGGACTCAGACCTTGGTGTGGATTTTGGCGAAAGGCTGCTCGGCCTCCAGGGCGTAGGCGACTTCGAGGAGAGTGCGTTCGTCGCCGTGGGCGGCGCTGAGGTGCACGCCGATCGGGAGTCCCTGCGGTGTCATGCCCAACGGCAGCGAGATCGCCGGGGTGCCCGCGATGTTGTTCAGCGGGGTGTACGCGACATAGTTGGTCAGGCGGTCCAGCAGCTCGTCGAAGTCGACGGTGGGGCTGATGTGACCGAGGCGCGGGGTCGTGTGCGCGAGGACCGGCGAGAGCACCAGTTCGTGGCGGGCGAACATGTCCGCGTAGGCGCGGGGTATGCGGCGCAGCCGGCGCAGGGCTCCCGGTGTGCGGCGGAGGTTGGCGCGGTGGTGTCGGCGCAAGCCTTGGGTGAGTCCGTCGACCCGGCCGCGGTCGAAGGCCCGGTCGAAGGTGAGTTTGCCGGTGTCGACGGCGAGTTGGGCGAGCAGACCCCAGTACTGCAGGAAATCCGCCACGAACTGCTCGGTGACCGGCAGGCCGACGGGCTCCACGTGGTGGCCCGCCTTCTCCAGCAGCCGCGCGGTGTGCTCGACCGTGGCACGGGTGTGTTCGTCGACGGTGCCCTTGATCGAGTCGAGCACGAGGCCGATCCGCAGCCGCCGCTGGGCCGGACCGTGGACCAGGCCGATCGGTGGGAGATTCGGGTTGCGCCAGTGGTCTTCGGCCGCGGCGAGGAAGGCCGCGGTGTCACGGACGCTCCGGGTGAGGACACCTTCGGAGACCATGTTGATCGGCAGCCTGCGGGCCTGTTCGCCGTCGACGTGCCGGTGCCTGGTCGGTTTGAGGCCGACCAGCCCGGCGCAGGCCGCCGGGATCCGGATCGAGCCGCCGCCGTCGTTGGCGTGGGCGATGGGGACGACACCGGAGGCGACGAGCGCGGCCGAGCCGCCCGAGGAGGCGCCAACCGAATGCTCGGTGTGCCAAGGGTTCCGGGTCGGCTCGCCGGTCATGAACTCGGTCGTGGCGTTGAGCCCGAACTCCGGCAGCCGGGACTTGCCCACCATGGTCAGCCCCGTGCTGAGGTACTGCTTGGCGTAGGCGCCGTCCTTCTTCGCGGGCGCGGCTGTGTAAGCCTCGCTGCCGTGGTTCGTCGGCAGGCCCCGCAAGTCGGTGTTGTCCTTGATGAACGTGGGAACGCCGTAAAGCGCGCCGGTCTTGTCCGGTGCGACGCGGGGCGTGGTCGGCTCGCAGGCGATGGCGTTGAGCAGCGGGTCGACCCGCCGGGCCCGGGCGATGGCGGCGTCAGCGAGTTCCTGGGCGCTGACCGTGCCGTCGCGGACCAGACCGGCGAGCGCGACGGCGTCGTGGTCGCCGAGCGCGTCGTCGCCGAACGCATGCACCAGCGGAGGTCGGGAAGGCGGTGGTGTGGTCACGCCCACACTGTACGCCAATCTTGAAGGAATCTACAAGATTGGTAGTCTGGTGTCGTGCCACACCCGGACAAGCGCTACGCCAAGGGGGAGCAGCGCCGCGAACGCCTGCTCCGCGCCGCCATCGAGATCGCGGCCGAACAGGGCGTCGCCGCGGTCACCCACCGCGCCGTCACCGAGCGTGCGGGCGTCCCTTACACGTCCGTGTCGTACTTCTTCGGCACCATCGAGCAGCTCGGTGTCGAAGCCCTCCAACTCGCCGCGGACGACCTCATCGCCCGGCTCGACGCCCTCGCCGCCGACCTCGCCGCCGCCAGGGTGGCCCCCGACGAGATCGCCCGCCACGTCGCGGAACTGCTGACGCTGTTCCCGCCGTCCCTCGAACTGGCCCGCTACGAGGTGCTGCTGCAAGCCGCTCGCTCACCCGAACGGTCGGAAGCCCTGGCCCGGATCATCGACACGATCCACCACGTCGCCGAAGCCGCGCTGCGCGCCGCCGGGGCGGCGAGGCCCACTGACGGCGCCCGTGCCTTCGCCGCCATGGCGGAGGGATTCACCCTCCACCACCTCGTGTCCCCGCGCCCCGACGACGTCGACACCGCCGAGCACGCCTACCGCACGCTGTTCCAGGCCTACACCACCGGCTGACCGGCTGACCGGCGCTGGACGCCGGTCAGCCGGTGAGCCCTCAGGCTGGGGTCAGCCGCAGGGCCGGTGCCGCCGTGACCGCGGGGTAGGCGCCGAGATCGACGTTGAAGGCGCTCAACTGATGCTCCGGACCGGAGGACACCGTGCCGTTGAGGATGGCGTCGAGTTTGTCCTTCGCGTCCTTGTAGTTGGCGTCCTGGGCGGTGTTCAGGAAATCGGTGAAGCTCTTGTATTCGGCGGTCGTCTTGTCCAGCACCGCCGCCGCCACCGCGGTCACGTAGTACTCGTACTGGAAGTTGAACGTGATCTTCCGAACCGTCGCGCAGTCCGACGTGAACTCGGTCTGCGAACTGGAGACCCGGAGGAAGTAGTACTTCAGCTTCGGGAAGTACCGGTACACCGGCGGCCCGTCGACGTTCTGCTGCACGGCCTCGTGGCACTGCCCGAGAAGGGCGACCTGGTAGTCGCGCTGCTTGTTGTCCCAGCCCATCTGCAGCGACTTGCCGACCCCGGAGATGAAGGTGGAGATGCCGCTGATGATGGAGTTGGGCACCGTGACAGCGTCGAAGAAGAGCTTGACGAAGCTGGTGCTGAACTCAGCGAGGACCTGGGTGTCGGAGTAGGTCTCCTGGGTGATCGAGTAGTCGGTGAGCCCGCCCGACTCCTGCAGCAGGTACTGCATGTAGTGCGTGACCGCCGGGTCCCACTGCGTGGCGGGCGGGGTGTCTCCCTGCAGCGGTTTGATGACTCCGTTGTGCAGCGCGGTGAAAGTCTTGATGCGCAGCGTCGAGAAGAAGTTCGCGATCTTGTCGAACACCGCGGTCCCGGTCTTGTAGGCATCGCTGTTGTTCACCAGGTCCGAGGAGAGGTTGACGAACGAGATCAGACCGTCGGAGTCCTTGAACGCGGCGCCCTTCCCGTCCGCGGCGAGCGCGGTGGGCTGGGCGAGGATCGAGTTGAGCTTCAGGCGGGCGAGCTCGATACCGCCGCCTGTGGGGGAAACCGGGCCGGTTGGGGAAACAGGGCCCGCGGCGGCGCCGTTCCCCGCGGCGGCGAGACCATTGCCCGACGCGACGCCGTCGCCGCCGGGCGCGGAGGCCGTCACCACGGGGGCCGACTTCGGAGGGTCGCACTTGACCTTGTTGCCCGTCTTGCCGGGGCCGTACTGCGACGGGATGGCCGGGATCCAGATGAACACGCCGTTGGGTCTGTATTCCTTGCCGTTGCGGTTCACCGGGGTGCCGTCCGTCGACGCGTCGCCTTCGATGAAGATCTTGTCCCACCAGCGCGGCGGGCCGGTGGAGGCCGGAACCCAGTACGAACCTTCGTCGAAGGACGCGACCTCGTAGTGCCAGTGGATCTCCCTGGACCAATTCCACTCATCGTCCTGAACGAAGCCGTCGTGGCCGTCGGACTTGAGGACCATGACGCCGGGCCAGCTCGCCATGGTCGCGCCTGCCACGTTCAACGTCCTGCACATCGGTGCCTCCTGGGGTGTGGGCACGGTCCCTGCGGCCGCACGTCCGACAAGTGTGTGGCCGTCCGTGCGCGCCCGGCATCGTCAAAATTGACGACCGGCGACGGCATGAACGGCATGGACGGCATGAACGGCATGGTCGGGCAGGTTCAGCTCCCGCCAGCCCGCTCGTCCCGCGGCGACCGCAGCCAGCTGGGACGAGACGTTGAGCTTGAGCAGGATCGACCGGATGTGGGTGCGGACGGTCGTGAGGCTCACGTGTTCCCGGTGGCCGATCTCCGCCGCCGTCAGGCCCGCGGCCAGGTCGGTCAGGACCGTGCGCTCGCGCGGGGTGAGCCGGTCGAGGCGCTCCTGCAGGCGCAGCCGCACCCGGAGGCTCTCCATCAGTCCCTCGCGGCGGGAAGGGTCGGTGAGTCCGTGGTGTACGGCGGCCAGGAGTTCGGGGATCGGCAGGTCCCGGTCGACGATGCTGGTCGCCCCGGCGTGCACGGCGGTGATCAGCTCCCGTGGGCACCGGACGGACCCCACCACCACGGTGGGCAACGCGTGGGCGACGCACTCGGCGACGAGGTCGCTCGACAGCGTCCCGTGCTCGTGGACGATCACCGCCGCGCAGGCGGCCATCCCGATCGGGTCGCGCACGCAGGTCCAGCCGAGGGCGGCGAGCCCGGCGGCCAGGACCGCGCGCAGCACGCCGACACCGACCAGGCGCACGACGTGCGTGTTCGCCCGGGGCCGTGGGATGACCGGTCCTGGTGGTTCGGCCAGCCAGTCCGTCCGTCCGACGACTCACCTCCACCGATCGACGGTGGCAGGTCGCGTCGACGGGTGGCAACGAGATCAGCGCGGAGCTAGCTGTTCAGGTGACGCCGCCGTCACCCGATCGCGGCTCCGGTGACGTCAGCTGGGATACGCCCACTTCCAGTCCTTGTGGACGACCAGTCCCTCGGTCGAGTGCGTCTCCACGACCACTTTGCCCCGGTACTTGCCGTTCGGTTTGGGGTCGCTCCAGTAGATCGACTGCTCCTGCGGGAAGCAGCGCGGCCCGGCGGAGCTGACGAGCGTGTCGAACCCGTACGGCCCGTAGGTCAGGAACGCGTCCCACACCGGGGTGTCCGACCGCTTGACGAACCGGGCCCCGGTCTCGACGGCGACGGTCAACACCACCAGGTGCCGGTTGCGGCCCAGCGGAAGCGGCTTCTCAGCCGTGCACTTGGGGTCGACCTCGATCTTCTCGACCACGAAGCGCAACGCCTGCCCGGCGTCGACCCAGTCGCCCACGGCGACGGTCGTGATCGACGGCTTGAGCGGCCGCGGCGGCGCCGGAACGGCGGTTCCGGTCACCGTCGAACTACAGCCCGCGATCAAGAGCGAGCAGGCCAGGATGGTCAGTCGAGTGCGCACGGCGGCATTGTGCTCCGCGGGCGCGCCGACGGGTGATTACCGGTGAATTCGGTTCAGGTCGTGACCATCGGACCAGACTCCACAGTGGACATCGACTGTTTACCTCGCGGTCGGGAAACCTTCGAGGTGACCAACTTGGGGTCAGGCGACCCGTCGCGCTTGTCCGCAACCACGAGGTCGGCTCCTACCGCGGCGCCTTCACCCAACCGGCCTACAACCCGGCGGCGGGCGGCGGCACCACGACCACCGCCACAACCCTGGTCACCGGCATCGACGACGCGCTGCACAAGAAGCCGGCGGTGCTGGTGGTCGATCTCAGCGAAGTCACGTTCTTCGGTTCCGTCGGCATCACGTCGCTGATCGAGGGGGAACGCCCGACGCATGGTCCCATGCGGGTGGTGGGGGCCCCGTAGTACTCGCCGAAAATCGGGCGGATATGGCCGAGTAGGCTCCTGACCAGGGAATCTGGGGACTGGTGGGAGGTCGTGTTTGGCGACGCAGGTGTTCGCGGACGCGGAGTTGGAGCGCCTGCGGGGCTTTCCGGAGATTGGCCGGGACGAGTTGTTCAGGTTCTTCACTCTCACTCACGCCGACGTCGCGTTCGTGGACCCCGGTCGGGGCCGGGGTCCGGTGGATCGGTTGGGGTTGGCGGTGGCGTTGTGCACGTTGCCGTGGCTGGGGTTCGTGCCGGACAAGGTGTCGGCGGCGCCGCCGGTTGCGGTGGCCCGGCTGGCTGACCAGCTGGGGGTCGACCCGGTCGAGCTGCGGTCCTATGGTCGCCGGGCGAAGACCCGCACCGAGCATCTGCGGCTGGTGGCGCAGTATGTGGGCTGGCGGGCTCCGTCGACGTTGGAGCTCAAAGAGCTGGACGAGTTCTTGCTGGCGCGGGCGATGGAGCATGACTCGCCGACGTTGTTGTTCCGGTTGGCGTGTGAGTACCTGATCTCGGCGCGGGTGATCCGGCCTGGTCCGGTGACCGTGGTCGAGCGGGTCGCGCACGCCCGGGAGCAGGCGCAGCGGGAGACCTACGTCGGGTTGGCGCACGAGTTCACCGACGAGCGGTGCGCGGCGTTGGACGGGCTGCTGGTCACCGACCCCGAGGTGACGATGACCCGGTTGCGGTGGTTGGGCACCGGGCCGGTGGAGGCGTCCCCGGCCGCGATCAAGGCGGAGGTCGCGAAACTGGAGTTCCTGCGCGGCCTGGGCGCCGACCGGTTGGATCTGTCGGTGCTACCGGCGGAGCGGCGCCGGTTCCTGGCCACGGTCGGCCGCCGGTTGACCGGGCAGGCGCTGGAACGGCGCGATCCGCAACGCCGGTACCCGATCCTGTTGACGTTGTTGGCGCAGTCGGCGACCGATGTGCTCGATGAGGTCGTGGGGTTGTTCGACCAGGCCATATCGGCGCGGGAGGGCAAAGCCGAACGCACGATGCGGGAGGCGCTGGCCGAGCGGGGCAAGGCCGGGGAGGATCGCCAGGCGCTGCTGGACGATCTGCTGGCCATCATCACCGACCCGCAGATCAGCGACGAACTGGTCGGCGGGTTGATCCGGGGCGAGCGGATCGGGTGGCCGCGGCTGCGGGCGGCTATCGCGCAGGCGAAGCCGCGGTTACCGCGTGATCATGGGCACCTAGCGGCGTTGGACGGCTCGTACGGGTACTTGCGGCAGTTCACCCCGCAGGTGCTCGCCGCGGTGCGGTTCGCCGGCGGCACCACGGCGGCCGGATTGCTGGAGGCGGTGGAGGTGCTGTGCGAACTCAACGCCACCGGCGCTCGCCGCGTCCCACACGGCGCACCGGAGGGGTTCGTGCCCGCACGGTGGCGCGGCTACCTCGAGTCCGCCCGCAAGTCCGGCAATACCAGCGCCTTCCGGCACTACTGGGAGCTGTGCACGCTGTTGGGGTTGCGCGACGGGCTGCGGACCGGGGATGTGTGGGTGCCCGGTTCGCGCCGCTACTCCGACCCCGCCACCTATCTGCTGACCCCGGAGAAGTGGGTCGATCAGCGGGTGGAGTTCTGCCGGCTGGTGGGCAAACCGGCCGATCCGGCTCGTGCGTTGGCGGCCGCCGAGGACGAGCTGGGCCAGGCGCTCGGGGAGTTGGAGGCGGTGCTGGCCGCTGGCGACGGCCCGGTGCGCCTGGACGAGGCCGGGGATCTGGTGATCTCCCCGCTGTCGGCGGAGGACATCCCGGCCGAGGCGACCGCGTTGAAAGCGGAGTTGACCGCGATGCTGCCGTTCGCGTCGATCGTGTCGCTGCTGATCGAGCTGGACAAGCGCACCGGGTTCCTGGACTGCTTCACCCACGCCGGCGGCAAGCAGTCCCGCAGCCCGGAGTTGAAGCGGAACCTGATCGCGGTGCTGATCAGCCACTCCACCAACCTCGGCCTGACGCGGATGGCCGACGCCTGTG
>NZ_JBOHGC010000619.1:0-12185 GCF_050699995.1 Actinokineospora sp. | reverse complement strand
GGTGCCGCCCCGAGAAGAAACGTCGTGCTCAGCCCTGCTGCGGGTATCCACCTGGCGGGGTGCCCGGCGCCTGGCCGAACTGTCCCGGCGGCGGCGCGAAGGTCTGGGGCTGCTGCTGCTGTGGCTGCTGTGGCTGGCCGAACGGCGCCTGCTGGTGCTGCTGCTGCTGGAACGGCGCCGACGGCGGGTTGTAGCCACCGGGCTGGCCGTACGGGTTGGCGGGCGCGGGCTGCGGCGGCTTGATGATGCCGTTGTCGAAGAGGAACGCGGCCACGGCGGCACCGGCCTGCAGGATGCCGAAGATCAGCACCATGACGCCGCCCGCCTTGAGCGAGCCGTCGATCGAGAAGATCATGAACAGGTACGCCAGCACGACCGACAGGATGATCGCGGGCGGCGTGAGGCCGACCTTCTTCTCACCCGGCAGGATCACCGGAAGCGACAGCAGGCCGCCGAGGAACAGCAGGCCGGGGATCCAGCCCGAGAACGCCTCGTAGAAGTTCACGCCCGTACTGAGCGGGGCGAACCCGAGGAACAGGTTGAGCACACCGAGACCCGCGACCGCGAGGTGCAGGATCTGTGCCAGCTCGAGCTTCGGGCCGGCCGGCGTGGGCGCGTAGCCCATCGTGGGCTGCTGCGGACCTTGACCCGGGTAACCACCCGGTGCCCCGCCTGGATAGGTCATCGCGTGCTCTCCTCAGCTAGCTCGACGCACAGAAACAATCTTTCAGCCAGCGAGACGCTAGCCCATTGCGGTGATCCGACGGACACCGGCAGGCCGTGGTTCCCCATCGTGGAAACAACTTGAAAACAACAAGGGCCGGACGCGCGAACGCGTCCGGCCCCGTGATCTTCAGAAGATCAGCGCTGTCGGTTCCTAGCCTGGAACAGCTCACGAGCCAGGGCGGCGGTCTCGGACGGCGTCTTGCCGACCTTGACCCCGGCGGCCTCGAGGGCCTCCTTCTTCGCCTGCGCCGTACCGGCCGAGCCGGACACGATCGCGCCCGCGTGACCCATGGTCTTGCCCTCGGGCGCGGTGAAGCCCGCCACGTAGCCGACGACCGGCTTGGTGACGTTCTCCTTGATGTAGGCCGCGGCCCGCTCTTCGGCGTCGCCACCGATCTCACCGATCATGACGATCAGCTCGGTCTCGGGGTCCTGCTCGAACGCCTCGAGGGCGTCGATGTGGGTGGTGCCGATGATCGGGTCGCCACCGATGCCGACCGCGGACGAGAAGCCGATGTCGCGCAGCTCGTACATCATCTGGTAGGTCAGGGTGCCGGACTTCGACACCAGACCGATCTTGCCCGGGCCGGTGATGTCGGCCGGGATGATGCCCGCGTTCGACTTTCCGGGGCTGATGAGGCCGGGGCAGTTCGGACCGATGATCCGGGTTTTGTTGCCCTTCGCCACCGCGTGCGCCCAGAAGTAGGCGCTGTCGTGCACCGGGATGCCCTCGGTGATGACGACGGCGAGGTCGATGCCCGCGTCGATCGCCTCGATGACGGCGTCCTTGGCGAACTTCGGCGGAACGAAGATCACCGACACGTCGGCGCCGGTGGCCTCCATCGCCTCGGCGACAGTGGCGAAGACCGGCAGGGACACGCCCTCGATCTCGACCTTGGTGCCCGCCTTGCGCGGGTTCACCCCGCCGACGATGTTGGTGCCGGACTTGAGCATGCGGCCCGTGTGCTTGGTGCCCTCGGAGCCGGTCATGCCCTGGACGATGACCTTGCTCTGGTCAGTCAGGAAGATTGCCATTGTCAGACCCCCGCGGTGTCGTTGCTCGAGCCCGCAAGCGACTCTTCGGCAGCGAGTGCTGCAGCAATGTCGGCAGCGTTGTCCATAGTGTCCACCACGGTCACGAGCGGGTGGTTGGCCTCGGCCAGGATGCGGCGGCCCTCTTCGACGTTGTTGCCGTCGAGGCGCACGACGAGCGGCTTGGTGGCCTCGTCACCGAGGATCTCCAGCGCGGCGACGATGCCGTTGGCGACCGCGTCACAGGCGGTGATGCCGCCGAAGACGTTGACGAACACCGACTTCACGGCCGGGTCGTTCAGGATGATGTGCAGACCGTTGGCCATCACCTCGGCCGACGCGCCGCCACCGATGTCGAGGAAGTTCGCGGGCTTGACGCCGTTGTGCTTCTCGCCCGCGTAGGCCACCACGTCCAGAGTGGACATGACCAGGCCCGCGCCGTTGCCGATGATGCCGACCTCGCCGTCGAGCTTGACGTAGTTGAGGTCCTTGGCCTTGGCCGCTGCCTCCAGCGGGTCCTCGGCCTCCTGGTCCACAAGGTCGGCGTGCGCCGGGTGGCGGAAGCCCGCGTTCTCGTCGAGGGTGACCTTGCCGTCGAGGGCGATGATCTTGTCCTGCGGGTCGCGGACCAGCGGGTTGACCTCGACCAGCGTGGCGTCCTCGCCGACGAAGGCTTCCCACAGCTTGACGATGACGTCGGCGGCCTGGTCGGCCACGACGGCGGGAATCTTGGCCGCGGCGACGATTTCCCGCGCCTTGGCCAGGTCGACGCCCTCGATGGCGTTGACCGGGATCTTGGCGAGGGCCTCGGGGCGCTCGACGGCGAGCTGCTCGATGTCCATGCCGCCCTCAGCCGACGCCATGGCGAGGAAGGTGCGGTTGGCGCGGTCGAGCAGGAACGAGAAGTAGTACTCCTCGGCGATGTCGGACGCGACCGTCACCAGCACCTTGCGGGTGATGTGGCCCTTGATGTCCAGACCGAGGATGCCCTCGGCCTTCACCTGGGCGTCGTCGGCGTTGTCGGCGAGCTTGACGCCGCCCGCCTTGCCCCGGCCGCCGGTCTTGACCTGGGCCTTGATGACCACGGTCGAACCAAGCTCTTCCGCGATGGCGCGGGCCTTCTCGGCTGTGTCAGCCACGTCGCCCGGCAGCACCGGGACCCCGTGGGCGGCGAAAAGATCCTTCGCCTGGTACTCGTACAGGTCCACTCGACAGTCTCCTGACTACGGTGTCTTCGACGCGATGCTGTCAGACGTGAAGACCCTAGCGACCTGCGGATTGACCCGAAACTTCACACCCGGTGAAGTCTGTCACCAGAGGGTCACTATGACGGTGAGGTCTGTCACCACTACGGCTTCGCGGCCCAAGTGAGGACGTCGATGTAGTCGTAAACCTCGATGTCGGCGGCGTTTTGCTTCTTAAGCAGAGCCGTGACCATGCCCACGTGTTCGTCGACCGCGATCGCATCGGCGTCCTCCTGGATCGCGATGGTCACCACCTGATCGGGGCTCCCGTGTCCGGCGAAGACGACCTCGATCCCGCTGTCGCGCAGCAGCCTCGCGACGGCGTGCATGTCGGCTTCGCCGAACTCGGCCAGGACCACGCGGGCGGTCATCGGCGGGTCTTCACGGCGGGTCGCGCGATGGCGGCGATAAGCGCGGCGACGAGCAGCGCGGCCACGCAGGCCAGTGACAGCCACGTGCCGGGGCCCGCGGTCGCTCCTTCGGCGCGGTCGGATGTCAGGGCGAACTCCAGGGCGTGGACCGCCACCAGCGCCGCGGCGCCTGCGAGGAGCGCGCCGCCGCGGGGTGGGCGCGAGAACGCGGCGACGGCGATGATCGCGAGGACCACCACGACGCCCAGCAGCAGACCCCAGGACGCGGGGCGGAAGTGCGACCAGATGCCGGGGGCGACGAACCCGGGTGCCTTGAGGACCGGCAGGCCGAAGGCGCCGATGGCGAACAGGGCCGCCGCGGCGAGGGGTGCGGCGAGGGTGAGGTTGGCCTGGCGCTCGGTGAGGTCGACGTCGTCGCGCTCGACCACCCCGGCGAGGGCGGCGACGCAGGCGGCGGCGACGGCAAGCACGGCCGCGATTCCGCCGAACCAGGCGCCGGGGCCGGCGCTGACGGCGTCGCTGGCGCTGATCGCGGTGAAGACGGCGTCACTCGAACTGGCCGCGACCAGCGGGATCGCGATCACCGCGACCGCGAACGCGGGGCGGGTCGCGGCGGCGGCGCGGGCGAACAGGAGGGGGACGGCCAGGGCGAGCACGACGATCGCGGCGGGGACGAACAACCTGCTGGAGTAGGCGACCGGTCGGTCGAGGCCGCCGGTGACCACGAGCTGCACGGAGGTCGCGGCGGCCAGCGCGGCGGCGGCGGAGGCCAGGCCGAGGATGCCCGCGATCAGGTGGAGGCGGCCGGTGTCGAGTTCGGTCGCGCGGTCCTCGGCTGGGTTTTCCTGGCGGTTGAGCAGCCAGACCGCCACGGTCAGGGCGACCAGCGCGGACAGGGCGATGACCGGGCCCGGGGCGAGGTGCAGGTGGTCGACGGCGGTGCCTGCGGCGAGTTGCGGGACGGTGACGCCCGCGACTGCGGCTGTCACCCCGAGGACCACGCCCCTGGCGACGGACGGGCGGGCCGACCCGGCGCCGAAGACCGCGCCCGCCGCGGCGGCGCCCGCGAGGAGCAGGACACCGAAGCGGGCCAGCGGCGGGGCGTCGATCACGCTGCTGGCCAGGACGAAGGCGTTGTCCGAGCGGAACGGGGCGAGGAGCAGTCCGACCGCGGCGAGCAGGGCGGCGATGAGGGCCAGCACCAGGGAAGTGCCCTGGGCCTTCGTCGAGCGGTCGGCGGAGTGGTCGTCGAACTCGGAGGCGTAGGGGGTGCCGGGGATGGCGCCCGCGCGGCCGACCGCGAGGAGCCCGGCCAGCGCCATCGCGCCGTGCCCGGCGAGCAACAGCCACAGGCCGGGGGCGGCGGAGAGGGGCGCGAGGACCGTCGGCACCAGGATCTCGGGGCGCGAGGTGAGCAGCGGGTCGACGGCGAACTGGGCGTCGACCAGGGCGCGGCCCGGGGCGAGCATGGCGGACCCGACGAGGACGGCGGCGCCCGTGGCGGGTGCTTTGGCGACGACGAAACCGATCGCGAGCAGCGGCGGGACCACGGCGAGAGCGGCGAGGACGGGCAGCGCGCCGAAACCGGCTGCGGGACCGTCTTCGACGAGCCCGATTGCGGGCCCGGCGACCAGCAGGACGGCGCCGGCGACCCCGAGGAACAGTGCGACCCGGAGCCTGCCCGGCACGTCCGCCCAACCGATGCGAACAACGGGAACTGCGCCGTCGGCCTGGTCCGCGTGGCGGAGGAGCGACGTTCGAATCCGCGAGGTCATCGCGGGCAACGCTAGCAAGACCGACGGGGTCCGACCGCGCCCGCGCTGTGGGATCCACCTGATGGGCGGGGTGCGGTGGGTCGGATGCAGGGCGGGAAGGGGGCGAGGCGGGGGCTACGACCGTGGGGGGGAGCCGACGTTGTGAGGAATTGAGTGCGCCGCCCGACCGGGCGAGCGCAGGGGTAAGCCGGCCGGATGCGCGGGCTGAGTCGACGGGCGGCAGTTGCGCGGGTGGAACCCGGGAAGGGCTTGTGAGGTTCGTGCGGTTTGTGGCCGATTGTCGCGGTCGGTGTGAGCGATCAACTCAGGCTGGACCACCTAAATGGCCTATTGAAACGAGACCCAGGTCACACTAAAGGGCGTGAGGTGGGGTTAACTTTGGGTAGTAACCGCTGTACAGGAACTTCCGCCCCTCGCCACGGTTGGCAGACATCACGTGTGGATGTTGCCCATCCCGGTATCTCCCCGTTACTGTCCCCGAGTCCGTTGTCACAGTCCGATCACGAATGGACTGGGGCTGGCAACCTGCTCCACCGCCACCCCATCCGGGTCCCCCGCCCGGAGTCCTCACCTAGCGCTCGTCCCCCGCGAGCCGGTGTCCGGATCTGACTCCCCGAAGGCGGAAGGCTAGCTTTGTCTCGACATCGCTCCACCGGCGGTGAACGCGAGTTCACCGTGCTCGACGAAGCGCTTGATCGCGCCCCTCGAGATCGCGGTGCGCACCGAATCGCTCCACCCTCGTCCGCGCTGCGCGGGCGGGTTGTCGTGGCCGCTGTGGCCGTCGGCGCCTTTGCCGCGGCCGCCGCCGGGCAGACCCTCCAATCCGCCGCCGGCTCGTCGAGCGACGACATCGTCCCGCTGGCAGGCACCCGCGACGCCTCCTCCCACATGGGTGGCATGGGCGGTGACGGGCCGATCGCGCCCGAGTTGCTCACGCTCGCGAAGACCTCCGACGGCACGCTCGAGGCCCAGAAGATGGCCTCCTCCGAGCGCGTCACCCAGGCCCGCAACGCCCGTGCCGCCGAGATCCAGAAGCAGCAGGAAGAGGCGGCCCGGCCGAAGGCGTTCAAGCCCACCACCGGCCGTCTGACCTCCGGCTTCGGCGCCCGCTGGGGCACCACCCACTACGGCATCGACATCGCCAACCGCATCGGCACGCCGATCGTCTCGGTCGCCGACGGCACCGTGATCGAGGCGGGCAGCGCCAGCGGCTTCGGCCTCTGGGTCCGGGTCCAGCACGCGGACGGCACCGTCACGGTCTACGGCCACATCAACGACTACGTCGTGCGCGAAGGCCAGCGGGTCAAGGCCGGTCAGCTCATCGCCCACATGGGCAACCGTGGCCAGTCCACCGGCCCGCACCTGCACTTCGAGGTGTGGGACGCCAGCGGCCGCAAGATGAACCCGCTGCCCTGGCTGATCGCCCGCGGCATCAACCTCTGAGCGAGACCTCCCCTAAGGCCTCCAGGATCGTTGAGCGTCACCGCTTGAGCATCACCCCGCCCTCCGGGTCGGCCCGCACGAAGTAGGCGCTCGCGACCCGCCACACCGTGCACATGGAGCCACGCCGCCCAGACGCCGGAAGGTGAGCCCGCCCGCACCCCGCACAGTGGGTGCGGGCCCCCAAGGGCCGATGGAGCCCCAGCACGCTGCGCCACGCCGCCGTGAGTCTGCGCAGTTCGCCGCCGACGACCGCGTGCTGCCCGGCCGCCAGCCGGTCGACCGCGTCGAGGTAGCGACCCACCGCCTCGGCGAGGAGCCGGTGCAGCAGCTCGTCCATTCCCTGTTCCCCCCTGCTTGCGCCATGGGGGTAGTCAACCGCAGGGGACCGACAATTTTCGAACATCAGTTCGAAAGTGACTCGATCGTGTGATTCGGGGATTAGAGCTTCACCAGGGGGACGCTGCCGATCAGCATGAGGCGGATCGTTCCGGCGGTCCCGAAGTCGATCGTCGCGGTCGCACGCGGGCCCGTGCCGTCGGTGGCGACGACCGTGCCCAGGCCGTACTTGTCGTGGTTGACCCGGTCGCCCACGTCCAGCGTCAGGGCAGCGGTGTCCTGCCAGCCCTTGGATGGCGCCGGACGGAGCCCCGCGCGGCCCGTTCCGGTGGCCCGAGAGCCCCAGGTGGTCGCCCGACTGGGGCTGGAGCGGTCGGGACCCATCCGGCGCCAGTCGATCAAGTCCGCCGGGATCTCGTCGAAGAACCGCGAAGCCGGGTTGGTCATCGGCTGACCCCAGGCCGACCGCACGATCGCGCGGGACAGATAGAGGCGCTCACGGGCGCGCGTGATCCCCACGTACGCGAGACGGCGTTCCTCGGCGAGTTCCGTGGGATCACTCAACGCGCGCATGTGCGGGAAGATCCCGTCCTCCCAGCCCGTGGAAAACACCACCGGGTACTCCAAGCCCTTGGCCGTGTGCAACGTCATCAGCGTGACCATGCCGCCGGACTCGTCGTCCGGGTCGGGCACCTGGTCGGCGTCGGCCACGAGGGACACGCGCTCCAGGAAGGCGGCCAGCGAACCCGCTTCCGGGCCCGCCGTGGCGGAGTCGGCCGCGTCCGGCGGAGGCTCGTCGGCGGGGGCCTCGGTGAACTCGCGGGCGACAGTCACCAACTCGGTGAGGTTCTCCAGCCGCGAGGCGTCCTGCGGGTCGTCGCTGGCTTCGAGTTCGGCGCGGTAGCCGGTCTGGTCGAGCACCGCGTCGAGGATCTCGGCGACGTCCTGGCCGTCGTCGACGAAGCGGCGGAGCCCGTCGATCAGCTCGACGAAGCCCGCGATCGCGCGCTGGGAGCGCGGGTTGAGCAGCGCGACTTTCCCCACGGCGGCGTCGTTCAGCGCCGCGGCGAAGGAGATGCGCTCGCGGTCGGCGTGGGTGGAGACGCACGCTTCCGCGCGGTCCCCGATGCCCCGGCGGGGCACGTTGAGGATGCGGCGAAGGCTGACCGTGTCCTCCGGATTCGCGAGAACCCTCAAGTACGCCAAGGCATCCCGGACTTCGCGCCGCTCGTAGAAGCGGACGCCGCCGACGACCTTGTACGGCAGTCCCATCCGGATGAAGATCTCCTCGAACACCCGGGACTGGTTGTTCGTGCGGTAGAACACCGCCACGTCGCAGTTGTTCGCGATGCCCGCGTCGACCAACTGGTCGATCTCGCGCGCGACGAACGACGCCTCGTCGTGCTCGTTGTCGCCGACGTAGGCGACGATCTTCTCGCCGTCGCCGAGCGCGGTCCACAGGCGCTTGTCGCGCCGGTCCGGGTTGCGCGAGATGACCGCGTTGGCGGCGTTGAGGATGGTCTGCGTGGAGCGGTAGTTCTGCTCCAGCATGACCGTCGTCGCGTTCGGATAGTCGCGTTCGAACTCGACGATGTTGCGGATGGTGGCGCCGCGGAAGGCGTAGATCGACTGGTCGGCGTCGCCGACGACACAGAGTTCGGCGGGCGGCAGGCCGTCGGTGCCGCGGCCGACCAACTCGCGCACCAGGGTGTACTGGGCGTGGTTCGTGTCCTGGTACTCGTCGACGAGCACGTGCCGGAAGCGCCGGTGGTAGTACTCGGCGACGTCCGGATAACCCTGCAGCAGTTCGACCGTGCGCATGATCAGGTCGTCGAAGTCCATGGCGTTGGCCTGGCGCAGCCTGCTCTGGTACTCCACATAGACCTCGGCGACGCGGCGCTCGAGGTCGTTGGCGGCGGCCGACGAAGCCTGCTCTGGGCCGATCAGCTCGTTCTTGAGGTTCGAGATGTGGATCGAAAGCGTGCGCGCCGGGTAGCGCTTCGGGTCGAGGTCGAGGTCGCGCGCGACCAGCGTGATGAGGCGGCGCGAGTCGTCGGCGTCGTAGATGGAGAAGCTCGACGTCATGCCCAGTGTCTTCGCCTCGCGGCGCAGCACGCGCACGCACATCGAGTGGAACGTCGACACCCACATCGCGTTGGCCCGCCTGCCGACGAGGTCGGCGACGCGCTCCTTCATCTCGGCGGCGGCCTTGTTCGTGAAGGTGATCGCCATGACCTGGCCGGGATGGACGTTGCGCTCCGCGAGCAAATACGCGATACGCCGGGTCAGCACCCTGGTCTTGCCCGAGCCCGCGCCCGCGACCACGAGCAGCGGGCTGCCGATGTGCTCGACGGCGCGCCGCTGCTGGTCGTTGAGGTCGTCGAGGAGCGCTGCGGAGCCGGACTGGCGGCGGGGCGCGGCGGGCTCGGTGGTGGGGAGGTCGAAGAGTGCTTCCATCGTGCAAGCAACGGTACCGGGGGCCACCGACTAAGACGAAAAGTGCCGATCCCACAGGCCGGACGCCAGGTCGACCGCGCGGCCACGGTGTGTCACACTCGATCCGTGCAGCGCCACTACGAGTTTTTTTACGGGATCCGGACTCCGGCTCCCGTTGTGGCATAGCACCGAAAACCACCACGAAGCCCCGGAGTCCTCGGACCCCGGGGCTTCGTGCGCTCGGGAGCTGAGGATCTCCGCCCAACCGCTGAGGATCACAATGTCCGAGAACACGGTCAAAGCAGGCATCGAGCTTCCCGCCCCCGAGGAAGTCGCGGAGCTGCGCAAGGAAATCGACGAGTTGGACCGCGAGATCCTGCGTCTGGTGAAACGCCGGGCCGAGGTCTCGCAGACGATCGGCGCCGCGCGCATGGCCGCGGGCGGACCCCGCATCGTGGTCAACCGCGAGATGGACGTCGTCGCGCGCTACCGCGAACTCGGTCCCGCGGGTCGCACGCTCGCGATGGCGCTGCTCGACCTCGGCCGCGGCAGGCTCGGCAGGTAGCAGATCCAGGGGGCGACTCGGGGAGATCCCTGAGCCGGTTCGGCGCGCGCTCGGGCAGACTGGACGCATGCTCGATCTCATCGCTGTCATCGTGGCCATCGTCGCCTTCGTCGCGGCACTCGGTTTCGCGGGATACCTGGCGTTGCTCAACTCCGCGGCGCGCAAGCGCGGGGTGAGCGGCGCGCCGGTCGCCCAGTACGTGCGGGGGCGGTGGCCGATCGCGGGCGTCACCACCGCGGGGGCGCTGCTCGGCTGGCTGCTCACCAGCGGCGGCGGGTTCGCCGACGTGCTGGCCATCCTCGTGGCGGGCGGGTCGGGCGCGGTCGCGGGCAGTTCGCTGTCGACGACGATGGCGAAGTACCGCAGCGGCGAATGAACCGTGATCGACCCGAACGGGTCGATTCACACGCACGGCAGAGAAAATCGCCTGCGTTCACCCGAATGTGTGAGGTCGCGACGAGTGGTGCGCCCTGACTCACGAACGCTGTGCAACGCCATACTCTTTGCTGAGTGAATACGGCGAGACGATCCACCGAGGTGCGCACGGCACTGGTCGTCACCGCGCACCCGGACGACGTCGACTTCGGCGCGGCGGCCTCGTTCCAGTTGCGCCGCGACATCTCCCGGGTCATCCGCCAGGTCCGCCCGGACCGGGTGCTGACCTGGTCCCCCGAGATCAACTGGGACATGGTCGTCACCACCCATCCCGAGTTGCTCCACGCGGAGGGGCTGACGCCGTGGACGGTCCGCGAACCGTGGCTGGTCGACGGCCCGGCGACGCTGCGCACGCACGTTTCCCAAGTGGGTGAAAATCCCACCCTCGAAGAGCAGATGCGGCCCTTCTTCGCGGCTGTGGCCAGCAAGTACGGCTTTCCCGCCGGACACTTGGCCGAGGAGTTCCAGGTCGTCGACACGAGCTGACCGGTAATCGGTCGGCGACACCGCGTCACGACCGGCTAGGACAGGAGTCTCCACCACATGGCGAGCGGGCGGGACACCGCGCAGGACGGACCAGGCCGAGGGCGACACCGGCGCGGCTCGAGTGCGACGTCGTGGACGCCGCCTGTCCACCCGGCCGGTCCCGAAGAGGAGACCGATGTCCTGCCGGTGATCGCCGGGCTGTTCCCGGACGCGCCCGCGACCGGCCTGGCCAAGTTCGACCTGGGCAGCATCCCGGCCTCGGTGACGCCGCCCCGCAGTTGGCGGCACGCGGCGTGGTTCGCCGTCGCCGCGACGCTCCTGGTGATGGTCGGCCTGACCTACGCGGCGGTCACGCTGGTCACCAATCCCCGCAAGCCCGAGGTGGTCGACGCCCTGCCGGGTCTGCCCAGCTATCCAGGCCTGCCGCTCGACCTGCCCGGCGACGCACTGGTGTCGGAACGTCCGCCGGCGCCCAGCAGCGCGCCGCCCACGACCGTGTCGGCGAAGCCGTCCGACCGCCGGCAGCTCACCGCGCCGCCTCCCGGCAAGAACACGGCGGCGCCACCCGCCCCGGCTCCGACCACCGCGGCCCCGACGGCCACGACCGCACCCGCTCCGGCCCGCACGACGCTGCAGACACCGGTGCTCGTCGGTCCGATGGCCGATCCCGAGAAGATCGGCGACCGCACGGAGACGTACTTCGCGCAGGTCACGCGCGATCCGGACGCGGCGTACTCGATGACAACCGGCCAGGCCCGCTACGACGGCCAGGAGGAGTTGGAGCGGCGCTACGCCGATGTCGAGCGGATCGAGGTGCAGCGGATCACCATCGATGCGAACCGGTCGAAGACGTTCTCGACGCTGCGGCTGATCCGCAAGGACGGCAGCGTCATCACCGAAGAACGTGAACTTGTCTTCACCTACGGCGCTGAACCGAAGATCACCAGCGACACTCGCACGGGGTGACCGATTACTCCTTTTGAGTGATTCTCAGCGCCGCCTATCGCCTCGATCGGGTGATCGACCGAGAAAGAGTGGTGTAGGGCAGCAGCGGCACGGTACGAGTTGCCCCGAACAGCGAAACTCAGGCGGAGGAAGCGTCAGTGGATCGTCCGACGACCGGCAAGCGGCACGTCCGCACCGGTTCCGTTCACGTCACCGAGTTGATCGGCAAGCGGATCGAGCTGCCCGCCGACATCGATGACCTCGTGCCGCACGAGCCGACCTCGCACCGGCCGCCCCAGTCGCGCGCCGCGACGATGGCGAAGATCGCCGTGCTGAGCGTGGCCACGGCGACGCTGTGCGGGGCCATGGCCGCCGCCACCGTGATCACCCG
>NZ_JBOHGC010000618.1:0-1550 GCF_050699995.1 Actinokineospora sp. | reverse complement strand
GTTGCGCGCGCAGGTCGCCGTCCTGACCGAGCGACTGGAGCAGAGTTCGCAGAATTCATCGCGACCGCCGTCGACTGATCCGCCCACCGTCGTCCGACCGCCGAAGGCGCCCTCGGGCCGTCAGCCCGGGGCACAGCCGGGCCACACCGGGCAGTATCGGGCGCTGGTGCCAGTGGAGCAGGTCGATGCCATCGTGCCCGTGAAGCCGGCGCAGTGTCGCGCCTGTGGCGCACGACTCCGGGGGCGTGACGCTACGCCCCGGCGCCACCAAGTCACCGAGCTGCCGCCGGTGCGGCCAACGATCACCGAGTACCAACTGCACACCCTGGGCTGCCCGCGGTGTGGCGTGACGACCACTGCCCCGTGGCCGACCGGGGTGCCGCGCGGCGCGCTGGGCCCACGCGTGGTCGCGATCGTGGCGGCGTGCACCGGCGTCTACCACCTGAGTAAGCGCACGACGGTCGGCCTGCTGGCCGACCTCTTCCACATTGACATCGCCTTGGGGACGGTGACCGCGTGCGAAGCCGCGGTGAGTGCTGCGCTGGCGGCGCCCGTCGCTGCCGCGCACGCGTATGTCGTCGAGCAGGCGCCAGTGATCCACGCCGATGAGACCGGCTGGCGCGAGGGGCGCCAGCGGGCGTGGCTGTGGGTCGCGGTCACGGCGCGGGTGACCGTGTTCCTGATCCATGCCCGGCGCGGGCGGGTCGCCGCGCGCACCCTGCTGGGCCAGAGCGCAGCCTTCTTGGTCAGTGATCGCTGGAGCGCGTATGGCGACTGGCCCTTGGCGCGTCGGCAACTGTGCTGGGCCCATCTCCGGCGCGAGTTCATCGCCTTCACCGAGCGCGGCGGCGCCGCGGCCCGCCTCGGCCGTCGATTGGGGACCGACACCGAGCAGATGTTCGCGTGGTGGCATCGGGTGCGCGACGGCACCTGGACGCGGGCGCAGTTCCAAGCGGCGATGGAGCCCCTGCGGCGGCGCGTCGAGAAACGACTGCGCTGGGGCGTGACCTGCGGTCAGGCCAAGACCGCCGCGACCTGCCGGGACCTGCTCACGGTGGCGCCGGCCCTGTGGACGTTCGTCGACGTCTCGGGCGTGGAGCCGACCAACAACGCGGCCGAACGCGCGCTCCGCCCGGCGGTCCTCTGGCGCAAAGGCTGCTTTGGCACCCACAGTGCGGCCGGCAGTCGGTTTGTTGAACGTATGCTCACCGTCGCTGCCACCCTCCGGGAACAACAGCGCAACATCATCGACTACCTCACGCAGGTCTCCGTCTCCGTGCTTCACGGAGATCCCGGCCCTTCGCTCGTCCCGTGTTCGCCTCACTCGCCGCTGCCGAAGGCTGCTCAAGCCTGAACGCTTACAAATGGCTTTATCAACCCGCGGAAGACTGCTGAAAGGCTGTGTCATGTCGTTCTCCGAGTTTGCCCTCCATCCCACCCTGCTCCGCGGGGTTGCCGACCTCGGCTTCGAGGTCCCCACACCGATCCAGCGCGCCGCGATCCCGGCCGGGCTCGAAGGCCGCGACGTCCTCGCCTGCGCGATGACGGGC
>NZ_JBOHGC010000617.1:0-17398 GCF_050699995.1 Actinokineospora sp. | reverse complement strand
CGCCTACGCCAACCTCGTGCTGCCCAAGCTGCTGCGCGACCGCCGCATCTCCGGCCGCGACGCCGCGCTCGCCACTGAACTGACCTACGGCACGTGCCGCGCGATGGGTCTCATCGATGACATCCTCGCCGAGTGCATCGACCGGCCGCTGTCCAAAGTGGAGCCGCTCCTGCTCGACTCGCTCCGCCTGGGCGCCTACCAGCTGCTGCGCACCCGCATTCCGGCCCACGCCGCCGTGGCGTCCACTGTGGACATGGTGCGCGCCGACCAGGGCTCGCGGGCCACGGGCTTCGTCAACGCCGTGCTGCGCAAGGTGTCGGAGAAGGACGAGAGCGCCTGGCTCGACCAGCTCGCCCCCGACGCGGGCGAGGACCCGGTCGGCAATCTCGCTGCCCGCAACGCCCACCCGCGCTGGATCGCCCGCGCCTTCGCCGACGCCCTCGGCACCACGGGCGAGGAGCTGTCGGATGCTTTGCGCGCCGACGACGAGCGCCCGGCCGTGCACCTTGTCGCCCGTCCGGGCGAGGTCAGCGCCGACGAACTGGCCGCGATGACCGGCGGCGACGTCGCCCCGTACTCGCCCTACGGTGTCCGCCTCGACGCGGGCGCGGGCGACCCCGGCGACCTCGACCCGGTCAAGGAGAAGCTCGCCGGCGTGCAGGACGAGGGCAGCCAGCTGTGCGCGCTGGCGCTGACGCGACCGGAGGTCGAGGGCTCCGACCTGCGCTGGCTCGACCTGTGCGCGGGCCCCGGCGGCAAGGCGGCGCTCCTGGGTGCCCTCGCCGCGATCAACGGCGGAACCCTTGACGCTGTCGAGAAGGCGCCGCACCGCGCGAAGCTGATCGAGCGCATCACCTCGGGGATGCCGGTCAAGATCCACGTCGCCGACGGCCGGTCCCCAGGCTTGGAACCGGGCTCCTACGACCGTGTCCTGGTCGACGCCCCGTGCACCGGCCTCGGCGCCCTGCGGCGCAGGCCCGAGGCCCGCTGGCGCAGGCAGCCGTCGGACGTCGGCGACCTGACCCGCCTGCAGAGCGCGCTGCTGACCAGCGCCCTCAACCTGGTCCGCCCCGGCGGGGTCGTGGCGTACGTGGTGTGTTCCCCGCACCTCGCCGAGACCATCGGCGTGGTCTCCGACGTGGTCCGCCGCACCGGCGTGACCCCGATCGACGCCCGCGAGTTCTTCCCCGACGTTCCCGACCTCGGCATCGGCCCGTACGTGCAGCTCTGGCCGCACCGCCACGGCACCGACGCCATGTTCTGCGCGCTGCTCCGGCGATGAGAACCCTCGGCCTGGTCTCGGCGGCGGGCTACGGGGTCGACCAGCGTTTACGGGTCGAGCTCGCCGAGCCCGCCGTCAAAGCGGGCTGGCGCCTGGCGATCACGCTGACCCCCACCGCGGCCCGCTGGATGGACGCGGCGGGGGAGACCCTGCGACTGCAGGCACTCACGGAGCTCCCGTTGCGCAGCACCGGCCGCCTCCCCTCGCAGCCGAAGCCCTACCCGACCCCGGACGCGTTCCTCTTCGTCCCGGCGACCGCGAACTCGCTGGCCAAGCTGGCCTTGGGCATCGCCGACAACCAGGCCCTCACCGCGTTGGGCGAGGCCCTCGGCACCCCCGGCGTCCGCGTGGTCATCCGCCCCCAAGCCGACCCGGCCCAACGCGCCCACCCCCGCTGGCAGTCCCACGTCGACACCCTGACCACCGCAGGCGCCCACATCTCCGACGCCGCCTCCCAGGACCCCTGGACCCCACTCCTGGACCTCCTAAACCCGCGAGTCGCACATTCAGGCAAGTGAGTCGCACGTTCAGGCAAATGAGTTCGACATTCGTGGAGGAATCGTGAGGCCCAGAGTCGCGATCATCGCCATGGGCGGAACCATCGCCATGGCACCCAGCGCGAGCGGCGGTGTCGTCCCGGCCCTCGGTGCCGATGAGCTGATCGCCGCCGTCCCCGGCCTGGCCGACCTCGGCGTGGACCTCACCGCCAGCACCCTCCGCTCACTCCCCAGCCCCTCGCTGGGCTTCGACGACCTCACCGCCCTGAGCCACGCCGTCCGCGAGGAGATCGCAGGCGGCGCGACCGGCGTCGTCGTCACCCACGGCACCGACACGATCGAGGAGACCGCCCTCTTCCTCGACCTCACCGTCGACAGCCCCGCACCCGTGGTCGTCACCGGCGCCATGCGCGCCCCGGCCTCCGCGGGCGCCGACGGCCCGGCCAACCTCTATGCCGCCATCCGGGTCGCCCTGTCGGACGAGGCACGCGGGCTGGGCTGCCTGGTCGTCATGTCCGACGAGGTCCACGGCGCCCGCTTCGTCCGCAAGAGCCACACCAGCAGCACCGGCGCGTTCGTCTCGCCCGGTTTCGGCCCCCTCGGCCTCATCGTCGAAGGCGAACCCCGCCTGCGCGGCACCCCGCGCATCGACCTGGTCCTGCCCGCCACCGACAAGATCTCCGCCCTGCGCGTCGCCCTGGTCACCGTGACCCTCGGCGACGACGGCGAACTCCTGCGCCGGGCGGGCGACGCGTTCGACGGCATCGTCATCGCCGGTCTCGGCGCCGGTCACGTGCCCGCGGGCATGGTCCCGCTGGTCGCCGACTTCGCCCACCGCGTCCCTGTGGTGCTTGCTTCGCGAACCGGCTCCGGCTCGGTCCTGCGCGCGACCTACGGATACCCGGGTTCCGAGCGCGACCTGTTCGACCGTGGACTCATTCACGCGGGCTTCCTCGACCCGGCGAAAGCACGCATCCTCTTGCAGCTGCTCCTGGCCGACGGCGCCGACCGCGAAAGGCTCATCGCGACGTTCGAGCTCTATCGGTAGTTGAATGGCGCCATGGACATCCTCAATCCCGCCATCAGCGACTACCTGCTGGCCCACTCCACCCCCGCGGACGATCTCCTGCGGGACCTCGCCGCCGAGACCGTCGACGCGTACCCGGACGCGGCCGTCATGCAGATCTCGCACGACGAGGGCGAGTTCTTCACCATGCTGGTGCGCATGCTCGGCGCGAAGAACGCCGTCGAGGTCGGCGTGTTCACCGGCTACTCCTCGATCTGCGTGGCCCGCGGCCTGGCCGACGGCGGCAAGCTGATCGCCTGCGACGTCAGCGAGGAATGGACGTCGATCGCCCGCAAGTACTGGGAGCGCGCGGGCCTCACCGACCGCATCGACCTGCGCATCGCCCCCGCCATCGAGACCCTGCGCGCCCTGCCCACCGACCCGGTGATCGACTTCGCGTTCGTCGACGCCGACAAGGAGGGCTACCCGGACTACTACGCCGAGCTGGTCCCACGCATGCGCCCCGGCGGAGTCATCGCACTCGACAACGTCCTGCGCTCCGGCCGCGTCGTCGACGACTCCGCCCAGGAACCGGCCGACATCGCGATCCGCCGCATCAACGACATCGTCGTCGCCGACGACCGCGTCGACAGCGTCATGCTCCCCCTGCGTGACGGCGTGACCCTCGCCCGCAAGAAGTGATCGACGAGGTCCGCGGGCGAGCCGACACCGGCGACTGGGAAGCCCAGCGCGAACTGCCCGGTCTGCTGATCACCCACGGCCTCTTCGACGAACTCCGCGCCCGGGCGGACGGCGGCGACCCGACGTCCGCCCGGCTGTGGATCAAGCTCCTCGAACTCCTCAACCGCACCGAAGACCTCCGAGCACGGGGCTCGCTGGGCGTGGGCGCACTGTCCCGGTTCCTCGCGAAACAAGGCCGCCTGGACGAACTGCGCGCACTCGCCGCCGAGTCGCAGCAAGCGATGCCTGCCCTGGTCACCACCCTGGGCAACCGCCACGCGGCGAGCAAACTGGCGGAGATCGTCGCCGACCGCGGCGACGAGGCCGCCCTCAGCGCACGTGCCGACGCGGGCGACGACACCGCCGCCCGCACACTCGACCACCTGCTGCACACCCAACGCCGCCACGAGGCGCTACATGCCCGCGCGGAGGCAGGCGACACCTACGCGGCGAGCCTCCCGCCGCCACCGTTCCCGACGACGACACCCTTCGCTCCCGCGCGCAGGCAGGCGATCTCACCGCGCTGCATCAGTGGATGAACCGGCTCGTCGAACGCCAGGACATAGACCAACTCCGCGAACTCGACCACGACCACGCCCGCCACGCCTCGGACACCTGCTGTCGGCGCTGGGTCGCGAAGACGAACTCCGCGCCCGCGCCGAGGCCGACCTCCCCTTCGCCGTGGACGCCTGGACGGAGCACCTCGCCAAAGCGGGCAGAGACGACGAACTGCGCGACTTCGTCGACCGCACCGGCCGCGGCCGGTGGCGCCTGGCTGAATTCCTCCTGGAGCGCGGCCTCTTCGCCGAACTCGTCCACCGCGCGCGCCAAGGCGACCGCCACGCCGGGGGGAAACTCCGATTCCACCTGGACCCACCGTTCGACGACAACCCCGAGAACCGCATCCGCCCGTAGCGTCGCCCCGCCGTCAGCCGGGCACACGCGGAATCGCCTTGACCACCTTCAGCGCGATCCCCTCGCTGTGGCGGTCACCACGGTCGAGTGAAACCGTTTGAGTGAGTTTGCATCAGAGTGCATAATCATCCGTATGAAGGTTCGGATCGCCGTCGCGGGCGCCAGTGGGTACGCCGGGGGAGAGCTCCTGCGGCTCCTGCTCGCACACCCAGACGTCGAGATCGGCGCGCTCACGGCGGGCGGCAACGCGGGGTCCAAGCTCGGTGAGCACCAGCCACACCTGCTGCCGCTGGCCGATCGCGTCCTGGAAGAGACCACAGCGGAGGTTCTCTCAGGCCACGACGTCGTCTTCCTCGCCCTGCCCCACGGCCACTCCGCCGCCATCGCCGCCCAGCTCGACGCGGGTGTCCTCGTCGTCGACTGCGGCGCCGACCACCGGCTGACCGACGCAGGCGCGTGGGACCGCTGGTACGGCGGCGACTACGCGGGCCACTGGCCCTACGGCCTCCCCGAACTCCCCGGCGCCCGCGAGACCCTGCGCCACGCGACCCGGGTCGCGGTGCCCGGCTGCTACCCGACGGTCAGCTCCCTCGCCCTCGCCCCCGCGATGGCGCTGGTCGAGCCCGAGGTCGTCGTGGTCGCCGTGTCCGGCACGTCCGGCGCGGGCAAGAGCCTCAAGCCCAACCTCCTCGGCTCCGAGGTCATGGGCTCGCTGAGCGCCTATGGCGTCGGCGGCGCCCACCGGCACACCCCGGAGATCACCCAGAACCTCAGCGCCGCGGCGGGCAAGCCGGTCGGTGTCTCGTTCACCCCGGTCCTCGCGCCGCTCCCGCGGGGCATCCTCGCCACCTGTAGCGCCCAGCTGATCGACCCGGCCGCCGACGTGCGCGGCGCCTACGAGAAGGCCTACGGCGACGAGCCGTTCGTCCACCTGCTCCCCGAGGGCCGCTGGCCCACCACGGCCGCGGTGCTCGGCTCCAACGCCGTGCAGCTGCAGGTCACCGTCGACGCCGACCTCGGCAGGCTCGTGGTCGTCGCCGCCATCGACAACCTCACCAAGGGCACGGCGGGCGCCGCCGTGCAGTCCATGAACATCGCGCTCGGCCTGCCGGAGACCACCGGCCTGTCCACTGTGGGAGTCGCACCGTGACCATCGACCGTGCCCAGGGCGTCGCGTCGGCGCAGGGGTTCCGCGCGGCGGGTGTCGCCGCCGGGATCAAGGCGAACGGCAAGCCCGACCTGACGCTGGTCGTCAACGACGGTCCCGCGACCCAGGCGGCCGGTGTGTTCACCCGCAACAAGGTCAAGGCCGCGCCCGTCCTCTGGTCGCAGCAGGTCCTGACCACCGGCAAGCTCAAGGCCGTCGTCCTCAACTCCGGCGGCGCCAACGCCTGCACCGGCCCGGAGGGCTTCCAGGACTCCCACGCCACCGCCGAGAAGGTCGCCGACGTCCTCGGCGTCGGCGCGATCGACGTCGCCGTCTGCTCCACCGGGCTCATCGGTGAGCGCCTCCCGATGGACGCCGTCCGCTCCGGCATCGACCTCGCCGCCAAGGAACTGGCCTCCGGTGCGGACGCGGGCCTCGCCGCCGCCACCGCCGTGATGACCACCGACACCGTGCCGAAGCAGACCGCGTTCACCCACGCCGACGGCTGGACCATCGGCGGGTTCGCGAAGGGCGCGGGCATGTGCGCGCCCAACATGGCCACGATGCTCTCGGTCATCACCTCCGACGCCCAGATCGACCCGGCCGCCGTCGAGCCCGCGCTGCGCACCGCGGTCGAGTTCACCTTCAACCGGCTCGACGTCGACGGCGGCACCTCCACCAACGACACCGTCCTGCTCCTGGTCTCCGGCGCGTCCGGGGTCGCGGTGTCCGAGGCCGAGTTCACCGAGGCGCTCAGCGCGGTCTGCGCCGACCTGGTCGCCCAGCTGCAGGCCGACGCCGAGGGCGTCACCAAGCACGTCACGATCACGGTCAACGGCGCCGCCACCGACAGCGAAGCGCTTGCCGCCGCGCGGATCGTCGCCCAGGACAACCTGTGCAAGACCGCGTTCTTCGCCTCCGACCCCAACTGGGGCCGCATCGCGATGGCCGTGGGCAACGCGCCGACCGACTTCGACCAGCAGAAGCTCGACATCACCATCAACGGTGTCACCGTGTGCCGGGCGGGCGGCCGGGGCGAGGACCGCTCCGCCGCCGACCTGACCGGCCGCGACATCGACGTGGTGATCGACCTGCACGCGGGCGAGGGCAGCGGGACGATTCTCACCACCGACCTGTCCCACGCTTACGTCGAAGAGAACAGCGCGTATTCGTCATGAACACCGCGTCCGAGAAAGCAGGCGTGCTCATCGAGGCACTGCCGTGGCTGCAGCGCTTCCACGGCGCGCTCGTGGTGGTCAAGTACGGCGGCAACGCCATGGTCGACGAGTCGCTCAAGCGCGCCTTCGCCGAGGACATGGTGTTCCTGCGGCTCGCGGGTCTGCGCCCGGTCGTCGTGCACGGCGGCGGCCCGCAGATCAGCGCCATGCTCAACCGGCTCGGCATCGAGGGCGAGTTCCAGGCGGGCCTGCGGGTCACCAACGCCGAGACCATGGACGTCGTGCGGATGGTCCTCACCGGCCAGGTCAGCCGCGAGCTGGTCGGCCTGATCAACCAGCACGGCCCGTACGCGGTCGGCATCTCCGGCGAGGACGCCCACCTGTTCACCGCTGAGCGCCGCACCGCCACGGTCGACGGCGTCGAGGTCGACCTCGGGCAGGTCGGCGACGTGGTGCACGTCAACCCCGAAGCCGTGATGGACATCGTCAACGCGGGCCGCATCCCGGTCGTGTCGACCGTCGCGCCCGACCGCGATGGCTTGCCGCACAACGTCAACGCCGACACCGCCGCCGCCGCGCTCGCTGTCGCGCTGGAGGCGGAGAAGCTCGTCGTGCTGACCGATGTCGAGGGCCTCTACGCCGACTGGCCCGACAAGTCGTCGCTGCTGCACGAGATCCGCGCGACCGAACTCGAAAAACTGTTGCCAGGCTTGGAAAGCGGCATGGTGCCGAAGATGGAGGCGTGCCTGCGCGCGGTCGTCGGCGGCGTGCCCAAGGCGCACGTCATCGACGGTCGGCTGGCGCACTCGGTGCTGCTCGAGGTGTTCACCAGCAGCGGTGTGGGGACCATGGTGCTGCCGGACGAGGGGGAGTCATGATCGAATCCAATGTGGACGGCCAGACGCGGTGGAAGTCCGCGCTGATGGACAACTACGGCACGCCGAAGCTGACCATCGTGCGCGGCGAGGGCTCGCGCGTGTGGGACGCCGACGGCAACCGCTACCTCGACCTGCTCAGCGGCATCGCGACCAACGCGCTCGGCCACGCGCACCCGGCCGTCGTCGAGGCCGTGACCAGCCAGATCGCCACCCTCGGCCACACCTCGAACCTCTACATCAACCAGCAGTCGGTGGAGCTGGCCGACGCGATCCTCGACGTCGCAGGCCTCACCGGCCAGGCCAAGGTGCTGTTCTGCAATTCCGGCGCCGAGGCCAACGAAGCCGCGTTCAAGCTCACCCGGCTCACCGGCAAGACCAAGATCATCGCCTGCGAGGGCGCCTTCCACGGCCGCACGATGGGCGCGCTCGCGCTCACCGGCCAGCCCGCCAAGCGCACCCCGTTCGAGCCGCTCGACGCCGGCGTCGTGCACATCCCGTTCGGCGACGTCGAGGCCCTGCGGTCCGCTGTGGACGATGACACCGCCGCGGTCTTCATCGAACCGATCCTCGGCGAGGGCGGCGTGGTCGTCGCCCCCGACGGCTACCTGCAGGCCGCCCGCGAGATCACCGCGAAGGCGGGCGCACTGCTCGTCCTCGACGAGGTGCAGACCGGTGTCGGCAGGCTCGGCCAGTGGTTCGCCTTCCAGCAGGCAGGCATCACCCCGGACATCATCACCCTCGCCAAGGGCCTCGGCGGCGGTCTCCCGCTCGGCGCGTGCGTCGGCATCGGCGCGGCGGCCGACCTGTTCGCCCCCGGACACCACGGCACCACCTTCGGCGGCAACCCGGTCTCGTGCGCCGCGGGCCTCGCGGTCCTGCGCACGATCGCCGCCGACGGCCTGCTCGACCACGTCGCCGCCCTCGGCAAGCACCTCACCGCCGGGATCGAAGACCTGCACCACCCGCTGGTCTCCGGTGTGCGCGGGCGCGGCCTGCTCCTCGGCGTCGGCCTGACCAAGCCGGTGTCCGCCGCCGTGTCCGCCGCCGCGCTGGACAAGGGATTCCTCGTCAACAACGTCCAGCCCGACGCGCTTCGGCTCGCCCCGCCGCTGATCCTCACCGACGCCGAGGCCGACGAATTCCTCTCGGCGCTGCCCGCCATCCTCGACACCGCACAGGAGAGCTGAACCATGGTCCGGCACTTCCTGCGCGACGACGATCTGTCCCCCGACGACCAGCGCGAGGTTCTCACCCTCGCGAAGGAGTTCAAGGGCGCGCCGCTGGCCAAGCGTCCGCTCGAAGGCCTGTCGGTCGCGACGATCTTCGAGAAGAACTCCACCCGCACCCGGCTGTCCTTCGAGGTCGGCATCCAGCAACTCGGCGGCCAGCCGATCGTCGTCGACGGCCGCACCATGCAGCTGGGTCGCGAAGAGACCATTGAGGACACTTCGCGGGTGCTGTCCCGCTACGTCGACATGGTCGCCTGGCGCACCTACGCGCAGAAGCGCATCGAGGCCATGGCCGCGGGCGCGAGCATCCCGGTGATCAACGCGCTGTCCGACGAGTTCCACCCCTGCCAGGTGCTCGCCGACCTGCAGACCATCGAGGAACGCCACGGCAAGCTCACCGGGCTCACCGCCACCTACCTCGGCGACGGCGCCAACAACATGTCCCACTCGATGCTGCTCGGCGGCGCCACCGCGGGCATGCACGTGCGGGTCGTCGCCCCCGAGGGCTTCCTGCCGCTCTCCGAGGTCATGCTCGACGCCAAGCGCCGGGCCGCCGAGACCGGCGGCAGCGTCACCCTGCTCACCGACCCGCACGCCGCGGTCGACGGCACCGACGTGCTCGTCACCGACACGTGGACGTCGATGGGCCAGGAGAACGACGGCAAAGACCGGGTCACCCCGTTCCGCAAGCTCCAGATCAACACCGAGCTGCTGGAGCGGGCCGCCCCCGGTGCGATCGTGCTGCACTGCCTGCCCGCGCACCGCGGCTGGGAGATCACCGACGAGGTGATCGACGGCCCCGCCAGCGCGGTGTGGGACGAAGCGGAGAACCGGCTGCACGCGCAGAAGGCACTCATGGCGTGGCTGGTGGCCAACCGATGACCGCCTCCGCCTCCACCAGAGCCGCCCGGCAGGCCCGCATCGTCGAGCTGGTGTCTGAGCGCGCCATCCGCAGCCAGACCGAACTGGCCACCCTGCTCGGCGCCGAAGGCATCGACGTCACCCAGGCGACGCTGTCACGCGACCTCGACGAACTCGGCGCCGTGAAGCTGCGCGGAGCCGACGGCGGCGCGCCGGTCTACGTCATCCCGGAAGACGGCAACCCCGTGCGCGGCGTCCAGGGCGGCACCGCCCGGCTGGTCCGGCTGCTCAGCGAGCTGCTGGTCTCCGCCGACAGCTCCGCGAACCTCGCGGTCCTGCGCACCCCGCCCGGCGCCGCCGGGTTCCTCGCCAGCGCGATCGACCGCGCCGCCCTCATCGACATCGTCGGCACGATCGCGGGCGACGACACCCTCATGGTGATCGTCCGCCCGCCGCTGTGCGGTCAGGACATGGCCCAGCGGTTCACCGCCATGGCCGCGCGCACCAGCAGCAATGGATCCACTGGATCACCAGACTTGCCAAAACAAGGAGAGAGCAATGAGTGACAGGGTGGTGTTGGCCTACTCGGGTGGGCTGGACACGTCGGTGGCCATCGGCTGGATCGCCGAGGAGACCGGTGCCGAGGTCGTCGCGGTCGCGGTGGACGTCGGCCAGGGCGGCGAAGACCTCGACACGATCCGCAAGCGCGCCCTTGAGTGCGGCGCCGTCGAAGCGGTCGTCGCCGACGCCCGCGACGAGTTCGCCGAGCAGTACTGCCTGCCCACGCTGCAGGCCAACGCGCTCTACATGGACCGCTACCCGCTGGTCTCGGCCATCTCGCGCCCGGTGATCGTCAAGCACCTCGTCGAGGCCGCCAAGTACCACGGCGCCACCACGGTCTCCCACGGCTGCACCGGAAAGGGCAACGACCAGGTCCGCTTCGAGGTCGGCATCGGCGCCCTCGCCCCCGACCTGAAGGTCATCGCCCCGGTCCGCGACTTCGCGTGGACCCGCGAGAAGGCCATCGCCTGGGCCGAGGACCGCAACCTGCCCATCGACGTGTCGAAGAAGTCGCCGTACTCCATCGACCAGAACGTCTGGGGCCGCGCCGTCGAGACCGGCTTCCTCGAGGACATCTGGAACTCCCCGATCGAGGACGTCTACGAGTACACCTCGAACCCGGCCGAGCCGCGCGACGCCGACGAGGTGGTCATCACCTTCGACAAGGGTGTCCCGGTCGCCATCGACGGCCAGACCGTCACCATGCTGCAGGCCATCCAGGAGCTCAACCGGCGCGCGGGCGCCCAGGGCATCGGCCGCATCGACATCGTCGAGGACCGCCTGGTCGGCATCAAGAGCCGCGAGGTCTACGAGGCCCCCGGCGCCATGGCGCTGATCACCGCGCACCAGGAACTCGAGAACGTCACCGTCGAGCGCGACCTGGCCCGCTTCAGGAAGACCGTGGCGCAGCGCTGGGCCGAACTGGTCTACGACGGCCTCTGGTTCTCCCCGCTGAAGTACGCCCTGGACGCGTTCATCGCCGAGACCCAGGAGTACGTCTCCGGCGATGTCCGCATGACCATGCACGGCGGCCGCGCGGTGGTCACGGGCCGCAAGTCGGACGTCTCGCTCTACGACTTCAACCTGGCCACCTACGACGAGGGCGACACCTTCGACCAGGGCCTGGCCAAGGGCTTCGTCCAGCTGTGGGGCCTGCCCAGCAAGATCGCCGCCAAGCGTTCGCAGCAGCACTGACCGAGTGTCAACCGAGAGGACGATCGTGAGCGAGCGGGAACCCACCGCGCTGTGGGGTGGGCGGTTCAGTTCCGGACCGGCCGAAGCCATGGCGGCCCTGAGCCTGTCGACCCATTTCGACTGGCGACTGGCCCGCTACGACCTCGCCGGTTCGCGAGCCCACGCCCGCGTCCTGCACGGCGCGAACCTGCTCACCGCGGACGAACTCCGCGGCATGATCGAGGCGCTGGACGTCCTGGAGGCCGACGTGGTCTCCGGGGCGTTCACCCCCGTCCTCGCCGACGAGGACGTCCACACCGCCCTCGAACGCGGCCTCATGGACCGCGCGGGCAAAGACCTCGGCGGCAAGCTCCGCGCGGGCCGGTCCCGCAACGACCAGATCGCCACCCTGTTCCGCATGTACCTGCGCGACGCCGCCCGGTTCATCGCGGGCGGTGTCCTCGACGTCGTCGAAGCCCTGCTGTTCCAGGCGCAGCGCCACCCCGACGCCGCCATGCCCGGTCGCACCCACCTGCAGCACGCCCAGCCCGTGCTGCTCGCGCACCACCTGCTGGCCCACACCCAGTCCCTCCTGCGCGACGTGGAACGCCTGCGCGACTGGGACAAGCGCGGCGCCGTCTCGCCCTACGGCTCCGGCGCGCTCGCCGGGTCCTCGCTGGGCCTCGACCCGGCCGCCATCGCCGCCGAACTCGGCTTCGACGCGCCCGCCGAGAACTCCATCGACGGCACCGCCTCGCGTGACTTCGCCGCGGAGTTCGCCTTCGCCGTGGCCATGCTCGGCGTCAACCTGTCCAGGATCGCCGAAGAAGTGATCATCTGGACCACCGCCGAATTCGCCTACGCGACCCTCGACGACGCCTGGGCCACCGGCAGCTCGATCATGCCGCAGAAGAAGAACCCCGACGTCGCCGAGCTGACCCGCGGCAAGTCCGGCAGGCTCATCGGCAACCTCACCGGCCTGCTCGCCACCCTCAAAGCGCAGCCGCTGGCCTACAACCGCGACCTGCCGGAGGACAAGGCGCCGGTCTTCGACTCCGTCGACCAGCTCAAACTCCTGCTCCCCGCGATCGCGGGCATGCTCTCCACCCTCACGTTCCACACCGACCGCCTCGCCGAACTGGCACCGGCCGGTTTCACCCTCGCCACCGACATCGCCGAATGGCTGGTGCGCGAAGGCGTCCCGTTCCGGGTCGCGCACGAAGCCGCGGGCGACTGCGTCCGCCGCGCCGAGGACAGGGGAGTGGGCCTGGCCGACCTGACCGACGCCGAACTCGCCGAGGTCAACCCCGCCCTCACCCCGAAGGTCCGCGAGGTCCTCACCGTCACCGGCTCCATCGCCTCGCGCGATGCGTACGGTGGAACCGCGCCCCAACGGGTCGCGGAACAGCGTGACCGTGTCGTGCGGCGAATCGAGGAGCACCGGACTTGGGCGGAACAGGCACCGACCGCGTCCTGACGCGAGCCGAACTCGCCGTAGACCCGGTCGTCGCAGCCCAGCGGTTGCTGGGCTGCGTCCTGGAATCGCGCACCGACGAGGGCACCGTCGCCATCCGCCTGGTCGAGGTCGAGGCCTACCGCGGCGGCGACGACCCGGCCTCACACTGCTACCGCGGCCGATCTCCACGCAACGACGTCATGTTCGGCCCGGCAGGCCACCTGTACGTGTATTTCGTCTACGGCATGCACTTCTGCGCCAACATCGTGTCCCTGACCGACGGCGTCCCCGGCGCAGTCCTCCTGCGGGCCGGGGAAGTCGTGTCCGGGGTGGACCTCGCCCGGCTGCGCCGCCCCGCCGCCCGCACGGACGCGGATCTGGCGAAAGGCCCCGCCAGGCTCACCACGGCCCTGGGTCTGCGCCGCCCCCACAACGGCGTCGACCTCACCGACCCGGCCTCACCGGTCCGCGTCCTCGCCGCCGACCCACTCCCCGCCGACACGATCCAGGTGGGCCCGCGAGTCGGTGTGGCGGTGGCGATGGACGTGCCATGGCGCTTCTGGGTCGAGGGATCACCCGCCGTCAGCGGCTACCGCCGAGGCGGCAAAACCCGCACCCGCACCTGAAGACGACCGTGCCCGGCTCGGTGGGCCGAGCCGGGCACGGTCGACAGCGACTATCAGGCGATCTTGGTGATCCGGTCCCGCGGGCCAGGAGCCACCGGCGCCGCGTTCGTCAGGTGCGCGACCAGCGCGTCCACGTCGAACCCGGGCGCGTACACCCGGCCCGTGCCCAGCGACAGCTTCGTGAACCCGTCCCCACCGTTGGCGAGGAAATCGTTCGACGTCACCTTGAAGCTCGCGGCCGGGTCGATCGCAACCCCGTTCAGCGACATCTGCGTCACCCGCGACCCAAGCGCCTGCGTGGTGTCGTAGGAGTACGCGAAACCGGCCGACACCTGCAGGAACTTCGTCGTCGTCTGTCCCGCGTACCCGGCGAACTGCTGCTCGAGCACGTCCTTGATCTGCGCGCCCGTCAGCGTCTGCGTCACGACCAGGTTGTTGAACGGCTGCACGGTGAACGCCTCGCCGTAGGTGACCTGGCCCGGCGCCTCACCGCCCGGCGAGAACGCGTAGCTGAGGTCCGCGCGGATGCCGCCCGGGTTCATCAGCGCGATCTGCGCCTGCTGCGAGCTGGTGTACGCCAGCTGCGCGTCCGCGATGACGTCGCCGAGGGCGGTCTCGCCCGCCGGGGTCGCGGCCCGCGTGATGTCGGCGGTGATGGACCCGACGATCTTGTTCGCCAACGGCGCGACAGCGGCCCGGTACTTGTCCACGATGGCCTTCGCGGTGGCGTTGACCAGAGCGGGGTTGCGGATGAAGTTGCCCTGCGCGTCCTTCGCCCACGTGCCGTCCGCGTTCTTGACACCGTTCTCCACGATGACGTTGCGCGCGGCGATGCTCGTGAACTTGCGGGTCTTGCGGTCCAGCTTGACGCCGATGTCGGTGACCAGCGTGCCGTTGGAGCCAGCGCTGGTGACCACGGTGTTCACGCCCGAGGAGTTCGGCAGCGCGCAGCTGTAGAAGCGGTGCGTGTGCCCGGAGACCACCAGTCCGTACGCGGGGTTCAGCCCGGCGACGATGTTGGTGATCGGCCCCGCGAAGTTCGCGCAGCTCGACGGGTCCTGCGGGGTGGGTGGGGCGTTCTGCGCGCCGCCCTCGTGGATCAGCAGCACCATCGACTTGATGCCGAGCTTGCCGAGCTGGTCGGCGTAGGAGTTCGCGGTCTCGACCTCGTCGAGGAAGTCCACGCTCTGGATGCCCGACGGGTTGACGATGCTGGGCGTGCCCTCGAGCGTCATGCCGACGAACGCCACCGGGACGCCCTGGACCATCTTGATCTCGTACGGCCGCAGGATCGGCTTGCGGGTCTGCTTGTCGACCACGTTCGCCGACAGGTAGCGGAAGTCCGCCCCCTCGAAGCCGTCGCCGTCCTGGCAGCCGTCGACCGGGTGGCAGCGGCCCTTCTGCAGCCGCTTGAGCTCGTCGACGCCCTCGTCGAACTCGTGGTTGCCGACCGAGGAGATGTTCAGGCCTAGCGCGCTGAGCACCTCGATCGTCGGCTCGTCGTGGAACGCGGCGCTGATCAGCGGGGTCGCGCCGACAAGGTCGCCCGCGCCGACGGTCAGCACCTTCTCGCCGGTCGCCTCGCCCTGGGCGCGCAACTGCTCCACATAGGTCGCGAGGTACTCCACGCCACCGGCGGGATTGCCGTTCACCAGGCCGCCGCTGCCGATGGGCGGTTCAAGCGCGCCGTGGAAGTCGTTGAAGCCCAGCAGCCTGCCCCGCGCGGTGCCCGCGGCCTTGTCCGCCGCGTAGTCGACCGTGACCGGCGACATGGGGGTCCACGCCTCGGCCTGGGGACCGCTGGACGGTGAGGTCAGCGGGATCGCGACCATGACGGCCGCGGCGAGCGCGACGGGCATGGCGTAGCGGAGAAGAGGTCTTGCACCTGGCACGGGTCGCCTCCAGTCGGGTCGAACAAGGATGTCGGCATCCTTCACCTGTATCGCCATCCAGGCATAGGTGTTGCCTAAGTGGACGGCGACAGTCAGGCGAACAACTGGGGCCAGGCAATCCGCTCGCGCCCAGGTAGGGGGTGTGCGGGAGGATGGCCCCGTGAGTGAGCACATTCTCGACGAGCTGTCCT
This sequence comes from Actinokineospora sp., assembly GCF_050699995.1. Classification (GTDB taxonomy): domain Bacteria; phylum Actinomycetota; class Actinomycetes; order Mycobacteriales; family Pseudonocardiaceae; genus Actinokineospora. Next base: position 1,765 of record NZ_JBOHGC010000617.1, on the reverse strand, counting down.
GGCGCGGCCTGATCGCGCAGTCCACCGACCTCGACGCGCTGCGCCGGGATCTCGACGCGGGGCCGCTCACCCTCTATTGCGGGTTCGACCCGACCGCCCCCAGCCTGCACGCGGGCAACCTCGTCCCGCTGCTCATGCTGCGCCGCTTCCAGCGCGCCGGGCACCGGCCGATCGTCCTCGCGGGCGGGGCCACGGGCATGATCGGCGATCCGCGCGACACCGGTGAGCGCACGCTGAACACCACCGACGTCGTGGCCGAGTGGGCCGACCGGATCCGCGGTCAGCTGGAGCGCTTCGTCGAGTTCGACGACTCCCACGGGGAGGGCACGGACGCCGTCCTGGCGAACAACCTCGACTGGACCGGCGGCATGTCGGTCCTGGAGTTCCTGCGCGACGTCGGCAAGCACTTCTCGATCAACGTGATGCTCTCGCGCGAGACGGTCAAGCGCCGCCTTGAAGGCGACGGCATGTCCTACACGGAGTTCAGCTACCTGCTCTTGCAGTCGCACGACTACCTGCGGCTGCATCGCGCGCACGGATGCAAACTCCAGGTAGGCGGCTCCGACCAGTGGGGCAACATCATCGGCGGGGTGGACCTTGTCCGCCGCGTCGACGGCGAGTCCGTGCACGCGCTGACCGCGCCGCTGGTCACCGACGCGGAGGGGCGCAAGTTCGGCAAGTCCACCGGCGGCGGCAATGTCTGGCTCGACCCGGAGATGACCTCGCCGTTCGCCTGGTACCAGTACTTCGTGAACGTGGGCGACGCCGACGTCATCCGCTACCTGCGCCTGTTCACCTTCCTCGACCGCGAGGAGATCGAGGCGTTGGAGCGCGACACCGCGGAGCGCCCGCACCTGCGGGCCGCGCAGAAGCGGCTGGCCGAGGAGTTCACGACGCTGGTGCACGGCCAACACCAGACCGACCAGGTCGTGGCGGCCAGCCAGGCCCTGTTCGGTCGGGGCGAGTTCGGCGGTCTGGACCTGGGAACCCTGGAAGCGGCCATGTCCGAGGCGCCCACGGGCACCGCACGGCTGGCTGACGAGCCGACCATCGTCGACCTGCTTGTCGTGTCCGGCCTGGCCGACAGCAGGGGAGCGGCACGACGGACCGTCACCGAGGGCGGAGCGTACGTGAACAACGGCAAGGTCACCGACGAGGCGTGGACGCCGTCGAAGGAGGACCTGCTGCACGGGAAGTGGCTGGTCCTGCGCCGCGGCAAGCGCAACACCGCCGGTGTCGAGGTGCAGGGCTGACGCCTGTCGCAGGGCGGGCTTGGGTCCGTCCGAGTGGTCCCCCCGATGGCCGTCGATCCGCCTGGATCGGCGTTTCCGCAGGTCAGCGGCTTGTGGCGGCTTCTCGGAAGAAAGTTGATGTGATCGCCGTCACATTCACACCGGAGATCGGGTGGGTTACGTTGGTTCTACAGCCCACACGGGGGCGGTGACCTGCGGTTTCCGCCCGTGATGGGCACCTGGGGGTGCGATTTGACCCCAGGTTTGGCCCCGTGTAACTTTATCCAAGTCAGCGCGGAACGAGCCGGTCAGACCGGAGCGGAGCCTGACGCAGGGGGTCGCGAACCAAGCTCTCACCGGATGGTGATAGAGTGGGCGACCTGCCAAAGAAACAAAAACTTGCTAGGCAATACCAGCCTCTGATGCTGTCGCTCCTTACCGGGGTGGTTAATTCGGATGTGCGTGTGTTGTTTGAGAACTCAACAGTGTGCCGATTTAAGCCAGTAGAGCTTAAATATAGAACCCCTTAGTGG
>NZ_JBOHGC010000616.1:0-1879 GCF_050699995.1 Actinokineospora sp. | reverse complement strand
GGCTTCCTCTCCGCCGTCAACAGCTCACCGGAGAGGAAGCCCGCGCGGCCATTTCGCTATGTCCGACCCACACCGCTCCATCAAGTCAGGCGCCGGATCAGCGCCTGGACACGAAGTCCGGTGCGCGCAGACTGCCGGGCGCGACAAGCAGAGTGGCCGTTGCCGAGACCGCGGCGACGTCCGGGTCGGCTGCCACCAGAACGGCGTTGCCAATCGTCGATCGCGGGAAGACGACCACCGCGGCGGTGAACGTGCCAGTGTCATCGGTTGTCGGGCTCAGTGGCAGGCGTCCACCCGCCAACGCGGCGAGATCGACGGCGATTGCCTTCAGCGGCGGGAAACCCGTTCCACTGATCTGAACGACACACCGGGACCGGCATACGGTCGGGTTCACAGTCAACGTCTGCGCGGTCCCCATGCCGGCCAACGCGACGGTGCGGGTCTCCGTGCCGAAATCGACGCGCAGGACCGCATCCCGTTGGCCCGAGGCACGGGGGCTGAACCCGATCTCGATCTCGCAACTGGTGTCCGGTGCCAGGGCCACGTCCGCGCACCCGTTTCGCACAACGCGGTAGTCGTCGACCGCGATCGGAACTCCAAGCTGTCCCGACTGCTCGATCGTCACGGTGGGCACGGGAAGCACGACTTGCCCCGTGTTCACGATGGCGACGGTACGACTTACCAGCGGCGCCAAGGGAAGTACGGCCCCGAACGACACTGCGGACGGAGTCACGGCGAAGGTCGGATCAGGCACCACCGGTTCTTCAGGAGGTATCGGAGTCAGTGGCGTCCAGCGGAATACGTATGCCGCACCGTGATCAGTCGCGGCGCTGTCCTCCCCTGGTGCGCTGACGACGAGAGTGTCCGAGTCCAACGACACCGAACGACCTACCGCGTCCTGTGGGGCGCCGACGATAGTCGTGATCGCATCGGCTTCCGTGGTATCGACCCAGCCCGCGGCGGGCTGTTCGAACACGTACCCGGCACCGGTTCCGCCCTTGCCGGGGGCACCCGCGGCGATCGTGTCGCCGAAGGCGGTGACAGCGTAACCCAGTTGATCACCGATCTCCGGCCCGGACGCGGCAAGCCTGGCGGTGGAACTCAGGCCGGTGGACCACCCGGCGGGGGGTTTGACGAAGACATAGACAGAGCCGCCGACGGGCGCGCCGACTTCGTCCGCGCCGGTGTCGAATGGCGCGCCCGCGACGATCACGTCGCCGGTCGCCCCTCCCAAGGCCACCGACCAGCCCAGCGATTCTGCGGGAGCTCCCACACCGGCCGTGACTGTCAACTTCGCTGTCTGCCCGGCATTGATCCACCCATCCGCTGGTCGTACGAACACATAGACAGCACCGCGTGAGCTTCCATCACCTGGAGCCCCGGCGACGATCGTGTCGTCCGCGATGTCGACGGCGAAACCGACCAAGGTGGCTTCGTTGTCCGTCGCGATCAGTCGCGCGGTCTCGGATGCGTTCAGCCAGCCTTCCGCGGGTCGCGTGTATACATAGACTCGGTCGATGGCCGAACCGGCCGCGATCGTGTCGCCGTCAATGGCGACCGACCGACCGAGCGACGTGTCCGCCTGCGGGTCGGTGCCGGTCAGTTCGACGGCTTGGTTGATCGTTCCCGCCCAGCCCGCAGGAGGTTCGGTGAACACATAGACGGCACCGTCGCCCTCCCTGGCTCCCGGAGCGCCCGCGACGATGACGCTTCCTTGGATCGCGACGGCGCTGCCCAGTGCGTCACCCTCGACGGGATCGGGAAGGATGAGCTTGGCGGTCTGGGTGGTGGTGCTGCTCCATCCGGTCGGCGACCGGACGAACACGTAGACCGCGCCCGCCCGCCCGTTCTCGGCGTCACCTGGGGCGCCCACCACGAC
>NZ_JBOHGC010000615.1:0-2456 GCF_050699995.1 Actinokineospora sp. | reverse complement strand
TCTCTCCCCAGGCCCCTGTGGATAACTGCGGGAAGTGGCCTGGATGAGTACGGATCGTGCGAAATCGGGCCCGATGAGCCGGGATCTGGCCAAATCGTTGCGTGCCGCGCGGATCGGGGACCGGGATGCGGGCGGCGTGGCATTGGCGCGCAGGTTGGCATATTTGCTGGACACGGCGCGTGGCACGCTCGAGGAGTCGGCTGTGTTCGCCGATCTGGCCCCGAAGTATCTGGCTGTGCTGTCTGCCCTGGGTTTGACGCCGGCGGGCCGTGGCGTGAGGGGGGGTGTGCAGGGTGGCGGCACTGGCAACGGCAAGCTTGATGAGCTCCGTGAGCGACGGCAGCGTGGTGCTGGGTAGCACGGTCCCGCGGCTGTGGACGCCGCCGTTGCGTGAGCTGACGCCGGCGACGTCGTTCGGGTTCGACGTGATCGACTTTGCCGATGGTGTGCTCGCGCATCCGCTCGATCCGTGGGAGCAGTGGCTCGTGGTGCATGCCGGGGAGCTGCTCCCGGATGGGCGGCCGCGGTTCCGGATCGTGATCGTGCTGGTGGCGCGGCAGAACGGCAAGACCGAGGTCGTGGTGGTGTTGGCGTTGTACTGGCAGTTCGTCGAGGCGGTGCCGCTGGTGTTGGGTACGTCGACGAAACTGGACTATGCCCGCGAGTCGTGGTTGAAGGGTGTGAAGCTGGCCGAGGCGACGCCGGCGTTCGATTCGTTGCGGCCGTCGCCGCGGTGGAAGCGTGAGGCGAACGGTGAGCAGGAGTCGTGGACGGTCGATGATGCCCGCTACAAGATCGCTGCGTCGAACGCCGAGGGTGGCCGCTCGTTGACGGTGCATCGGCTTGTGCTCGATGAGCTGCGCCAGCACCACGATTACAGCGCGTGGGGCGCGGCGTACAACGCGATGAACGCCGTGTCTCACGCGCAGGCGTGGGCGATGTCGAATGCCGGCGATGACCGGTCGGTGGTGCTGAACGACAGGCGCGAGGCGGCACTCAAGTTCATCGAGTCGGGTGTGGGCGATCCGCGGGTGGGGCTGTTCGAATGGTCGTGCACCGACGAGGATGATCCGCTCGATCTCGCCGCGCTGGCGCAGGCCAACCCCAACCTGGGTCGGCGTATCCCGTCTGACGCGCTGCTCGGCGAGGCGGCTACGGCGGTGGCTCGGGGTGGTGAAGCGTTGACGACGTTCAAGACCGAGGCGATGTGCATCCGGGTGCGGAAGCTGGCACCGGCGATTGACGGGCTGGCGTGGCGGGCATGTCATGTGCCGGGTGACCTGGCGGCCGTGCGGTCGCGGGTGGCGGTGTGTCTGGACGTGGCGCCGGATGGGGCGCATGCGACGTTGGTGGCGGCGGCGGTGCTGGCGGATGGGCGGGTGCGGGTGGAGCCGGTGAGGTCGTGGACGGACACGGACACGTTGCGCCGGGATCTGACCGCGCTGCTGCTGCGCGTGCGGCCGAAGGCGTTGGGTTGGTATCCGTCTGGGCCGGCGGCTGCGTTGGCGGCGGATCTGGCGGAGCGGCCGGGCCGAGCTGCGTGGCCACCGAAGGGCATGACGGTGGAGCCGATCAAGGGTGACATGGCTGCGGTGTGCATGGGGCTAGACGAGCAGGTGCGGGCGGGGCGGGTGGTGCATGACGACGACCCGCTGTTAAACGCGCATGTGACAGGCGCCGAGCGGCTGCCGCGTGGTGACGGCTGGGTGTTCTCGCGCCGTGGTGAGGGCCATTGCGATGCGGCGTACGCGGTGGCAGGCGCGGTGCATCTGGCGCGCACACTGCCGGTGTCGCCGGGCCGGCCGCGGCTCGTGGTGGCCGACTAGGGAGGATGAGTGGAGTACAGCCCTGTCCGAGAGTTCACCGGTGATCTGATGGTGGCCGAGCCACGATCAGCGTTTTACACGCTGGCCGATCTGTTGCCGTGTTCGGCGCTGACCGAGGTGGTGGCGATGGCGCGGGGCCGGCTGAGTCGCCGTGGCGCCGACCGGTGCGACGAGCTGTGGCTGCCCGACGATGGTGTGGCCGCCGGGGCGCTCGGCCCGGGGCTGCTGCGCCGGATCACGGACACGATGTGCGAGGTCAATGACCGGTGGTGGCGGCTCGACATCGACACGTTCCGGTTCAAGGTGTTGCGCTACGCGCCGGGCCACTATGCGCCGGCGCACATGGACATGTTCCCCGGGTCGATGCGCCGCAAGTTGACGCTGGTCGTGCAGCTATCCGACCCGGCCGTGTATACGGGTGGTGAGCTCGAGGTGATCGGGATGGGTGAGCAGTGGTCGACGATCCCGCGCCAGTTCGGGCTGGCGGCGGTGTTCCCGTCGTGGACGCGTCACCGGGTGACGCGGGTGGTGGCGGGCGAGCGGTGGGCGCTTACGGCGTGGGCATATGGGCCGCCGGTGAGGTGACCGCCGGCATGATCATGCACGGCCGTGCATGACATGGTGTAAGGT
>NZ_JBOHGC010000614.1:0-8019 GCF_050699995.1 Actinokineospora sp. | reverse complement strand
CTGCAGGCGTTGGCCGCCCAGGAAGCAGATGAGGTGGCTGAGGCGCGGCGGCGGCTGGCCACCGACGGCCCGGTCCGCCTGTCCGACCTGGACGTGCTCGACGCCCGCGCGTTCCGGTTGTTCCTCGGTCTGCTCGGCGACGCCCTGTCCGCTCGGCTGCCTGGTGACACCGAGGTCAAGACCACCACCGGTGACGGCACCATGGAGATCTGCCTGTCCTTGCTCCCCGGTGGCGGGATGGTTGACATCGACACGGAGGACGGCGTGCTGCGCGGCCCGGAACACCTCATCGACATCATCGACCTGACTCACCCGAGACTGTCCGCATGACATCGGCCTTCACCGACGAGCAGGCCGTGCAGCGCCGCAAAGCCTTGCGGGCCCTGCTGATCCGGCCCCTGCTGGTCTCGGGCAAAGACGACGACATGATCCGCCTGGTTCGCAGGCACGCGACCGAGTTGCGGCTCTGGCTCTCCCAGGAGACCGGGTGGCGTCTGCAGGTCGACGGCGACTCGGTGCGCCTGTTCAAGACCGCCCCCGCCGACGCCGATGGGACGCACCCCGCGCGAGACGGCGCCACCAAGCCCGCGTTCGGCCGCCGCCGGTATGTGCTGCTGTGCCTGGCGCTGGCCGTGCTGGAACGCGCGGACGCGCAGATCACGCTGGGCCGCCTGGCCGAGGGGGTGCTCACCGCCGCGGCTCAGCCGGACTTGGTCGACACCGGGATCTCCTTCACGCTCAGCCGCCGTGACGAGCGTTCCGACCTGGTCGCGGTGGTGCGCCTGCTGCTGGGCTGGGGCGTGCTCGACCGGGTCGCCGGCGAGGAAGACTCCTACCTCTCGGCCAACGGCGACGTGCTCTACGACGTCCGACGCCGGGTGCTTGCCGCGATGCTCACCGGACAACGCGGACCGTCGACCGTCACGGCGAGTGGCATGGACCAGCGGATCGCCGACCTCACCCATGAACTGGTGCCCGACAGCGACGAACTGCGCAACCGCGCCATGCGCCACCGGCTGACCCGCAAGCTGCTCGACGATCCGGTCGTCTACTACGACGACCTGCCCACCGACGAGCGCGCGTATCTGGTCAGCCAACGGCACGCGATCACCCGCCGCATCGCCGAGGCCACCGGGCTGGTGCCGGAGATGCGCGCCGAGGGCATCGCGATGGTCGACACCGACGACGAGCTGACCGACGTGCGGATGCCGGAGCAGCGCACCGACGGTCACGTCACCCTCCTCGTCGCCGAACACCTGGCGAGCGCGAACGCCCCGGTGTCGCTCGACGATCTGCGCGCGCACGTGCGGCGACTCGCCGTCAAGCACGCGAGCTTCTGGCGCAAGGGCGTCACCGAAGCTGGAGCCGAGGACGAACTGCTCGACATCGCCCTGGGCAAACTCCGGGCCCTGCGACTGGTGAGGAATCTGCCGGGTGCGGTCGTCCCGCTGCCCGCGATCACCCGGTACGCCGTCGACGAGCCCACCATCCGTTCCGCGAAGGGCGACAAGAAGTGAACCCGACTCCCCAGACCACGCGGTGGCAGCCCCTGCGCACCGGGCTGGTGGACCTGTTCTACTACGACATCGAGGAATTCCACTTCCACGACGGCCGACTTCTGCTGCGCGGCAACAACGGCACCGGCAAATCGAAGGTGCTGGCGCTGACCCTGCCGTTCCTGCTCGACGGCGAGCTGTCGCCGCACCGCGTCGAGCCGGACGGCGACCGCAACAAGCGCATGGAGTGGAACCTGCTGCTCGGCGGGAAACACCCGAACAGCGAGCGGCTCGGCTACACCTGGCTGGAATTCGGCAGGGTGCTGGCCGACGGCACCGCCGAGTACCGCACGATCGGCTGCGGACTCAAGGCGGTCGCGGGCCGGGGCATCGCGCGGCACTGGTTTTTCGTGACGTCCCAACGCATCGGGGAACAGCTGTCCTTGCTGAGCCCGACCCGCGTCCCACTGACCAGGGAACGGCTCAAGGACGCCGTCGACGGGCACGGGATGGTCTACGACACCGCCACGGACTATCGGCGCGCGGTCGACGAAGCGTTGTTCGGCCTCGGCACGCACCGGTATGAGGCGCTGGTCAACCTGCTGATCCAGCTGCGTCAGCCGCAACTGTCGAAGCGGCCCGACGAGAAGCTGCTGTCCCGCGCCCTGACCGAGGCATTGCCACCTCTGGACCAGTCTCTGGTGACCACCGTCGCGGACGCGTTCCGCGGCCTCGATGAGGAGCGCGAAGCGCTGCGCGGGCTCGGCGAGGCGAAATCGGCCGCCGAGGCGTTTCTGGCGCACTACCGCCGCTACGCCCGAATCGCCGCCCGCCGCCGCAGTCTTCCGCCTCGGCAGGCCCACAGCCGCTATGAGGCGCTGAACACCGACCTGACCAAGGCCGACGCGGCGTTCCACGAAGCTGAGGCAGTGCTCCGTGCCGCTGAGGAGGCGTTGGTCGATCTCGCGGCTGAACGCGGTCGCCTGGCCGCCCGGCAGGAAGCGCTCAACGACAGCCCGGAGATGGCCGACGCCAAACGGCTCGACTCGGCCCGCATCGACGCCGAGAACCTCGAACGCACCGCCGTGAAACGCGACGGTGACCAGGTCGACGCGGCGAACACCGTGCGGGCCAAGGAAGGCAAGGTCGAACGCGAGCGGCAAGCCGCCGAGACCGACCAGCACACCTTGGACACCGCGCGCGCCGCCGCCGAGCGGCGCGCGGAACTCGCGTTGGTGCGAACCGCCCATGCTGACGTGATGATCGAGTTCGCCCGCGACGAACCGCCTTACGCCACCGCCGGCCGTGCCGGGGAATCCTTGGTGGACAAGCAGGTTCACGCGGTGGCGGAGCTGGACCGGTTGCTGGCGTCGGTGTCCGCGGCCGACGTCGAGCTGCGCCGCGCGCGGGAAGCGGTCGACCGGATCACCGGCGAGCAACAGCTCGCGGTGGAACGGATAGCCGAAGCGGAAACCCGCCTCGCCGACGCGGGCGGGCGACTGGTCGAGGCATGTTCGGCTTACCTCGCGAGCGCGACCGGGTTCACTCTGTCCGATGTGGACGTGATGCTCGCGGAGCTGGAAGCGTGGACGGACAGCCTCGACGGCGTCAACCCGGTCACCGCCGCCGTCGATCACGCCGTCTCGCTGGCGACGGCGGACCTGGGCGGGCGCCAGGCCGAGGCGACGGCTCGGGCCGCGGCCGTCGACGCCGAGATCAGGGACGTCTCCGACGAGATCGACCGGCTGGAGTCCGGCGGCCACGACGCACCGCCCGTGCCACACACACGTGACGCCCAAAGCAGGCAAGGGCGACCCGGTGCTCCACTGTGGAGAGTCGTGGACTTCGCCTCGGGCGTGGGCGAGCACGACCGTGCGGGCATCGAGGCGGCGCTGGAAGCCTCGGGCATCCTCGACGCCTGGGTGACGCCCGACGGCCGACTGCTCGACGCAGCCGACACGACCATCGTCGCCCAGGAAGCGGTCACCGGCGCTGCCCTGGCATCGGTGCTGGTCCCGGCGATCGACCGGGCCGACGAGCACGCGACCACCCTCAGCGATGCGGGAATCAACGCCGTGTTGGGCGCGATCGGGCTGGGCCACAACGGATCGACCTGGGTCGACGTCGACGGCCGCTACGCCATCGGCGTGCTCTCCGGTGCGTGGCACAAGGATTCGGCCGTCTACATCGGTGAGGGCGCACGCGAGGCGGCTCGCCGCGCCCGGCTCGCCCACCTGCGGACCGAGCTGGACCGATTGCGTGTCGTGCGCGCCGATCTTGCCGACGCGGCGGCTGAGTTGGTCCGGCTGATGGACGCGCTCGTCGCCGAACGCAAGGCACTCCCAGGCGATGAGGATCTGCGGGAAGCCCACACCCGACTCGCGGGCGCCCACCAGGTCAAGCGCGGCATCGACGAGAACCTGACAGCCGCGCTCGCCGTCGTCGCCGAGAAGGCCGAGCGGGCGCAAGCCGAGCGGGACCGCGCGGAGGAGTTCGCGGGCGACGTCGGACTGCCAGTCGACCGGGACGCATTGCACGCGGTCCGCGCGGCGGTGGCCGATTACCGGGTCGCTCTCGCCGAGCTGTGGCCCGCCGCCAGGGCGGCCCACCGGGCGGCCTTGGCCGTCGCAGAGGCGGAGACCGAGTTCGCGGTGGCCCTCGGGCGGCAGCTCGCAGCGGCGGAGGAGGCCGCCGAAGCGCGGGAGCGGGCGGTGGCCGCCGCCGAACATCTTGCCGTCCTGCGGGAATCGGCGGGCGCGGGAGTCGAGCGCCTGTTCGCCGAGCTCGCCGCCGTGCGACGAGCCCTTGCCGGGTGCGAAGCGGACGCGGCCACCCTGCGGGCGAAGGAGAAGCAGGCGACCGACGACCGCGGCAAGGCCGACGGTCGCCGCGAGACGCTGCGCGAGAACATCGGTGTCGCGGTGGCCGAACGCGACCGCGCGGTCGCCGAACTGCGTGAGTTCGCCTCGACCAGCCTGCTCGCCACCGCGCTGCCGGACCTGGACGTACCCGACCCGGACACGGAGTGGGCGCCCACCCCGGCTGTCGTGCTGGCCCGCGCGATAAACACCGCGCTGGAGGACGTGGACGACGCCGACCGGCCGTGGGAACTCATCCAGCAGCGGGTGTCCAACGAGCACAAACTGCTCACCGACGCGCTCTCGCGCCACGGGCACTCGGTCGGCCTGACCGTCCACAGTGGTGTGATGCTGGTGGACGTGCGGTTCCAGGGCCGCGACCAGGACATCCCGACACTGGTCGACGCACTCACCACCGAAACCGACCAGCGCACGAACCTGTTGTCCGCCAAGGAACGGGAGATCCTGGAGAACCACCTGGTCAACGAGGTCGCCGGGACTCTGCAGGAACTCATCACCGGTGCTGAGGACCAAGTGCGCGGCATCAACGCCGACCTGGAGGCCCGCCCCACGTCGACCGGTATGCGGCTGCGGTTGCAGTGGCGTACCGCCAAGGCCGCGCCCGAGGGCCTCGACCGCGTGCGGGACCGGCTGCTGCGCCAGACCGCCGACGCCTGGGGCCAGGACGACCGCGCGCTCGTCGGGGCGTTCCTGCAGGAGCAGATCAACCGCGAACACACCACCGACGACGGCGGCGGCTGGGTAGACCAGCTCACGCGGGCCCTGGATTACCGGTCGTGGCACGAGTTCGCGATCCAGCGCTACCAGGACGGACAGTGGCGTCCGGCGTCCGGTCCGGCATCCGGCGGCGAACGCGTGCTCGCCGCGTCGGTGCCCCTGTTCGCCGCCGCGTCGTCGTTCTACAGTTCGGCGGGCAACCCGCACGCACCCCGGCTGATCGCGCTGGATGAGGCGTTCGCCGGTGTCGACGACGATTCACGGGCGAAGTGCCTCGGCCTGCTCGCGTCGTTCGACCTCGACGTGGTGATGACCAGTGAACGCGAGTGGGGCTGCTACCCGCAGGTCCCGGGGCTGGCCATCGCCCAACTCGCCCGCCGCGACGGCATCGACGCGGTCCTGGTCACCCCGTGGCGCTGGGACGGCAGGGAACGGACCGAGGTGACGAGGCCGGTGCCGTACGTGCCGAGCCCGGACACGGGTTCGGTGAGCGGGACACTCTTCGAATGACCGACGTCGACCGTCTGCGAAGGCTGTTGGGCAAGCCGGAACTCGCCTGGTTGCTCACCCGTCTGCGCAAGCGGATCGAGTCAGGCCAACCGCTGACCGGCTCGGTCACCCTCGTCAACGCGGACCCCGAGCAGCGGCGAGCCGTGGAACTGCTGCTCGGCCGTCGTGCGGGCCAGGGGACGTCGATCTCGGTGTCCCTGGACGACCTCGACCGGATGCTGCGCACCAGCGGCGCGGCCCCGAGCGTCGCGGACGCGGTGCGGGCGGTGGTCGGCGACATTCCCGACCGTGTGGCACAGGAGTCAGCCGACCAAGCGGCTTGGGCTGCCGCTCTCGCTCCCGCTGACGACCTCGTGAGACGTCGCGCGGTCCTTGCCCTCTGGCGCGACTGGCTGGCGTCCACCGGCATGGTCCGCAGGCTCAAGCCCGACCCGGCCGACGCCGCGGACCTCGTCACGCACGCCGTGCGGGTGATCGACGACCTCCCCGCACCCGGTGTCGCGCTGGGTGTGCTCGCCGCCCGCCACACCAACGAGGCCCACGCACTCGACGACGGCAGCCCGCTGGCCACGCTGGTTCTGGCCGCCGCGCGGGTGCTCGACGGGAAACCGCCCAGCGGCACCGGAACCGCCGCCGAACGCCGCGCCGCCTGGGCCGCGGTCGGCGTCCACCGCGACGAACTCTCGTCCACCGTGCTGTCGCTGGCCCTACCCGGCGGCGGCGACTCGCCCACGGCGCGTGTCCTGGGACTGGCCCGCGACGCGGGGGAGCCATGCGTGCTCACCCTGCGTCAACTCGGCCGCGACCCGGTCCTCGGTGTCGGCGCACGGCGGGTCTGGGTGTGCGAGAACCCGATCGTCGTCGCCACCGCCGCCGACGAACTCGGTGCGGACTGCCCGCCGCTGGTCTGCCTCAACGGCCAGCCGTCGACAGCGGTGATCAGACTCTTGGAACTGCTCGCTCGCGACGGCGCGGCGTTCGCTTACCACGGCGACTTCGACTGGGGCGGCGTCCACATCGCCAACCGCTTGGCCCAACACTTCCCGTGGCGCCCTTGGCGTTTCGACGTGCGGGCCTACAACGACGCGCTCACGCGAGTCGCGGGGAAGGCATTGGCCGGTCGTCAGGCAGTCGCCGTGTGGGACGCGGATCTGTCCCCGCGCATGGCCGAAGCCGGACGGCAGATTCAGGAGGAGCTCCTGCTCCCAGACCTGATCACCGACCTGGCCCGTTCGACCAGAACTTGATCAGGACCAACTCGGGCTCGCGGAAGGCACGGCGCTCCTGAACCGGCCTCCAGATCTGACATTTAGCCCCCATGAAGCTGACCGCGCGAAAGTCGAAGAGCAACTCTGCTCGTCGGCCTCGTGTCCTCCCGGTTGGACCATCAGTCGGCGTGCCGTTGCCCAAACGTGGAGACGCGTTTGCGTAGTTCTTGCCTGCTTTCGGGATTTTGGGTGTAAGGGTTCAACAACGGTTGACGACTTCGCGCCACCTCGTTGCGGAGTGACCGAAGTCGGGGAGATGCCACATACAATCGTCCGCGCGTTTCGCCAATCGCCTCCAACAATCCCAAACTGACGAGCAGTCGCAGATCGCGGGTCGCCGCTCCTTGCTCGATCTCCGCCTCGCGGGCGTAACGTGATCGTCGAACCCGCAGTCCGATCATCGCGTCGTAAAGGGCGTAGCCTGTACGCTCTGGCAGACCGTGTCGGCTTATGACGGTATCCAGCTCACTCCACATTTCGGCGGCTTCGGTCACCCGTCGAAGCACGGTCTGAGCCTGCATGTGGTGGGCGATCAGGTTGAACCTGATCCACGGTTGCGTGTCGTTGGCGGGCTGCCAGGACCCCTGCCCGACTTCGGCGAGTACTGCGTAGTACGCGGCTGTGTTCTTCCCGAGCCACTCTTCGATGCTGCTGAACTCGGGGGCGATGTTGCGCTCGCGCGCGAGGACCAGTGTTTGCAGCGCTCGGGCCATGCGTCCATTCCCGTCTCGGAACGGATGAATCATGACGAGGTTCAGATGCGCCATGGCACCGCGAACAAACGAAGGGCAGCCGCCGGGATGCTGCAGCTCGACTACCAGTTCGCCCATCAACTCTTGGAGGAAGTCAGACTCTGGCCCCTCGTAGACAACTTCGTTGACCTCTTCGTCATGCACGTAGATCGCGCTTTGTCGGTAACGCCCTGGACTCTTTTCCAGGTCGTGTCCGAGCATCATGAAATGCAGGCTGCGGATCAATGACTCGTCAAACGAAAAATGCCGATCTTCGGCGAGTTGCTGGATGGTGACTGGTCAGCTGGTCGTCTTGGCGTGGTGAGTTGATCTTTGGGCTCGCCGGGTGGATCATGGTGTGGTGCCCGACGAATCGCAGCCCTCGTATGAGGAGTTGGCGTTGTTGGTGAAGCAGTTG
>NZ_JBOHGC010000613.1:0-4939 GCF_050699995.1 Actinokineospora sp. | reverse complement strand
ACTCGTCGCCCTCGTCCGCGCAGGAGCCACCTTCACCGGCGGCAAACTCGTCGAACGACCCGACGACCACGCCGCCCCACCATCAGCCGCCTAAAAGATCTTGATCCACAGGTATTGACTATTGCTCCAACCAGCCACCCGTCGTGCACTTCGAGCACTACCGCTCTGGCGCGTTTCTCTTGGATGAGACCGACGTGACCGACTACCTCACGGGTGTCGAAACCGTTGTGGAGAAGGCGATGAACCCCATCGACTCCGCGGGGTTCATCGCGGAAGTGATCAACCGATTGGAGAAGCAGTGAGCACCGTACCGCGCCGCTGGCGCAAGAGCAGCTCCACCGGCAGCGAGGGCAATTGTGTCGAGCTGCCAGACACATTCGACGCGGTTCGCGACTCCAAGCACGCCGTCGTGGAGATGCGCGTAAGCCCTGCGGCAGTCGAAGGACTGGTGCGATTCGCCGTGCGCGGCGTCCACCACAACGTCTGAAGGCCCGCCCGAGAAGCTCCCGCCCTGACCTTTGGGGCGGGAGCTTCTGCGTGTCGCGGCAGGCAGGCAGGGAATACGCGGTGATCAGGGCCTGTTCGGTATAGTTGAGAGCTGAACTACCTACCGGGAAGAGGCGTGGACATGCAGTTCGGGATCTTCAGCGTCGGCGACGTGACGACCGACCCGACCACCGGGACGACACCCACGGAGGCCGAGCGCGTCCAGGCGATGGTCACGATCGCGCTCAAGGCCGAAGAGGTCGGGCTCGACGTCTTCGCGACCGGCGAGCACCACAACCCACCGTTCGTGCCGTCCTCCCCCACCACGATGCTGGGTTACATCGCCGCGCGCACCGAGCGGCTGATCCTGTCCACGTCCACCACGCTGATCACCACCAACGACCCGGTGAAGATCGCCGAGGACTTCGCGATGCTGCAGCACCTCGCCGGTGGGCGGGTCGACCTGATGATGGGCCGTGGCAACACCGGACCCGTCTATCCGTGGTTCGGCAAGGACATTCGCGACGGCATCGACCTGGCGATCGAGAACTACGCCCTGCTGCGCAGGCTGTGGCGCGAGGATGTCGTCGACTGGGAGGGCCGGTTCCGCACACCGCTGCGCTCGTTCACCTCGACCCCACGCCCCCTCGACGGCGTGCCCCCGTTCGTGTGGCACGGGTCGATCCGCAGCCCGGAGATCGCCGAGCAGGCCGCGTACTACGGTTCTTCGCGAACAACATCTTCTGGCCCAAGGAACACTTCATCCGGTTGGTCAACCTCTACCGGGCCCGCTTCGAGCACTACGGGCACGGCAAGGCGGACCAGGCGATCGTCGGCCTCGGCGGACAGGTGTTCATGCGCAAGAACTCGCAGGACGCGATCCGCGAGTTCCGCCCGTACTTCGACAACGCGCCGGTGTACGGCCACGGACCGTCCCTTGAGGACTTCACCGACCAGACTCCGCTGACGGTGGGCAGCCCGCAGGAAGTCATCGACAAGACACTGACGTTCCGCGACTCCTTCGGCGACTACCAGCGGCAACTGTTCCTTGTGGACCACGCGGGCCTGCCCCTCAAGACGGTGTTGGAGCAACTCGACCTGCTCGGCGAGGAAGTGATCCCGGTGCTACGCAAGGAATTCGCCGCACTGCGCCCCGCGCACGTCCCCGAGGCCCCCACCCACCAGAGCCTGCTCGCCGCGTCGACCGTGGAGGCCGCCAGATGACGACCATCGCCGTGGTTTCCGCGGGACTCAGCGAACCGTCGTCCACCCGCCTGCCGGCCGACCGCCTCGCCGCGGCCGTCCAGCGCGCCGTCCCGGCGGAGACGCGGGTCGTCAACCTCCGCGAACACGCCCACGACATCGCCGACAACCTCCTGACCGGCTTCCCACCACCCGCCTTGCGAACGGCGATCGACACGGTCGTCAGATCCGACGCCCTCATCGCCGTCACCCCGATCTTCAACGCTTCTCACAGCGGCCTGTTCAAGTCCTTCTTCGACGTTCTGGACCCGGATTCCCTTACCCGCAAACCGGTCCTGCTCGGCGCGACCGGCGGACCGGGTGGCCCAGGCGGGGCGCGAACTCGCGGACCTGGTCAGCGGCAAGCCATCCAGGACAAGGGTGGACAGATTCGACGACCCGATCCCCTTCGAGGAACTCCTGCGCGGCAAACGGCCTGACGGAGGCGATGGTCGCCTGCACAGCGGGCGATCATCGCAACCGCCGCGCGAACCACCCACACAGCACCCCAAGAGCATCACCCGATCTCCACACCGTCGACACCCATAGTCTGTACCTTTCAAGACATGGGATTCGATCACACACGCCGTACCCTCCTGACCGCCGCCATCACCGCCCCACTCCTCACCGCGACGGCCGGTCAAGCACAGGCGACAAGCGCGAACCGAGCGCTACGGGAGCTGGAAGCCGCATACCCCGGCCGCATCGGCGTCACCGCGATCAACACCGGTACCGGCAGAACCATCCGATACCGCGCGCACGAACGGTTCGCGCTCTGCTCCACCTTCAAATGCCTTGCCTCGGCGGCGATCCTGCAACTCGCCCGCACCACCGACCCGACCCTGATGGAGCGGGTGATCCACTACACCCACGCCGACCTCGTGAAGCACTCCCCCGTCACCGAACTGCACGTCGACACCGGCATGATCGTGCGGGCCCTCTGCGCCGCCACCATGACCACCAGCGACAACACCGCGGGCAATCTCCTGCTGCGCCTCCTCGGCGGCCCCTCCGGCATCGGGGAGTTCGCCCGCACGCTCGGCGACCGCTGGACCCGGCTCGACCGCTACGAGACCGAACTCAACACCAACCTCCCCGGCGACCCGCGCGACACCAGCACGCCCGACGCCGTCGCACGGGATCTCCGCAAGTTGGTCCTCGGCGACGCCCTGCACCCCGACGACCGGGCTGAGCTCACCGGCTGGCTGATCGACAACAAAACCGGCGACGAGCGAATCCGGGCAGGCCTGCCGAAGGACTGGACGACGGGGGACAAGACCGGCGGCGGCGACTACGGCGCCCTCAACGACATCGCCGTCGCCTGGCCGCCCGGCGCGGCTCCGCTGGTCATCGCCGTCTACACGACCCGGACCGACCCGACCACTCCTGGACAGAACCGCATCGTCGCCGACATCGCGCGCTTGGTCGCCGCCGAGCTCCACCCGCGCTAAAGGGGTTCTGACCAGGTATTATCCAGCCGCACCCGGCTGGGGGACGCATGAGGATCGCCGATCGGTGGTAGTCCACCAATCAACGACCCACACGCAGACCCAAGCCTGGAACGGGAGCGGGCATGACCCAACCGCAGTTGACCAGCGCCGCCTGCCGAGACTCGTCGGAGGGCTACGGACACCTGCGGCCACTGTTCGAAGCCATGGCGGAGCTGCCCGCCGACTCCCCGGACCGGGCCCACCTGCGGGAGCAGCTCGTGACCGGGCACCTGCCCATCGCCGAGCACATCGCGCAGCGGTTCAGCCACCGCGGCGAAGCGCACGACGACCTGCTGCAAGTGGCGACTGTGGGTCTCCTCAACGCCATCGACCGCTTCGACCCCGACCGGGGCACGGATTTCCTGTCCTTCGCCATCCCCACGGTGATGGGCGAGGTCCGCAGGCACTTCCGCGACTCCGGGTGGGCCATCCGGGTGCCGCGCCGCCTGCAGGAACGCCACCTCGCGGTGACCGCCGCGGGCTCGAAGCTGTCGCAGACCCTCGGCCGCGCGCCCACCCCCAGTGAGATCGCCGCCCACCTGGGGATTTCCACCGAGGAGGTGTACGAGGGCCTCGAGGCGGGCGCCGTGTACCGCTCGCGGTCGCTCGACGAGATGATCGGGCCGGACGAGGACACAGCGCCCGTCGCCGACCGGATCGGCGTCGAGGACGAGGCGTTCCACGAGGTGGAGAACACCGAGACGCTGCGTCCGCTGCTGGGCAGGCTGCCCGCGCGGGAACGCCGGATCCTCCTGCTGCGCTTCTACGGCAACCTCACCCAGACCGAGATAGCCAACCGGGTCGGCCTGTCCCAGATGCACGTGTCACGCCTGCTCAGCAAGACCCTGCAGACGCTGCGCGAGGGAATCACTCAGCCGTGAGCGCCATTCAGGTATGAACCGGCGCCGCCCTGGGTACCTGCCTGGTGTCGGAAGGAGTACCTGATGACCAGCTATGACCCGGATGTCAGCGCATCCAGAGAGCTCACCACGAGCTCTGAGATCCCCCGGCGGCGTGGTGCCATCAACGGCCTGCTGCTGGTGCTGCTCGGGGCGTGGGGTGCCTTGATACCCCTGATCGGGCCGTACTTCTCGCTCGCGTACACCCCGGACACGGCGTGGACGTTCACCGGCAACCGGCTCGTGCTCAACATCCTGCCCGGTCTGGCCGTGCTGCTCGGCGGGCTGGGCCTGATGGCCACCAACCGGCGTGGCGGCGGCGTTTTCTGGGGTTGGCTCGCCGCGGTCGGCGGCGCCTGGTTCATCGTCGGCCCCGCCATCAGCAGGCTGTGGAACAACGGCACCCCCGCGACCGGTGAGCCGGTGGGCTCGTCCACGGCCGCCCAGGTGCTGACCGAACTGGCGTTCCACACCGGCCTCGGCGCGCTCATCGTGTTCCTCGCGGCGGTGGCCCTGGGCCGCTTCACCATCCGCGAGCGCACCTACGACACCTACAGCGCGGCCGACGAGGCCCAGGTGGACGAGGACGCGGCCAGGGCGCGGCTCGACGAGACCCAGTGGGCCGAACCGCAGTCGGTCCAGCCCGCGGCCCCGATCGACCCGCGCACCCATGACGTCCCGCAGCCGCGCGACGTGCCGCAGCGTGACGTGGAGCAGCCCAACGTGGCACAGCGCGACCTGTCGCGGCAGGTGCCGCAGCACGACGTGCCGGAGCCGATCGATGTGGACGAACCGCCGCATCGCCGCAGGCGGTAACCACAG
>NZ_JBOHGC010000612.1:0-1246 GCF_050699995.1 Actinokineospora sp. | reverse complement strand
CGCCGGGGAGCGATAGCCCTCCGCGACGCAGGTCTTATCGACCAGACCATCGGTCTAGGGGAGATCTCGATGAACTCTTCTGCCTCCGCCCGAAGCTCCTTCCTTCGCATTCTCACGGCGGTCTCTTTCGTGCTCCTTGCTTCTCGACCAGTTGCCGCGGCCTGCTCCTGCACGGTCGCGGCGTCGGGGTCGCAGCCGGCGATCGACGTCTCGGGCACCAGCAGCGGCGCCTGCGCGGGGTCCAACACCCGCATCTTCTTCTTCGTCGACGGCGTCCAGGACGGCGGGCGCCAGTGCGGCATCGTCGCAAGCTGCAGCCACAGCTACACGCGGTCGACGACCTGCATGCGCACCGGCTCGCACACGCTCGGCGCCGCCTGCGAGTGCGGCAAGCTCGTGCCCGTGCCCGACGGCACCGCGAGCTGCGAGTTCGACGCGGGCAGCGCCGAGACCGCCTTCACGGTCAACACGACGCCGACGGTGTCGGTGTCCTACAGCGGCCCCGATGCCTTGGGCAACGGGACTCTGTCCGTGCCCTTCACCTTTCCCAACACCGGGGTCGCCGGCGGGCGGCGCCTCGATGTCTTCGTCGATGGGGCATTCGCCTTCGCCACCAGCCCGGAGGAGGAGTCCGGCACCTGGACGCGGGCTCTGAGCACGGCCTGCTGGAAGGAGGGAGCGCACGAGGTGTTCGTCCAGGCGCGGGCGTGCAATCAGTCGGACCCGACCTATCACGACGAGGCGACGACGACCATCACCGTCGGCACCAAGCCCGAGGTCGGGGTGAGCGTCAGCGGCCCGGACCCGACGGGGCTGGCCACCCTGTCCGTCCCGTTCAACTTCGAGAACACCCCCGGCGCCGGCAGCCGGCGCATCGACGTGTACGTCGATGGCGTGGCGACCTACGCGTTCACCCCCGAGGAGGTCGCCGGCACCTGGACCAAGGAGATCGACACCGCCTGCTGGCGGCAGGGGGCGCACGAGATCACGGCGGTGGCCGTGGCCTGCAACAAGGCAAGCGATCCGGCCTACCGGACGGAGGCGACGGCCAGGCTGGTGGTGGATCACACGCCGCGGGTTGGGGTGTCGCTGGCGCCGGAGGACCCCGCCGCGCCGGCCGGGCGCCAGGTGGTGACGGTGACCTTCGGCTTCCCGCAGACCCAGAGCGCGGCCCAGCGCCGGGTGCGGGTGACGACCGAGCCCGGGGGCGGCTTGGTGACCCAGTTCTTCCCCGAAGAGCGCGAGG
>NZ_JBOHGC010000611.1:0-3642 GCF_050699995.1 Actinokineospora sp. | reverse complement strand
CCACCGGCCAGCCCGCCTTCGCCGCCACCGCCGCGGCTGATGCGGCGCGGGCGGGGTCGCCGCTGCCGACGACCATGAGGGACCGGGCGGGCAGCGGGAAGTCGACCCGGTTGCCGGGGACGGTGCGCGCGGCCGACGAGGTGGTCCAGCGGGAGCCGTCGGGGCGGCCGTCGAGGGTGTCGGGCCAGTCGGCGGCGTCGGTGGGGACGAGCGGCTCGCGGAACGGGATGTTTAGCTGGACCGGACGCCCGGTCTCGGCGCGCGCGACACCACGGCAGACCAGGCCACGCCACACCGGGTTCAGCCCGGCGCGCGCCTCGGCCACGGGGAAGTCGACGGCGACGGCGGAGCTGCCGAAGATGTTGCGCTGGTCGATGGTCTGGTTGGCGCCGGTGCCGTGCAGCTCGGGTGGGCGGTCGGCGGTGATCAGGAGCAGGCCGATGCCGGAGTGGTGGGCTTCGAGGACGGCCGGGTGCAGGTTGGCCACGGCGGTGCCGGACGTGCAGACCACGGCGGCTGGGCGGCCGGTGGCCTTGCCGACGCCGAGGGCGAAGAAGGCGGCCGACCGCTCGTCGACGCGGACATGCAGGGTGAGCGCCCCGGCCAGCGACGCCTTGTGGAGGGCGAAGGACAGGGCGGCGTTGCGGGAGCCGGGACACAGGACGATGTGCCGCACGTCGTTACGCACCAGCTCGTCGACGACGACGGTCGCCATCGCGGTGGACGGGTTCACTCGACTCCATTCCGATCGACCACGAGCGGGCGGCCCGCGGTCCCTGACTTGCGACTCACGGTCGCGACTCCGACTCGCGGGGCGGGGCAACTCACTTGCCTGGCCGGGCGACTCGCGCGTGCCAGCCCCGGATTCGGCGTCGCGAACGTGGGACTCGATGTCGCGAACGTGGGACTCGCGTGTGCCGACCACGGGGTGGGGGTCACGGGAGGGTGGGGGGTGGGAACAGGACCTGCGTGCGCAACGCCCAGCGGGCTATGGAGGTGCCTGCGTCGGTGAGGCCTACGCGGCGGGCGTTCCAGTCGGCGTCGAGGGCGTCGAGGGTTCTTAGGATTTTGAGGAAGCGGGAGGCTGCTTCGCGGGCGTGGGGCTCACCCAGGGGGACGCCCGCGGGGTCGGTCCAGGTGTCCTCGGTGAGCACGTGGGTGATCTTGGCGACGATGCGGTCGGGGGACATCCGGTCCTCCAACAGCAGCGCCCCGAGAACTACTTCCTGGATGACGGCCATGGCGGGGCGGTCGGTGGCGACGATGGTCTCGCCGACGGCCATGAGCAGGGCGTCCGGGTCGTCGACGACGGTCTCGCCGCGTTCGGTCAGGACGAGCCGTGGGCCTGCGCGCTCGACCAGGCCGAAGTCGGTGGCCAACTCCCGCAGAAGCCGGATCGGCGGCCAGGCGGACTCGCCGCGGCCGGACGTGGGGGCTTCGCGGCAGGTGGGCATGACCGCGGCCAGTTCGGCGACCAGGGCGGTGGGCAGGTAGCCGCGTTCGGTGAGGCGGGCGCCCTTGCCGCGGCAGGCGTCGAGGAGGGTTTCCAACGCCGGGAGGTCGTAGCCCGCGGCTTCGGGCGGCCTGCGGATGTCGGGACGCAGCCGGACCATGACCTCGCGGCGGGTCTGGCTGCCGCGGCCGAGGATCCACGAGTCGAGGCGTTCGTCGAGGAGTTTGCCGAACCAGGTGTCCTCGCCGCTGGTGTCCGGGCTCATCAGCAGCCGCAGCACCAGCTCGACGCGCTCGGACTCGTCGGTGGCGTCGGCGCTCAGGGTGCCCGCGTCGATGGCTTCCTCCAGCATCCGGCCCGCGGCCGCGCGGAGGGCCTGTTCGACGTCGCCCGCATGGTCTGACCAGGTCAGGGTGGGCGGGTCGGGCGGGTAGACGCCGGAGGAGCGCCAAGCCCGCTCGACCAACCCGCGGTAGCGGTCGTCATGGCGGGCGGCGTCGAGGATGTCGTGGGTGGTGGTGTCGCGGCAGAGGCAGGCGTAGTCGTGGTGGCCGAGGAGGTCGAGCAGCTCGGCGAAGGCCTCGCAGGTGTCGTGCAGGTCGTCGAAGGCCTCGGCGCCGTCGGGGCGGCGGGCGGCCAGCGGCAGCGTGCCCCACACCATCTGCTGGACCTCGTACTTGGTGACCTTGGTCGGATGGGCGGCTGTCGCGCGCATCACCTGCCAGAGGGCGTGCGCGTGCTTCGCCGCGGTGTCGTCCCGCGCGCGAATCACTTCCAGAGCCGAGTCCAGGTCGTGCACACCCCCAGCTTTACACGCCGACCCGCAACCCCGCGAACGACTGTCCACAGGTGCGCCGGCATGCTCGCGGTGTGGCTGACCGCGATGTATCCGAGCTGTTCGACCCGGCGCAGTGGCGCGAGATCGACGGGTTCGACTTCACCGACATCACCTACCACCGCGCCGTGGACACGGGCGCCGTGCGGATCGCGTTCGACCGGCCCGAGGTGCGCAACGCGTTTCGGCCGCACACGGTCGACGAGCTGTACCGCGCGCTCGACCACGCGCGGATGAGCTCCGATGTCGGCTGCGTCCTCATCACCGGCAACGGCCCGTCGGCCAAGGACGGCGGCTGGGCGTTCTGTTCCGGCGGTGACCAGCGCATTCGTGGCCGCACCGGCTACCAGTACGCCTCCGGTGACACCGCCGAGACGGTCGACCCGGCGCGCGCGGGCAGGCTGCACATCCTGGAGTGCCAGCGGCTGATCCGGTTCATGCCGAAGGTCGTCATCGCGGTCGTCCCCGGCTGGGCCGCGGGCGGCGGGCACAGCCTGCACGTGACGTGCGACCTGACGCTCGCCAGCACCGAGCACGCCCGCTTCAAACAGACCGACGCCGACGTGGGCAGCTTCGACGGCGGTTTCGGCTCGGCGTACCTGGCCCGGCAGGTCGGGCAGAAGTTCGCGCGCGAGATCTTCTTCCTCGGCCGCACGTACACCGCTGAGGACATGGTCAAGATGGGCGCCGTGAACCAGGCCGTGCCGCACGCGGAGCTGGAGGCGACCGCGCTGGAGTGGGCACGGGAGGTCAACGGCAAGTCGCCGACCGCGCAGCGGATGCTCAAGTACGCGTTCAACGCGATCGACGACGGCTTGGTCGGCCAGCAGATCTTCGCAGGCGAAACCACCCGGTTGGCCTACATGACCGATGAGGCCGTCGAGGGCCGCGACTCGTTCCTGGAGAAGCGGGACCCGGACTGGTCCCGCTTCCCGTACTACTACTGATCCGCGGCCGCGGCTCGGCGGCGGGCGCCTTTGCCCGCCAAGTACTGGTCGTGGTCCACGCACAGTCGGGCCCACAGGACGTCTCGGCGGTCCACGCCGATTTCCGGGAGGGTCAGGCCGAAGACGTCGCCCAGCAGCCCGAAGTAGTCGGCCCGGTCGTCGATCGTGGTGTGGGTGACGCCGGTCGCGGTGGTTTCCTTGTAGAGGCGGCCGCGTAGTTCGCGGATGGCTTTGCCGTCGCGGTTCGACACCGTGACCACGCGGACGAAGCCGGATTCCGGGGATGTGCACAGGTGGTCGTGCTTGGCGAGGAAGTCTTCGACCTTCGCCTCCGCGGGCGCGAAGTCCATGCCGAGAAACGACCCCCGCCCATCGTGGTCGAGGCGCCAGCCGCCGGGGACGACCTC
>NZ_JBOHGC010000610.1:0-1617 GCF_050699995.1 Actinokineospora sp. | reverse complement strand
GGGCTGTGTCACTACCTGGTCCCACCCTTACGGCCGGATCGGTGAAGCCACCGATCCGAACCTCGGCGGGCACAGTGGGCGCGGGCGTGTCGGGCAAGGCATAGCTGGCCAACACCGCGCCCACCGGCAGCGCGGCCACTGACGCCAAGACCGCGATCCGACGTCTGAGTTCCATGGCCTGACCTTCCCCTGTCACCGCAACCACAAGATGAGGCGCGGATGAGGATCTCTTCATCTTCGGCCTTGACGTGGGTTCGCGCGAGTGGACGTGCCCACTCATCGAGCGGATCGAGCCGAAGATGAGCAGTGACTCATCAAGGCCTCATCCGTCATTCACCGTCGCGGTCGACGCTGGTCGTGGTCGAACGAAGGCGAGGTGCGTGGTGCCGCGAGACTCGATCGCCGAGGTCGGCACGCCGACCGTGTGGATACTCACCGACCGCCGCTACCTCGGTCAGCGCATGCCCGCGGCACTCGCCTGTGCGCTCGACGGCAGGCGGCCGATCAAGCTGCTCATCGCCGACGAGACGGTCAACGAGGTCGGTTCCGGTCTGTCGGCACGGCCCGCCCCGGGCGATGTCGTCGTCGCGCGGACAAGAGACCCGTTCGGCCTTTCCATCCTGTGCCAGGCCGAAATGGACGGAGCCGACTGCCTCAACTCCCACACCGAAGTGCTGGCGGTCAAGGACAAGGCGCACGCCACGATGGTGCTCGCGGAACGGGGAATCCCCACACCGCGCACGTTCCTCACCGGCGACCCGCGCCTGCTGCGCGACCTGCCGTCGACCGCATGGCCGATGCTGCTCAAGCCGGCCCTTGGCGACAACGCGCAGGGCATCGTCCGGGTGGACCGGCCCGAGGAGCTGTCCGGGATCGCCTGGCCCACGGGCTCTGTCACCGTCGCACAGCAGTACGTCGACGTCGACGGGGTCGACCTCAAGCTGTACGGGGCCGGGGACGCGGTGTGGGCGGTGCGTCGCCGCTCCCCGTTGGCGCGGGGCGCGGACATCCCTCGGCCGCTGCCGGTCGGCCCCGAACTCCGCGCCCTCGCGCACGCCTGCCGCGACGCGTTCGGCCTATTCCTGTACGGGGTCGACGTGCTGCCCTCACCCGAGGGCCCGCTCGTGGTCGATGTCAACGACTTCCCGAACTACACCGGCGTCGACGAGGCCCCGCAGACCATCGCCGATCTCGTCGTCGCGGCCGCCGCCCAGGTCTCGTCATGTCACTGGTGACCGCGGCGCCGAAGGTGTCGTGGTGAGCTGCGGGCTGATCGCCGCCGTCACCGCCGAGTCGTTCACCACCCGGCTCGGGTTCGGCATCGTGACCTTCGCCCTGCCGCTCTATGCCTTGGAGCTGGGCATGTCCCTGACCCAGATCGGCCTGCTGATCGGGATGAAGGCGCTGGTCGAACCCGCCGTCAAGCCGTTCATGGGAGCCGTCGTCGACCGGTGCGGGGTGCGGACGGGGTATCTCACCGCGGTGGCCGTGCGACTGGTCGCTTCGGTGCTCTTGCTGGTGGCCACGACACCGCTGTCCCTGTTCGCGGTCCGCGCGGCCCAGGGCGCGGCGTCGGCGGCCCGCGACCCGGCCGCGATCAGCGCGCTCGCCGCGACC
>NZ_JBOHGC010000609.1:0-37416 GCF_050699995.1 Actinokineospora sp. | reverse complement strand
CGGACACGCCATCGAAGTTGGCAGTGTTCGTGCGGGACCCCCGAAACGTCACCATCAAAGCGGCCGAGCCGCGCAGGCGAAGCCTGCGCCAATAGCAGAGCCCCGCACGGGAGAAGCGTGCGGGGCTCTCGCGATGTGCCTATATGACTACTACTTCTTGGCGGTCCGCTTGGCCGGGGTGGCCTTCGCCGTCGCCTTGGCCGCGGTGGTCTTCGCCGCGGTCGTCTTCTTGGCGGTGGTGGCCTTGGCCGCTGCCGGCTTCTTGGCCGCGGTGGTCTTCGCCGCTGCCTTCGGGGCCGCCTTGGCGGCCGTGGCCTTCGCCGCGGTCGTCTTGGCCGCGGTGGTCTTCGCCGCTGCATTCGGGGCCGCCTTGGCGGCCGTCGTCTTCGCCGCGGTGGTCTTCGCCGCCGTGGCCCTGGTGGTCGCGCGAGCCGTGGTGGCCTTGGGGGCCGCCGCGGGCTTCGCCGCCGCCGCGCGGGTTCGCGTGGTGGTGCTACGCGTAGCCGTGGGACGCGCCGTGGTGCCCGCCGCCGCCCGGGTGGTCCGGGTCGTCGTCGCGGTACCGCGAGCCGCGGGGGCCTTGGCCGCCGCTGCCGCCGGACGAGTGGCCGCCACCTTGGGCAGCTTCTTCGTCCCGCTCACGACCTCCTTGAACATCGTGCCCGCGCGGAACGCGGGAACGTTGGTCTTCTTCACCTTCACCGTCTCGCCGGTGCGAGGGTTGCGCGCGGTGCGGGCAGCGCGAGCGCGCTTCTCGAACACGCCGAAGCCGGTGATGTTGACCTT
The DNA here is from genome assembly GCF_050699995.1 of Actinokineospora sp. Lineage (GTDB taxonomy): Bacteria > Actinomycetota > Actinomycetes > Mycobacteriales > Pseudonocardiaceae > Actinokineospora. The sequence continues at coordinate 36,630 of NZ_JBOHGC010000609.1, read as the reverse complement.
CTCGCCCTTGTTGACCGTACGAACGATCACGTCGACGAGACCGTCGACCGCAGCGCCTGCGGCCTTCTTGTCGCCAAGACGCTCGGACAACGCCTCGATGAGTTGGGCCTTGTTCACCCTTCAGTCCTCCGTAAGAGACCACACTGCCGTTAACGGCCCAATTTGGCCGACTTCACGCCACCGTATGCCTATAGGCGCGTAATTTCCACGCGACGCGCCCGATTTTTCCTTGCATCGTGCGATGTTCGGCCCCCCGAGGGGTCGAAATCGGCGAAATCGGGTGCGTCGCGCTGAAAGTCGGCGGCTGGATTGTGGTCCTCGGATACCCCTTGGGGGAAGGGAATCCGGGAGTCGATCAGGTGGTGGCGACCGGGGTCGTGACCGGCTTCCACTTGGGCCTGGCCTGCTCGAACTCGGTCACGGCGGCCTCGTGACGCAGGGTCAGGGCGATGTCGTCGAGCCCTTCGAGCAGCCGCCAGCGGGTGTAGTCGTCCACGAAGAACGGGGCGGTGAAATCCTTTGCCCGGACTGTCTTCTCCACCAGGTCCACCGTGACCTCGGTGCCGGGCTCGGCTTCCAGGATCTTCCAGAGCAGTTCGATATCAGACTGCTCGCACTGGGCGGCCACCAGGCCCTGCTTGCCCGCGTTGCCGCGGAAGATGTCGGCGAACCGCGAGGAGATGACGACCCGGAACCCGTAGTTCGACAGTGCCCACACCGCGTGCTCGCGGGAGGATCCGGTGCCGAAGTCGGGTCCGGCGACCAGGACGCTGCCCGCCTTGTAGGGCTCCTGGTTGAGGATGAACTGCTCGTCGGCGCGCCAGGCGGCGAACAGGCCGTCCTCGAAACCCGTGCGGGTGACCCGCTTGAGGTAGACGGCCGGGATGATCTGGTCGGTGTCCACGTTGGACCGGCGCAGGGGCACACCGACGCCGGTGTGGGTGGTGAACGGCTCCATGGTGTTCTCCGTCCTCAGTTCAGGTCGTCGGGGGTGGACAGGGTGCCGCGCACGGCGGTGGCCGCGGCGACGAGCGGGGACACCAGATGGGTGCGGCCGCCCTTGCCCTGCCTGCCCTCGAAGTTGCGGTTCGACGTCGACGCGCTGCGCTCGCCGGGGGCGAGCTGGTCGGGGTTCATGCCCAGGCACATCGAGCAGCCCGCCTGCCGCCATTCGGCGCCCGCGTCGAGGAAGACCTTGTCCAGGCCCTCGGATTCGGCCTGCGCACGCACCCGCATTGACCCGGGCACCACGAGCATCCGCACGTTCTCGGCCACGTGGTGGCCGCGGATGATGTCCGCCGCCGCCCGCAGGTCCTCGATGCGGCCGTTGGTGCAGGAGCCCAGGAACACCGTGTCGACGTGGATGTCGCGCAGCGGCGTGCCGGGGATGAGGTCCATGTACGTCAGCGCCTTCTCGGCGGCGACGCGCTCGTTCTCGTCGGCGATGTCGGCCGGGTTCGGCACGCTCGCGGTGAGCGGCAGCCCCTGGCCGGGGTTGGTGCCCCACGTCACGAACGGCGCGAGCGAGTCGGCGTCGATGACGATTTCCTCGTCGAAAACGGCGTCATCGTCGGTGCGCAGCTCGCGCCACGCGGCGACGGCGGCGTCCCAGTCCGCGCCCCGCGGGGCGTGCGGACGGCCCTTGAGGTACTCGAAAGTCGTGTCGTCGGGGGCAATCATGCCCGCGCGGGCACCGGCCTCGATGGACATGTTGCAGACCGTCATCCGCGCTTCCATCGACAGCGTCTCGATGGCGCTGCCGCGGTACTCCAGGACGTAGCCCTGCCCGCCGCCGGTGCCGATCTGGGCGATGACGGCGAGGATGACGTCCTTCGCGGTGACACCGTGCCGCAGCTCACCGTTCACGGTGATCGCCATCGTCTTGAATGGACGCAGCGGCAGGGTCTGGGTGGCCATCACGTGTTCGACCTCGGACGTGCCGATGCCGAAGGCCAGCGCGCCGAACGCGCCGTGCGTGGAGGTGTGGCTGTCGCCGCACACCACGGTCATTCCCGGCTGGGTCAGTCCGAGCTGCGGGCCCACGACGTGCACGATGCCCTGCTCGGCATCGCCCATCGGGTGCAGCCGCACACCGAACTCCGCGCAGTTGCGGCGCAGCGTCTCGACCTGGGTGCGGGACACGGGATCAGCGATTGGGAGGTCGATCCCAATCGTTGGCACATTGTGGTCCTCGGTGGCGATGTGCAGATCGGGCCTGCGCACCGGTCGACCGGCCAGCCGCAGGCCGTCGAACGCCTGCGGACTGGTCACCTCATGAATGAGGTGCAGGTCGATGTAGAGCAGGTCAGGTTCGGCGCCGTCGCCACGACGCACCACATGCTGGTCCCAAACCTTCTCGGCGAGCGTTCTAGCCATCGCTCATCACCATCAACTTCCCACGGACTGGACGTCCCATATAACGGGAACGTAGTATCGAGTTGTGGGACAGCATAGCGGCATCGGGGTTCTGGACAAGGCAATGGCCGTACTGCAGGCCGTGGCCAAGGAGCCCTGCGGGTTGGCGGAGCTGTGCACCAAGACCGGACTGCCCAGGGCCACGGCCCATCGCCTGGCGGTCGGCCTTGAAGTGCATCGCCTGCTACGCAGGGGTTCTGACGGTCGGTGGCGGCCGGGGGCGGCGCTGGGCGAGCTGGCGGGCGGCGCGACCGACCCGCTGCTCGACGCGGCCACCGCGGTGTTACCGAGATTACGCGACCGGACCGGCGAGAGCGTCCAGCTCTACCGCCGCGACGGCCTGCACCGCATCTGCGTGTGCTCGGCGGAGCCGCAGAGCGGGTTGCGTGACACCGTCCCAGTTGGAACCCGCCTGCCGATGACCGCCGGGTCGGGCGCCAAGGTGCTTGCCGCGTGGGCCGATCCCGCCACGCAGCGCAGCCTCCTGGCCGACGCGGTGTTCGGCGAGCGCGCCCTGCTTGAGGTCCGCAGGCGCGGATGGGCGCAGAGCGTCGCCGAGCGGGAACCGGGCGTGGCCAGTGTTTCGGCCCCGGTCCGCGACGCCACGGGCACTGTTGTGGCCGCCGTCTCGGTGTCCGGGCCCATCGACCGGATGGGCCGCCGACCGGGCGCCCGCTGGGCCGCCGACCTGTTGGCCGCCGCGGACGCCCTGCAAAACCGGCTCTAGCCAGCTGAAGCCGCCCGGCAGCCGGGTCGGGCGGCTCGGCGAGACTCAATCGTCACCGTGCCTGAGTAGTGCTACGGATCTCTTCGCGACCTGACTGGGCCATCCTCAGCGCATGTCAGTCGAGAGGACCACACTCGCGCGTCTCGCCGAGGAGATCGACGAACTCGGGCGCCGCCTGACCATGGTCGGCGCGGAACTGCGGACCCTGCAGTCTTCGACCCAGCCCTCGGATGAAGTGGCGACACCGCAGGCTCCGGCGCCCTACGCCGCGCCCGTGCGGCCGTCCGCACCGCAGGCTCCGCCCGCCTACGCCTGGCCGTCGCCACCGATGGTCCAGCACGCGGGTCAGCCGCCCGGTGGCTTCCCGACAGTGGGGCCAGGCATGGGACCGAGCTTGGGACAGGGCATGGGCCCGATGCCGCGCCCCATGGGGCCGATGCCCGCGCCCATCCGCCGGGAGTCGCTGGGCGAGAAGCTGGGCAAGGAAGGCGCCGGGAGCAGGCTGCTCGCCTGGATCGGCGGCGCCGTCACACTCCTCGGGATCGTCCTGCTACTCGTGCTGGCGATCCAGCGCGGCTGGCTCGGGCCGCTCCCCCGCGTCCTCGTCGGCGCCGTCTTCGGGCTGGCCCTGATCGCGGTCGGGCTGCGCCTGCATCGCGACCCGGCGGGCCGCACCGGCGCGTTCGCCCTGGCGGCAACCGGTTTCGCCGTGCTCTACCTCGACATCATCGCGGCCACCACCCTCTACGAGTACCTGCCCGTCGTCGTGGGCCTGGGACTCGGTCTCGCTGTCGTGGTCGGTGGGCTGCACCTCGCCACCCAGTGGGATTCCGCACTGCTGGGCGCAGCCGTCGTCCTGGGCTGCGCGGTGTGCGCTCCCCTCATCACCCAGGGATTCACGCCGACCCTGGTGACTTTCCTCCTGGTGGTCCAACTGGCGACCGTGCCCGTGCAGCTGAGCAAGGAATGGACTCCGGTCGCCCTCGGCGCGGGGATCCCGCCGCTGCTGGCTTCCGCGGCGAGCACGCTCGTGCTCGCAAAGCCCGGCTCCTGGACGAACACGGCTGCCGCGGTGGGCGCGGGCGTGATCGGTGTCGGGTTGGCGGTGCTGGCGACCCGCCGCCGCCCCGAGGACCCGGCGGCCCTCGCACTGGTGGCGCTCGCCGCCACGCCCACGCTGATCGCCGCGCTGTTCCTGCCCAAGACCCAAGCCGTCCTGCTCGCGGGCGGGGCCGCTGTGGTCCTGCTGGGCGTGTGCGCGGCCGTTCGTGGCGCGGCCGGGCAGCTCGCCGGTGTCGCCGGGATGGTCGCGGCCTTCCAGGCGACGGTCACCCAGTTCGACGGCACCGCCCGGACCGCCGTCCTCCTCGCCGAGGCCCTGCTGCTCACCCTGGTCGCCTGGCGGGTGCGGCAGGCCTTCGCGCTCGGCGGCGGGCTCGCCTTCGCCGTGGTCGGCGCCATGCTCGCCTGGAGCAAGGACTTCCCGCCGACGATGATCGCGGAGTTCCGGCCGTGGACGACGGGGAAGCTGGCGGGCGCCTGCCTTGTCGCCGCGCTGATCCTCGCGGTCTCGGTGGCGCTGCCGTGGACGGCGTCGCGGCTGGGCAAGGTCGGGCAGCCGGGGACGAACATGCCGCCGTGGGTGTTCGCGGGTTTCACCGCGCTCTATGGCGCGGCGGGTGTGGTGCTGACCGCGGCGCTGCTGGCCATCCCCGGCCGGTCCGGCTTCCTGGTGGGACACGTGCTCATCACGGTCTCGTGGACCGCGGCCGCCCTGGTGTTGCTCGTGCGCGGGATCAATGTGGTGGCGCTGCGGGTGATCGGCTTGGTGCTCGTGGGCGCCGCCGTGCTGAAGCTCATCCTGTTCGACCTGGCCGCGCTGGACGGCATGGCCAGGGTCGCGGTCTTCCTGTGCGCGGGCCTGATCCTGCTGGCCGCGGGCGCCCGCTATGCCCGCCAGGTGGCCGCGACCGCACGGCCGGAGGAGAAGATCTCTTAGCTCGACACGATTCGCCGGGCACGGGAGTCCGCGCCCGGCGAATCGACCGGTCAGGTGTGCCCGTGACCGCTGTGCGCGAGCATCTCGTGTGTCTCCTGGATGGCCCGGAACGAACGTGGTTCCACCCCGGAGCGACCGGCCGTGGTGGGCCCGTTAGGTCCGACCGCGGGCTTGCCCGCGGTGTAGAGCCACGTGGTGAACAGCGCCCCAAGGTCCTTTCCGGACGTCTTCTCCGCCAGGACCCGGAACTGCTCGGTGGTGACGTTGCCGTACTGGTGGTCGGCGGTCCAGGTGCGCAGGGTCTTGAAGAACGCGGCGTCACCCATCGCGGTGCGCAGTGCCTGCAGGGTCATCGCACCCCGGTCGTAGACCGCGTCGTCGAACTGCCCGGCCGCACTGGGATCGCCGGGAAGCACCTGCCAGAACGGGTCCTCGGCCGGGATCGAGTCGTAGGTGTACTGCGCGAGTTGCGCGGGCGTGCCCTCGCCGAGGTACTCCGACCACAGGTACTCCGCGTAGGTGGCGAAGCCCTCGTTGAGCCAGATCTCCTTCCACTCGGCGACCGACACCGAGTCGCCGAACCACTGGTGGGCGTTCTCGTGCGCGACGACGTAGGTGTTGGAGCCGCGGCGGAAGAACCGGTCGCTGTAGATCGGCCGGGTCTGGTTCTCCAGCGCGAACGCGATCGCGGTGCTCACCACGCCGCCCTGCGCCTCGAACGGGTACGGCCCGAACTGGGTTTCCTGGAACTCGACGATCTCCGGCGTGCGCTCCACACTGGCCCGGGCGGCGTCACCGTAGATCAAGTCGTCGCCGTACGCGGTCACGAAGGACTGGCCGTTGGGCTCGGTCTGGTTGCGCAGTTCGAACTTCCCGACCGCGAGCAGGGTCTCATAGGTGCCCTGCGGCTTGACGCTGCGCCAGTTCCACCGGACCCAGCCGTCGATCTGCTGCTGGGTGCCGACGAGGACACCGTTGGAGATCACCTTGTAGTCCTTGGGCGCGGCCACGGAGACGTCGAACGTCGCCTTGTCCAGCGGGTGGTCGTTGCTCGGGTACCACCACGGCGCGATCTGCGGCTCGTCCGCGGCGAGCGCGCCGCCGTCGGCGCCGATCTTCCAGGCGTTGTAGCCGTAGCGCTCGTACTTGCCCGGGGTGTCCTTGTAGCTGACCACGATGGTCATGACGGTGCCCTTGGCGATGGGCCTGGCGGGGGTGGCCACCAACTCGCCGTCCTTCGAGCGGGTCGCCGCGACGGCGTTGTTCACCCGCACGGAGTCCACCTTGAGCAGGAAGTCCAAGTTGAACCGGGATAAGTCCTGGGTGGCGGTCGCGGTGACCGTCGTCGTGCCCCACAGTTCGTCGCGGAAGGGCTTGTAGCTCAAGCGGATGTCGTAGTGGGAGACGTCGTAGCCGCCGTTGCCGTCGCCCGGGTAGTACGGGTCACCGATTCCGGGCGCCCCCGGGGACGGCGCCGCGCTGTCCGAGGCCGCACTGGCCGGGGTGGACACCAGCATCGCCACCGCCGCGGTCACCGTGGCGGACATGGCGAGTTGTGATCGCACGCGCATAGATCCCTACCTCCTGGTCGGATCGCCCGAACCTGCCACGAGGGATCACGCGCCACTAGCCGCCAAATGGCGGCACGTAGCCCGAATTTCCGACAAACTTCCCACCGAATCGGCCTGTGGAGCACCTTCTTCCCGACAGGACCGGTGACCGCGAAAGGATTCGCGGCCACCGGTGCTGTCCTACTGGGTGTCTGTCGCGGTCAGCGTGATCGGCACCGCGGCGCCGAGCCAGAGCTGGGTCAGGACATAGCGGGTGTCGCTGGGCAGCGTCCCCGACTCGTCCGCCGCCGACGAGGCGGCCGACCCGGTGGGCTGGCAGGCGGCGTCATAGAAATACAGGTCGAGGTCGTACGGCGCGGACGAATCACCCTTGACCGCGACGTTGTGCGCGCCGTCGCCAAAGCTCGGCGGGACCTCGGTGACCCACCCGTCGGCGCCCTGCGCGGGCGCTGTGGGCACGCCGCACGCCGCCGTCAGTGCCGCGGCCGTGACGCCGGTCGGCGCCGTGCCAGTGGACGGGTTGGCCACCGCGATGGTGCCCGTGTCGCTGATCGGCTCGTCGGGCGGCAGCGGCGGGAGCGGGTCGATTCCCTTGACCTTGCCGGAGAACACCTGCACCTCGGCGGTCTGCACGACCGTCTTCGTCTCACCCTGCGCCGAGTCCGTCCAGAAGCGGATGTACTGCGCCTGCACGGGCTTGTCGATGGTGAACGTCCGGTAGTTCAGGTCCGGCGCGGTGGGCCGCGGCGCCTGGTAGCCGAACGCGGCGGACTCTGTCCGCACGGTCTTCCAGTTCACGCCGTCGGTCGAGGTCTGCAGGGTGAACCCGCGCAGCGCCTCGAAGCGCGCCGTGGTGAACGCGCTGACCTGGATCGCCGAGATCGGGGCGGCCTTGGCCAGCTTGACCGTCGCCTTCCCGGTGCGCGGCGCGGATTTCCAAGTGCTGCCCGCGGTGTCGTCGAGCAGTTTCTCCGCGCCCGGCGTGGTGCTGTCGACCACGGTCGCGCCCATGGCGGTCGAGGCCAGGTTCGGGCTCAGCGAGAACTGCCGGGCCGTCGTGGCGCCCGCGGCGACGTCGATGCCGTCGAAGGTCTGGGAACCGAAGCCGGGGGCGGAGATCGTCACCGGGTAGCGGCCCGCGGTCACCGGGGCGGAGAACGCACCGGAGGCCGACGTGGTGCGCAGCGCGCTAACCCTGGCCTCGAACCGGCCGAGCACGATCTTCGCGCCCACCACAGGGGAACCCGTGGCGGCGTTGACGACAGAGCCGGTCAGGGTGCCGTTGTGCACCGGGTTCACGTGCGCGAACGACGGCACCGGATCGGTGTCCTCACCGCCGTCTGTGGCCGCGCCGACTCCGAGCCCGCGCTGGGCGAAGGCGCCGAAGGCGAGGTCGACGATGGTGTCGTAGTCCGAACGCGAGTGGTAGCGGTTGTCCAGCGCCGTCCGCATGGCGTCGCGCATGTCCACGAAGGACGGATCAGGCGGGGACAGCGGCATCGCGTCGGTGACGATCCTCGCGGTCATCTCGCCGCCTTGTGCCTCACCGAACTCGGCGACGAGCGACTTGCGCAGGTCCCAGAGGACCGTCGTCCAGATCTCGCCGTCGGAGTGCACCTCCGGGCCGCCGAGGTCGTAGCCGATGTCGCCGAAGGTCGTCGGGTTGCGGTCGTAGTCCCAGTTGCGGATGCCGCGTTCACCGTTGCCGGTGGCGTACTCGCCGACGACGGCCCTGCTCGCCAGCCCCTTGCCGTAGAGGTGGTTCAGCGCGTACCAGTCACCCCAGCCCTCGCCCATCGAGCCGGACTGGTGGGTGTTGAGCATGTTGTCCTCGCCGCTGACGTACCGGTTGGACAGACCGTGGGCGTACTCGTGCTCGATGACCGAGGCGTCGAAGTTGCCGTCGGTGTACGGACCCTCGAAGGTGTCGTTGATCGGCTCCCACAGGAACATCCCGCTCCACGGCGGGATCCCGTCGGGCAGCGTGAGCATGTAGGCGTTGTCGCGGCCGGTGTAGGTCGGCGAGCCACCGGAGGCGGCGCCCGCGTGGACCAGGCCGATGATCGGGTCGCCGCCCTGTCCGCCCTTGCCGTGGTTGTTGACCTGGAAGTTGCCCGCGGACTCGGTGAAGCCGAGTTCGGCGAACTCGTCGTGGATGCGGTTGTGGTGGAAGAACAGGTTGGTGGCGGCCGGATCGAGGTCGAGCACGTAGCTGGGCGGGACGGTCGCACCGTTGGTGCGGGCCCAGTTCGCCGCGTACGCGTAGTTGAACTGGGAGGTCGGGCTCACCGGGCGCGGGCCTTGGTCGGCGGGGACAAGGAAGTTGGAGTAGTTCGCGTAGGTGTTGGCGTTGTTGCCGAACGTCGTCGGACCCGGCAGTCCGGCCAGGCCGGTCGGATCCACCCAGCCCGCGGGCGACTGCGGGGTGGGACCGAACGGTTTGATGACCGGGTTCCCGCCCTTCGCCGCACCCGGGTGGTTCTCGTAGACGGTCCCCTCGGACTCGTGGGCGACGAGGTTCGCGCGGTAGAGCACGGCGCCGGTCTCCGCGTCGACCACCGTGTCCCATGCGGCGTCGAGCGCCTTCACGAACAAGACCCGGTATGCGGGCCGTGCGCCCTCAGCGGTGGGGAAAGCCGCCCGCTGCACGTAGGACTCGGCCGCGAACGGGCCCTTGGCGAAGGTCTGGAAACCGGCGCGTTCGCCCGCGCTGGTCGCGGTGAACGCGACTCCGGGAGCGAGCGCGGCCGCGACCTTCCGCAGCGCCTGCGCGGAAGTGAGCCGGTACTCGCCGCGCAGATCGCCGCCGCGGGCCGTGGCCCCGGAGTAGGACAGCACGCGTCCGTCGGCGGTGACGGCCACGACGAGGTGGCCGCCTCGGGCGGCACGGACGCCTTCGAAGGTCTGGGCGAAGGTGATCAGGCGGGTGCCGGTGCCCGCCAGCTCGTGCTCGCGGGCGACGACCAAGCCCGCCACCTCCGCAGCGGCGAGCCCGAAAGCGGCCCGGTGGCTGTCCACGAAGGACCTTGCGATCACAGCGGCGGCGCCGCCCGCGGGCTCGGTCAGCCAGCCGCCGTCGCGCCGAATGGTGCGCGGGGTCCCGAATCTGGGGTCCCAGGTCACGCGCGTGCCGTTGCCCGCCTGGGTGGCCAGCCGGTTGGCGGCGGCGAGTTGGTCGCCGGTGGGGGCGACTTCGGTGCCACGGCGTACGTCGACGCCGTCGCCTGGAGGCGCCACCGGGTCGACGGTGACCGAGTTGGCCGCTGGAACGAGCGCCACGGTGGTGGCGACGGCCAGCGCGGCCGCTAGAAGCGGACGGACACGCATGATTGCTCCTCACGTGCACGAGCAGGGGATCCGATCGGACGTGAATCGGCCGGATGCCCTGGGCGCAACAGCGGAGGAGCGGAATTACGCCATTCGTCGCAACGCTAACGGAAAGTAGGGAGCACGCTGGGCAGCAAGGTCGGCAGGCCCGGCCTGGTCCGCACGCTGGGCGTGGTCGTCGTGACCTGCGGCGGTTTGGCCGGTCCGCCCGCGGTGACCGGGAGGACCGTGGTGGTCGGGAGCACCCGGGCCTGCTGGGTCGTGACCGTCGTGGAAGTCGTCGACGTCGGTGGGGGTTCGACCGCCAAGGCGCGCAGGCGGTCCAACTCGGCCCGCAGGCGCCGTTCCTCGGCGGGGTCACCGACGTCGTCGATGAGCGTGCTCACCCGGTCGAGCAGGGTCCGCGCGTTCTGCATGTCGCCACGGGCGATGGACATGCGCACATCCCCGAGAACCCGCTCGGCGGCGGCGATGGCGATCCGGTCGGGGCCCGCCGGGCTTGACGGCGCGGAAGGCCCTTCGGTCTGGTGGCCGGTGAGGGTGACGACACCGAACCCCGCCGCGATGACAGCCGCCGCCGCGGCCAGCCACCGGACCACCCGGCCGGCGTTTCGCGGCTTCGCGGCCTTGCGGGGCGCTTTGGGGTGGACGATCTCTGGTGATGGAGCCACCGGGTGCACGGGCTCGAGGAACGCGGTGGTCTCAGGCTCGAGGGACGGCGACGGATCGAGCGTGCCGGTGTGCGGGCGGTACGGCGCAGCCGGTTCCGGGACCTGATCATCCACGGCCGCGGGCGCCTGCTCCGCGTGTCCCGTTCCAGGGCGGTCCGGCAGCGCCGCCCGCCACTGCGCGAGCAGCGCGATGGGGTCGGGGGCGTCCTCGACGGGATCGCCGCGGCCGATGCGGTCGAGCAGGTCGTCGTCCGCGGCGAGGCGGGCGAGGTCGATGGCGAGCCGGTCGTCGGTCATGCCACCACCTCGTCGGCCGGGTCCCGAGTCCACTCCCGCAGGCGCGCGAGCGCCCTGGACTGTGCCATGCGCACGGCGGCGGACGTCATTCCCAACACCGCCCCGACCTCCTCCGCGGACAACCCGGCGGCGATTCGAAGCGTGATGATCTCACGTTGCGTGTCCGACAGGTGATGGAGCATTCCGGCGACCCGCTGGAACAGGTCCGCCGACAACACGTGCCGCTCCGGGCCCGGCGCCTGGTCTGCGGGCTCGGGCACCCGGTCGAACGGCAACACCGAGGACGCCTTCATGGCCGCCCGGTGGGCGTCGGCGACTTTTCGGGCGGCGATGGCGTAGACGTACGCGGTGAACGGCAACCCGCGGTCCTGGTAGCCGCGCAGCGACTGGAAGACCGCGAGACACACCTCCTGCGCCACATCGTCCGGCGAGGCGTAGCCCCGGCCCGACGCCCCCAGCCTGGCCCAGCAGTACCGCACGATCCCCGGCCGGATGGCGGCGAGCAGCGCGGCCTCGGCCCGGGTGTCGCCGCGCACCGCCGACCGCACGACCTCGCGGTCGACTCTGCCGTCGACTTCAGCCATCACCACGCCCCTCCGCCTGCCCGGGATCGCCGGACTCACGGGGACAACGACGGGCGGGCGCACAGGTCACTGCCACCCGGTGAGTAGATCCGGCCGCAGTGGGTAACTCACTGTCATGACCGAGCCGAACCGCACCACCGGCCAGACCGAGGTGAAGCCGCGGATCGCCGAGAAGGCCCAGCACCTTCGCACCAGACTCGGCGAGACGGCGCACGAGACCAAGGACCGTCTCGACGACCGCGCCCACCACGTCAAGGACCGGGTGGACCACCTGACCGAGCACACCACCCAGCTCGCGCGGATCGCCCGGCACAACCCGACACCGCCGGCCGTGGTCGCGCTCGCCACCGCGCTGGTGGCCCGCCTGGTGCGCCGCCGGATCGCGGCTCACTGACGGGCGTCAGTGGCCCAGGCAGTGCGCCTCTCCGGGGCAGCTGCGCAGCAGCTTGACTCGCGGCGTGCCGGTGATCGGGCCTGGCCGGTCGACGGTGACGGGCGGCCACTGGATCGAGATCGCGATGGAGGACGAGTTGTTGCTGTAGTCCTTCTCGATCAGGCCTCGGTCCTCGTTGACCGTGTGGACCAGGTCGTAGGTGCCCGACGGCACGTGCGTGATGTCCAGCCACTGGTAGCCGATGCCGTACTTGTACTCGTCGCCCGCGCCGACCGAGATGCCCTGCGTCACGTCCAGCGCGGCGGGCTCGTGCATGCCGCAGTAGTTCTCGCGGAGGAACGTGGCGAGTTCGCCGGTCGAACTGGTGGTGTCGCGGGGGGTGTGCGCCAGGTCGTCGGCGTCCTTGGTGACGTACCGGTCGCCCAGGCAGAAGCCGTTCTTCCGGTCACTCACCGCCGTCGCGCCCAGGTGGTCGCGCAACTGGAAGCGGTCGAAGCCGTTGAGGTGCCAGTGGTGGTGCGATTCCGCGGGCTCGTAGTACGCCGTCGACGGGGTCGACGCCTCCGCCTCACCGTAGGTCTTCGGGAGCGGGCCACCCGCGCCGACCTGGAAGGCCTGGCGCACCGACATCAGCGGCTGGTCGACGCTGTCGCGGTGGCCGAAGAGCAGCATCGGGCCGTCGCCCACGTTGTCCACAGACGTGGTGAACCGCAGCCGAACCGCCTGGGCCCGCCCGAAGTAGCCGATGCATCGACCCTTGGGCTCGTCCTTGTCCTCGACGAGACAGACGTCCCATTCGGTGCAGGTCGCGGGGTCTCCCGCGAACCCGCCAGGACAGCCGACCGGGCCCTGCCGCAGGTCCGGGACCGTCGTCTCGGCCATGGCGCCCGCCTGCGCCGACGGCGCCAGCACCGCCGCCGCCAGAACCGAGGCGGCCAGGGCCACATATGTCCTGATCATGTGTTTCACGTCCGTCCAACGATTTTGATCAGCAACGAGCGACCCTAGCGACGGCCGCGACCGCCGGTCTACGGAGGACAAACCAGGTTCACTCGATCGATTGGAAACAAGAACCGGAAGTGTCGCCGGACCTCACGCGCCGGTCAGGATCGTGGCCACCCGGTTCGCCAGTCCCACGCTGGAGTTCCAGCTGGTGACCTCCGGGTAGACGTGCGCGGTGGTGGCCAGCAGCAGTGGGGTGTCGGCGACCTCGATCGGCGGCTGCCGGGTGAGGAACCCGAGCGGGTACACCGGTTCCACGAAGGGCGCCTTGAACACCTGGACGTCCTCGACGTCCTCGGCGGTTAGGCCGAGTCCGGCGTAGAGGTCCACCAACTGGTCGGTCCACCTTGCCGCGATCGCGGCACTGTCCTCGCGGTACAGCGCGGAATCCCGGTCGGTGTAGTGCATGGCGTACACCAGGTGCCTGCCGCCGTAGGCCTCGACGCCCGCCAGTTCGGACATCTCGATGACGCCGTCGAACTCGGTGCCGGAGCGCAGAACGGGCGTCCAGTAGTGCCCGGCCAGCGGCCTGCGCAGGAAGAACAGCGCGTTGACCACGCCCTGGTACGGCAGCTGGAGCCCAGGCAGCCGCGCGGCCAGGTCGGCGTCGGCGAGACCGCGGAGCAACGGGAGTGACACCGTCGACACGAGATGGTCGGCTTCGAGGACTTCGTTGTCCGCCAGCGTGATCCTCGCGCGATCACCGTGGCTCGACACCTGCCGCACCGGCACCGAGGTGCGCACGGTCCCGCCCTGCGACTCGATCGACGCCCGCAGTCCGTCGATGAGCGACTTGTAGCCGCCTTCGGGATAGCCGCGGGTGGCGACGTTGCGCTCCCGGCCCAGCCGCTGCCACAGGTAGAGCGCGGGCACGTTCCCGAAGGACGGACCGAACTTCGAGCCGAACATCGGCGCCAGCAGGTCTTCCCACACCTTGTCGCCGTAGAGGCCGCGCAGCCAGTCCTCGGTCCGGGTGGTGTCGAGGTCGCGGCCCTTGCCCAAGCGCCGCAGCAGCAGGGAGATCGCGCCGAACCGGATCCGGTCGAGCGGGCCGAGCGGGCGGAACCGCAACAGGTCCAGCGCCGAGTTGAACGGGTGGTGCGCGCCGTCGACGATCATGCCCATCCTGGTCGGGCGCCACCGGATCGCGTCCCGCAGCCCGAGTTCGCCGAGCAGCCCCAACAGGTTGTCGTCGGTGGGCATGACGCAGTGGTAGAAGCGCTCGACCCAGCGGTCGCGCCAGGGGAAGAAGGTGCCGAGCCCACCGAGTTGGTCGCTGCCCTCGAGCAGCGTCACCCGGATTCCGGCCTGGGCCAGGCGGTGTGATGTCGCCAGTCCGCAGATGCCACCGCCGATCACCACCGCGTGTCGTCCGTTCGCGGTCACCGGCTCACAGCTCCCGGTACGGCGCGGGCGCGAGCCGGTCACGGATCAGCAGGCTCAGGTACTGCACGATCGTGCGGCGCAGCTTGAGCTTGCTCGGGCCGCGTTTGCGGTCGTAGCGCAGCTTCAGCGGCACCTCGGTGATGACCGGGTGGCAGTGCCGCAGCTTCAGCAGGAGTTCGACCATGCAGGCGAAACCCTGTTCCTCGATGAGGCGCTCGCCCCAGTGCAGGCTGGCGCGTTGGAGCAGGGTGACCCGGTAGGCGCGGAAGCCGCTGGTGAAGTCGTGGACTCCGTCGACCTTCACCATGCGGCGGAACAGGGTCGCGGCCCCACGGGAAAGAAATCGGCGAAACGCCGGGGCGGTGTCGTCGGCGCCGCCATCGGTGAAGCGGGAGCAGACGACCACGTCGGCGCCGCCGGCGATCTCCGCCCGCAGCAGTGGGATCAGCGCCGGGTCGTGGGTGTCGTCGGCGTCCATGACCACCACGATGTCGTCCGGTCCGGCCGATTCCAGGGCCGCGCGCAGCCCCGACCGGACGGCCTGGCCGAGTCCGAGATTGATCGGATGGCGCACCAGCCGGACATCGAGCCCGGTGGTGCCCGCCGCGGCCACCTCGGCGGTGGCGTCCGACGAACCGTCGTCCACCACCCACACCGTCAGCATCTCGGTGCGCGCCACCTCGGCGAGCCTGGCCAACAGCGGCGGCAGCGACGCCGCCTCGTTGTACGCGGGCAGCACCACGTGCGCCTGACACGTGGTCGCGGTCGTCGTGCGGGTCGAAGCGTTCGTCATCACTGTCGCGTCGGCGCCTGCGACGGCCTCCGGCATGGTCCGCGACGTGGTGTCCCGTAGTACCACTGGCCCCCATTTACGTTCGATTCTCGGCTAGGGCCAGAATTATTTGCCTGCGTGGTGAATGGGTCTTCGACCACCCCGGCGTTTGTCGTGGAGAATGCGGACGAAGTCGGCGGGAAACGGCATCGGACACAAAACGTGCGCCACTCGAAGGAGGGATCCAGAAGTGCCCGAACAGGTGAAGCAGGCGCTGTGAAAAGCAATATGTTCGGTATCGAGTAGTCAGTTATCTCGTTCAGGTGAACTCTAATGGTTGAAGGTGGTCGATGGTGACTGGGATACCTCAGCGAAGGTCGGGGAGTCCAGTATCAGATTTCACCCGAAAAGGTGGTTCTGGGTGAATCCGACAGGTTCCACAGTCACGTCGCTCCCCGCTCCGAGGAGGCGACTCACTCCTCCGCGGCCGCGAGAGGCGCAGGGCACTTGGGCGAGCGACGCACTCAGTCGGGTGAACGCCGTCGCGGTTCTGCTCGTCGTCGTGGACGTGGTCGCCGTCGCGGCCGCGTCGGTCACCATCGGGCTCGGTTCGACCTGGGCGATCGCCGTGGCGGGCTTGCTCCTCACCGTTCGCGGGAGCAGCAGGCTGTACCGCAGGCGGCTGCGGCTCTCGTGGCTGCACGAGCTGCCCCGCTCGCTGATGGCCACGGCGTCGGTGTTCGCCGCGCTCACCTGTGCC
Organism: Actinokineospora sp.; assembly: GCF_050699995.1. GTDB lineage: Bacteria > Actinomycetota > Actinomycetes > Mycobacteriales > Pseudonocardiaceae > Actinokineospora. The sequence goes on along the minus strand of NZ_JBOHGC010000609.1, from coordinate 20,725 downwards.
GCGTTGTTCCTCGGCGCGCCCGGACCCGCCACGGCCTCGACGCAGTGGGCCGTGCTGCTGTTCGCCGCCTACAGCGAGCCCGCCCGGGCCGGGGTGTTCGCGCTCGGCCGCTGGTGCCGCCGCCGGTTCGACCGCTGCGACCGCTCGCTCGTCGTCGGCGCGGGCAAAGTGGGCGCTGACCTGGTCAGAGCCATGCTGGACCACCCTGAGTACGGCCTGCGCCCAGTCGGCTGCCTCGACAGCGGGCCGGTTGCCACGCAGCTGCCGGTGGATCTGCTCGACGAGGACCTGGCAGACGCGATCACCCGGCTTCGGGTCGGCACGGTGATCCTCGCGTTCTCGCACGGCGACTCGCCGCTGGTGGAAGCCGCGATCACGGCGCACCGCCTCGGCTGCAACACGCTGGTCGTGCCCCGGATGTACGAGCTGCACGCGGACGGACCCGACATCGAACGGGTGCGCAGCTACCCGCTGATGCGCCTGGGCGCCGCCCCCACGAGCAGGCCGAGCTGGTGGGTCAAGCGTGCCTTCGACCTGGTCGTCGCCGGGGTGGCGCTGGTCCTGCTGTCACCGGTCATGGCGCTGTGCGCGCTGGCGGTGCTGGTGGAGAGCGGCAGGCCGGTGTTGTTCCGGCAGGTCCGGGTCGGCATGGACGACGAGACCTTCGTCCTCTACAAGATCCGCACGGTCCGAATGCGCGGCGATGACGATTCGCAGATTCGCTGGTCGGTGGAAGGCGACGCGCGAGTCGGGCCGGTGGGCCGATTCCTCCGCCGAACCGCGCTCGACGAGCTGCCGCAGCTGTGGAACATCATTCGCGGCGAAATGTCGGTGGTCGGCCCGCGACCCGAAAGGCCGGGTTTCGTTCGCGAATTCTCCGCGATTCACGAACTATACTGGGCCCGCCATCGGGTGCCGACCGGCCTGACCGGTCTCGCCCAAGTCCACGGTTTGCGCGGAGACACCTCGATCGGCGACAGGTGCCGCTACGACAACTATTACATCGCGAATTGGTCATTGTGGCTGGACCTCAAGATCTTGCTGATGACGGTGGGTGAGCTGGTGTGTCGACGCAATCGCTGAATACCCCGCGCGGACGACTCGGCCGCGCGTTGGCGGGGGTCGCGCTGCTGTCCGCGACGGCCTGTGTCTCCAGTTCCGCCGGGGAATTCAACGTGCCGCCGCCGAAACCGCGCGCGCCCTGCGCGTGGTGGTATGGAATCGGTGATTCGCCGACCGCCGCCGAGATCGAGGCCGCGGCGAAGCGCTATCACGTCGTGGTGCTCAACTCGTGGGAAACCGCGGCCATGCGCAAGCTCCACGAGCTCAATCCCAAGATCAAGGTTCTGCTCTACAAAGACCTCTCCAGCACCCGCAATTACCCGGGCACGGTCATCGGCGACAAGGACGCCGAGCAGCTGCCGACCGGGCTCGGCTACCACAAGACGCAGCGCGAGCATCCCGAGTGGTTCGCCGTGGACACCGCGGCCAAGCGCATCGAGTGGCAGGGCTACCCGAGGCACTGGCAGATGACGACCTGGGTGCAGCAGTACCAGCAGGCGTGGGCGGCCGCGGTCACCACCGAGGTCACCCGCGAGGGCTGGGACGGGGTGTTGGCGGACAACGACTTCAACTCGCTGAGCCACTACTCGCCCGCCGTGCTGGCGGGCACCGCGGACGCCGCCGCCACCGACCGGCTGCTGCGCGACGGGCTCGACGCGTTCCTCAGCGTCGCCGGGGACTCCCTGCAGAAGGCCGGGAAACTGTTTGTTCCCAACGTGTCCGAGACCTTCCTGACACCGGGCCGGTGGACGGCGCACTCGCGCTTCGCAGGTGCCATGGAGGAGAACTTCGGCTTCCGTGACGACAACGGCGCGGGCGATCTGCTGACCTTCCAAGGCAACGAATGGAAGGAACTGCGCGGCCAGGCCGCACTCGGCGAGTCCTGGCTGCTGCTGGTGACCCGCGCGAGAAGCGCGCGCGAGGAGCGCGTCGGCTACGCCAGCGCCGCGCTGCTGGCCGGTCCGTACACGTGCTGGAACATGGCCACCACGCCCGATTACAGCAAGCCGGAGTTGTCGCGGCTGCACGGATCCGGCCTCGGCGAGGCGGTCGAGGCGGCCACCCGGCACCCGAACGGGATGTGGACCCGCGAGTTCACCGGCGGCTGGGTGGCGGTGAATCCCACCGCGGCGACGGCGGAGGTGGCGGTGCCCGCGGGTCTGGTCACGGTCGACGGAGCCCCGGTGACCTCACCGCTGCAAGTCACCGCCGCGGATGGCGCCGTCCTGGTCAAACCGAAAACGAATTCACCCACTCCGGTGCCTTAAGTTATCGAATGGGTGGAATTTCACGGCCTAGGGTGGGAAATCCGGTACGGATCGAAGTCGATCAACCGGTGTCATATACCTCGAAAGGGTAATGGGAATACAGCCCGTACGCTCCCGCACATCATCGAGCACGACATTCTCAGGGAGCATCGTGCGCGGCTATCTGGAACTCGCGGCGTCCACGACGATGTACGGGCTTGGGATCGTGGCCCAGACCATCGCGGCCCGACGGGCTGAGCAGCGGCCAGGATCCGGCCTCGGACTCCTCGCCCGGCTGGCGACCGACCGGATCTACCTCCTCGGATTCGCCGGCCAGGTCGGCGGATTCGCCCTCGCCTTCCTTGCCAGGGAGTCTCTTCCGCTCTACCTGGTCCAGGCGGGCTCGTCGTCGGCCGTCGGTCTCGCCACCGTGTTCGGCGTGCTGATGCTGCGCTGGCGGGTCCGCGCGATCGAGATCGCCATGCTGCTCGTGATGGCCTTCGGCCTCGCGCTGCTGGCCGCGGCGTCGACACCCTCGGTGGCGAACGACATCCCGACCGGCACGGGCCTCGCCATGCTGGGGTTGCCGCTGCTCGCCGGGGCCGTCGCAGTGCACCTGGGTCTGGTCACGACGGCCGTCCCCCTCGCGATCTTCGCCGGGCTGGCGTTCTCGGTCGTCGCCATCACCAGCCGCACGATCGCCGACGAACCGCTCGTCACGCTCGTGCTGCATCCGCTGGCGTGGCTGATGTTGGTGGCCGCGCTGGTCGGCCAGGCGTGCTTCGCCATGGCGCTGCAGCGGGGTTCCACCACGTCGACCGCCGCGTCGATGGACGGCACGACCGTGCTGATCGCGTCCGCCGTCGGCGTCCTCGCGCTGGGCGACCAGATCGCGCCGGGCCGGTCGTGGTGGGTCGCGTTGGGCCTCACCCTCGTCGTGCTCGGCGTGCTCGTGCTCGGCGCGGCCTCGCGGTCCGCCCCCGCCGTCGTCACCACGGGAGCACGGGAGGCCGGGTGAGCGCGCGGCCGGTCGCCAGCGTCTCGCTGGATTTGGACAACCTGTGGGCGTACCTGAAGACCCACGGCGACCCGGCGTGGGAGCGCAGGCCGACGTTTCTTCCCGCCGCGGTGCCGCGGCTGCTGGAGGTCTTCGGTGAGCACCGGCTGACCAGCACGGTCTTCGTGGTCGGCGCCGACGCGGAACGCGAGGACGGCGCGGCAGCGATCGGCGCGATCACCGCGGCCGGACACGAGGTGGCGAACCACTCGTTCGGGCACGAACCGTGGCTGCACCGGTATTCCCGCGCCGAACTCGAGGTCGAGGTGGCCAAGGCGGAGGAGGCCATCGTCGGCGCGGGCGCCCCGCGGCCGACGGGCTTCCGTGGTCCCGGTTTCAGCGTGACCCGGGATCTGTTGGAGGTGCTCGCCGACCGGGGCTACCGCTACGACGCGACCACGCTGCCCACCTGGATCGGCCCGCTCGCGCGGGCGTACCACAACCGCACCGCGCCCAACGCGGGCGAACCGGGCCGCGACGACCTGTTCGGCGGGTTCTCCATGGTGCGCGGGCCGAACACGCCCTACCGCTGGCGAATCGGGGCCACCGGGCTGACCGAGCTTCCGGTCACCACGATGCCGCTGCTCAGGACACCCATCCACGGGTCGTACCTGCTGCAGCTGCACCAAGCCTCGCCCCGGTTGGCGCGCGGCTACTTCCGCACGGCGCTGGTCCTGTGTCGGGTCCGCGGGGTCTCGCCGTCGCTGCTGCTGCACCCAACCGACGTGCTCGGCGCCGCGGAGGCGCCCGGGATGGAGTTCTTTCCCGGCATGTCCGTGCCAAGTGGACAGAAGGTCGCGCTGCTCGGCTGGGTCCTCGCCGAACTGCGCCGCCACTTCGACGTCGTGGGCACCGGCGACCACGCCGCCCGAGTCGGCGCCCGGCTGCGCGACCGGGACGTGAGCCGGGTGCGCCGATGCGGGTGACCACGGCCGCTCCGCGGCGGACGCGACCTTCCTGGGAAACCCGGATGCTTGGCGTCCTCGCGTGCGCGACGGTGGCCTTGGCGCCGATGGAGGGCTACCTCTTCGACGTCCACGGCCAGCTCGCCAAGGTAGCGCCCGCCCTCCTCGCCGTGGCGTGGCTGGTGATCCGGGTACGGGAACGGCGAGCGCCGATCGCGCACCCGGTCCACGCGGTCCTCGCCCTGTTCGCCGTGGTCCTGCTGGCCTCGGCGGCCGTGCACGCGGGTGGCCGGTTCACTGTGGACTACACGGTGCGCTGGCTGCCGTTCCTGCTGCTCACGGTGATCATCGCGGACATCGCCGCCAGGGAACTACCGATCAAGCTCCTACTCGGAGCTGCCGCGGCGGGGGCGACGGTGGCGGCGGGGGCGGCGCTGTACGCGATGTTCGCGGAGGGGCAGCCGCGGGCCAGTGGGCCGGTGGAGGACCCCAACGACCTGGCCTATTTCCTCGTTGTGGCGGTGCCGATGCTCATCGCGGTGCTGCCGTCACACCGTTGGCACGCGACCGGCCCGACCATGTTCCGCTCAGGTCGATGGACACCGACCGGCCCACCCTCCCTCCCCACCGATCAGTGGACAGCCACCAGCCCAACCCTGTTTCCCCCAAGTCGATGGGCAGTGAACGGCCCAGTTTTCCTGCCCACTCTCCTTTCTCGCCGGTGGGCGGCGATCACTGTGCGAGTGGTGGCCGTTCTCGCGGGCGCGACGCTGGTGGCCGGGGCGATGGCAACGCTGTCGCGCGGAGGGTTCCTTGCCCTGACCGCCGCGATCGCCTGGCTGCTGCTGCGCCGCGTCCTGCCCCTGCGAGTGTTCATCGGCGCGCTGGCCGTGGTCGCGCTGATCGGCGTGACAGCCCTGTCGTTCGCGGGTCCGGCGCTGGACAGGGCACTCGGCGAGAAGAGCTTCATCGCAGGATCCAATGTGAACGCCAGGGAACTGCGCTGGCAGGCGGCGGCCCGCATGCTCGCCGAGAACCCCGTGCTGGGCGTCGGCCCCGGCGGCTTCCGCGGCGACTACGCGGCGGCCTCGCACAACGCCGAGGTCGGTGAGCAGACTCCGGTGGCGCACAACATGTACCTGGAAGTCGCCGCCGAGCTGGGTCTGCCCGGGTTCGTGCTGTTCCTGTGCCTGCTCGTGCTGGCCGCCGTCGCCACCGAACGTGCCCTCCGCGCCAGCCGCGATCGCAGGCAAATGGTGGCCGTGCAGGCCGCCCTGATCGCCGTCACGGTGGCGTCCACCTTCTTGTCCCAGCAGTACTACCTGCCGCTGTGGCTGCTGATCGGCATCGCCGTCGCGGCCGAGTCGCGTGTTCACGAACGGAGAGGAAGTGCCGATGCGGGTGCTCCAGGTGATCAGTGAGATGGGTGCGGGCGGCGCCGAGGCGCTCGTCTCGGGCATGGTCGGCGAAGGCGCCGGGTTCGGCTGGGAGTCTGCTGTCGCGTCGGGCGGCGGATACCGCGCGGACCGGTTGCGGGAGCAGGGCTTCCCCACTTTCCCCGTCCCGATCGCGCGCCGCAGCGCCGTCGGTGTGCTGCGGGCCGCCTCCGCGACCGCCAAGGCCATCCGGCGGTTCGACCCTGACGTCGTGCTCGCCCACAACGTCTCCGCGAGCGTGGTGGCCAGGCTCGCGATGCTGCGCGCCCGACGCCTGCCGGTGCTGACCGTCTTCCACGGCGTCGCCGACGCCGACTTCCCCGGCGCCGTCCGGCTGCTGCGGCGCACCGCCGACGCCGTGGTCGCGGTCTCCTCCGCCACCGCCGACCGGCTCCGCGTCACCGGACTGACCACACCGGATCCCGTTGTGGTGCCCAACGCCGTGTTCCACGAGCGCCCCTCCCTCGACCGCAGGACGATGCGCCGGTCGCTGGGCGTGGTGGCCGACGAGCTGCCGGTCGCCCTGTGCCTGGCCCGGATGGAGCCGCAGAAGCGCCACGACGTGCTGCTCGAGGCCTGGGCCCGGCTCGGTGGCGACACCGTGCTGTGGCTGGCGGGCGACGGCAGCACGCGCGCGGCCCTCGAAAAGCAGGCAGCCGATCTCGGGCTCGGCGCCCGGGTCCGGTTCCTCGGCAGCCGGTCGGACGTGCCGAACCTGCTGGCCGCGGCCGACGTCACGGTGCTGACCAGCGACTGGGAGGGCATGCCCATCGCGGTGCTGGAGTCGCTCGCCGCGGGCCGACCGGTCGTCGCGTCCGATGTGGACGGTGTGCGGGAGGCGTTGGCCCACGGCGGGGGGATCGTCGTGCCGCCTCGGCAGCCCGACGCGACCGCCGCCGCCCTGCGCACCCTGCTTTTCGACCCGGTGGCACGGGCCGCTGCGGGCGCCGCCGGACCGGCGGCCGGACACGATCCGCACACGCTCATGAAGTCCTACGACGAACTCATCCGGACACTCACGGGAGAGCGGCTGTGAAAGCGATTTACGCCAGAACTCCCCTGTCGGTGTTGGCAGGCCTGTTGGCGGGCCTGGTCATCACCGCCGTCGTGCTGATCGCCGCCGAGGCACGCGGCGAGGTGTTCGAGGGCCGGGTCGGGCTGCTCGCCCAACCGGTGCCGGACGCGCAGACGCCGTACGGCGAAGTCGTGTCGCTGGGCCTGCCCGCGATGGTCGAACTCGCCCGCAGTCCCTCGGTGCTGGAGGCCGCGACGCACGGCCTCGGGATCTCGCCCGCGGACCTGGCCAAGAGCGTGTCCGTCGAGCTGGTCCCGGCGTCGGCACTGGTGCGGCTGGCCGTGCGGGCGCCCACCGAGGCCCAGGCGCAGGCGGCCGTGTCCGCCATAGCCAAGGCGATGGTCGCCGCGGATCTGCTCGCGCCCGCGGGGAAGCTGCGGCTCGTCGACGAACGGGCCGAACTCACCCGGGTCGCCCCAGACCGTCCGCTGGCGTTCGGCCTCGCGGTGGCGGCGGGTGCGGTGGCGGGCCTGGCCACCGGGACTGTCCTCGCGCTGCGCCGAACCCGGTCGGTCGCGGAGGCGCTTGAAGCGGCCGGTGTGCGGCACCGGGTGACGGTCGCGCACGAGGACGACAAAGACCTGGCGGATCGGCTCGCCGTGCTGTGCGCGGCGGCGGCCCGACCCGCCCGAGTGGTGGCGGTCGCGCCGGACCTGGCCGACCGCGCGGACGCGCTGGCGGAACGACTGCCCGACAAGACCGGTGAGCCCGGCGATGGGAGTGCGGTGATCGTGATGGTCCACAAGGAAAACCCGGCGGAGGGGGCGGCAATGGTCGGCCTTCTCCCGCTGTCCTCGGTGCTGGTGGCGGTGGTGGTGGCATGAAGGACCGCACCCTGCGCGTGGTCACCGGCCTGGTCGCGGTCGTGGGCGCGCTGAGCGCCTGGCGCGCGCTTCAGCCCTCACTGCGCGTCCCCATTCCCAGCCTGGCCAACAAGGCCGAAGAGCGGATGCAGGACTTCCGGGACGCCCTGTACTTCCCGATCCGGGAGTTCATGGATGGCGGCAACCCGTACAACCCGGCGGCGATGTTCGCGAACTGGCCGGTGCGCCAGGACTTCAACCTCTACCAGCCGTACCACTTGGTGCTGCACATGCCGTTCGCGCTCCCGTCGTACCGGGTCGGCGCGGTGGCGTTCACCGTGGTGTCGTTGCTGCTGCTGACGCTGCTGGCGTGGATGGCGGCGGCGCACGTCCGGGTGCGGGTGCCGATCCCGCTGGTGCTCGGCACGGTGGTGCTGGCGACGCTGCTGGTCACCAGCCAACTCGGCAAGGCGCAGCTGTACGTCGGTCAGGTCAATCCCCTCATCGCGGTCGGCGCGGCCGGGGCGCTGATGGCGCGGTCCAGCCACCCGCGGTGGGCGGCGTTGGCGCTCGCGGCGGCCTGGCTCAAGCCCCAGTTCGGGCTTCCGCTGGCGATCCTCCTGTTCGCCCGCGGGTCGCAGCGGGTCGCGCTGACCGGCACGGCGATCGCGGCGGTGGCGAGCCTGCCGTGGGTGGCGCTGCTGATCGCGCGTGGCGGCGGGGTGGGCCCGTTCCTCGATGTGATCGCGGCGAACCTGGCCCACGCCAACAGCACCTCCTACGGCGCGGTCGACTCGGTCACCGCGCAACGGGTCGACCTGCCAGCGGTCCTGTTCCGCCTCACCGGCTGGGTCGCGCCGGGGGCGGAAGCGCTGGCACTGGTGGGAATTCTCGCGCTCAGCGTGGTGTTGCTGCGGCGGCTCGACCGGCTCGGGAACCCGAACGCCACGGCCATCGCCGATCTCCTGACCTGCCTGGCCGTCGTGGTCGCGGTGGTGCACCAGCCGGGCGACCTGCTGATCGCCGTCCCGGCGATGGCGCTGGTGGCGGCCCTGTGGTGGCGGCACCGCCGGGAACATGACTGGCGGATCGTCGGTTTCGCGGTCGCGGCGCTGGCCGTGCCGTTCGCGCATCTGCACTTCGTGGACAACGCGCTCGTCGCGCTGCTCGGCGCACGGGCAGGCGTCACGCTCGACGGCGTCGCCATCGTGACGGCCTGGGTGCTGCTGGTGATCTACGCGTTCCGCCTGGTGCGGGTGCGTGAACCCGTGGTCGAGGGCGCCCGGTGACCGACCTGCTCGGCGCCCGCGCGGCCCGCGGGTCGCTGTGGCTGCTGGGCGTGAACGTCGTCTCCAAGGGCAGCCAGATGGCGGTCACCCTGGTCCTGGCCGCCTTCCTCACCGAAGGCGACCTGGGCACGGTGTCGCTGGTGGTGTCGCTGGTGAACATCGGCCAGGTCATCCAGTCCATGGGTGTCTACGACGTGATCAGCCGCACCGACCGCGACCCGCGGCTGCTGGGGGGGACGGTGCTGACGTTGAGCGTGGGCGCCGGGGTCGTCCTCGCGGGCGCGCTGGTGCTCGCCGCCGACACGGTCGCCGCACTGTTCGGCACGCCGGGGGCGGCGCCGCTGATCCGACTGGCGGCGCTGACGCTTCCGTTCTCGGCGGCGGGCGGGGTGCTGATGGGTCTGATGCACCGGGATCTGGACTTCCGCCGCCGGATGCTGCCGGACGCGGGCAGCGCGGTGCTGGGCGCGACGGTCACGGTGGTGCTCGCGGCGCAGGGTGATGGTCCGCGGGCGCTGGTGGTCGGCCTGCTGTGCACCGCCGTCGCCCAGCCGGTTCTGGGCGCGCTGGCTGGGGTCCGGTGCAGGCCGAACTGGGACTCCGGTGCGGCGCGGGAGGCACTGCGCTGGATCGCCGTGGTGGGCCCGGCGGCCATCGTCGCGGTGCTGCTGGTGACGGTGGACTACCTGGCGATCGGCCACGTTCTGGGCGCCGACGCGCTGGGCGTGTACTCGCTGGCGTACCGGATCGCGTGGGTGCCGTACATCCTCGTCGCGGTCGTGCTCGGCGGTGTCGCGTTCCCCCTGTGCGCCGCCCTGATCCGCTCCGGGCGCCGCGCGGAACTGCCCGCGGTGGCATGCCGGTTCACCCGCGCCACCCTGGCGGTCACGGGTGGGCTGTTCGTGGTCGCGGCGGTGCTGTCCGACCGGGTCGTCCTGCTGGGTGCCCGCTGGGCGCCCGCCGCCGGTGTCCTGGTCCTGCTGTGCGGTTACGGGCTGGCCATCAGCCTGCTCCAGACATGGCATCAGGTGATCAAAGCGGCGGGCCATGCCCGGCTCTTCCTCGGGCTGCAGACCGCTCATCTCGTGGTGCTGGTGGCTCTACTGGCGCCGGGGACCAGGTTCGGGGTAACGGCGGTGGCGGTGATCCAGGCCGGGGCGGCTTGGCTGGTGGTCGCGGGCACGTGGTGGGCAATGGCCCGGCGCGGCCTCGCCTTCCGGATGACGGAACTCGCGCGGATGGCACTTGGCGTGGTGCTCGCCTGCGTGGTGTGCGCGGGTGTGGCACTCGCCGTCGACGGCGAGTGGACGGGTTCGGTGACGGGAACTCTCGTCGAAGCGCTGCTGCTGCTTCTGGTCTACGGGGCGGTTCTCGTGCTCGTCGACCGGGAAGTGATTCGGGAGTTGCGGGCGGTGGGCCGGTGAGGGTGATCCACGTGACGCAGCCCGTGGCCGCCGGGGTGGCCGCGGTGGTGTTGGAATTGGCGGTGGCGCAGCAGCGGTCCGGGTGGTCGGTGGGCATCGCGTGTCCGCCTGAGGGGTGGCTGGCCGAGCGGGCACGGGAGGCGCGGATCGAGGTGCGGCCGTGGGCCGCGACCCGGATGCCTGGACCGTCGTTGGCGGCCGAAGCGGTGCGCCTGGGCCGAATAGTGAGCCAGGCCGAGCCGGATGTCGTGCACCTGCACAGTTCCAAGGCGGGTCTGGTGGGGAGGCTGGTGCTTCGCGGCCGGGTGCCGACGATCTTCCAGCCGCACCTGTGGTCCTTCCAGACGGCGGGTGGGCTGCTGCGCCGGGCGTGCGCCGCTTGGGAGCGGGCCGCGTCGCGGTGGACGCACCAACTGGTGTGCGTGAGCGATGACGAACTCGTGGCGGGTCGCGAAGTCGGGGTCTCAGCGGCGGCGGAGGTGGTCTGCAACGGCGTCGACACCGGGCGGCTGCGGCCGGGGGATCGGACGGCCGCCCGTGCCCGGCTCGGGTTGGCCCCGAACGCGCCGACGGTCGTGTGCGTGGGCAGGCTCGCCCGGCTCAAGGGACAAGACCAGTTGCTCGCGGCTTGGCCCGCGGTGCTCGCGGCCGTGCCCACGGCGCGCTTGGTGTTCGTCGGCGACGGACCACTGGGAACCACCTGGCGAGACGGCATCGCGGTCGCGCGGCACAAGTCCGTCCAGTGGTGGGGGCACAGCGACGCGGTCGCGGACTTCTACACCGCGGCGGACGTCGTGGCCCTGCCGTCGAGGGCGGAGGGGATGGCGCTGGTCCCGCTGGAGGCGATGGCCTGCGGCCGGTCGGTGGTGGCGTTCGACGTCGGCGGCGTGCGGCAGAGCGTGGCGGACGCGGGTGCCGTGGTGCCCGCCGGAAGCGTCCCCGCGTTGGCTTTCGCCATTGTGCGGCGGCTGGCCGACCCGGCGTTCGCGGCCCGCGAAGGCGACCTGGCGCGGCGTCGGGCCGAGACCCTGTTCGACCGTGACCGGGCGACGGACCAGATCGCCACGCTCGTCGAGAAACTCGTCTCCCCGAGGGAATCCGTATGACCGACCGGCTTCGGATCGCGTACCTGCTGACGCAAGACCACGGCGGACCGGTGGACCTCACCGTGCGCCTGGCCGCCACCTTGATCGCGTCCGGCGAGGCCGACGTCCGCGTCTTCGGCCCGCTGCCGCGCCGGGGCGCTGAGCTGATCGAGGGCCACCACGAGCTCATCGCGGTGCCGCGCAAGGGAGACCTGGGGGCGGCGCTGCGGGCCAGAGCGGCGCTGCGGGCGTGGAATCCCGTTGTCGTGCACGCCCAGGACCGTCGTGCGGGCTTGGTCAGCGCGGGCCTGCCTCGCGTGGTGCACACCTACCACGGCGTCCCGGACGACGTGGGTGAGCCGTGGTTCCGCGGCACCCGGGGCGCGCCACCGCCGTCGAGGTACAGCAGGGCCGTCCTGTCCGCTGACGCCTTGGTGGCTCGGGTCGTCGCCCGCACGGTGGCCCCGGCCCCCAGCATGGCCACGTTCCTCACCGGCCGCCTTCGCGTCCCCACACGGCGGGTCGTGCACATCGACAACTGCGTGGCGATGGGCGAGTCCGACCCCACACCCGGCCCGGTCCGGAAGCTGCTGTTCGCCGGCCTGCTGGTGGAACGCAAGGGTGTGGACCTCCTGCTGGCGGCGCTGGCCATCCCCGGCACCATGCCCCCCGAGGCGACCCTCACCGTGGCGGGCGACGGCCCCGAACGCGCCAGGGCGGAACGTCTGGCCGACTGCCCGGGGCTGCGCGGCCGGGTGCGCTTCCTGGGGTTCCGGTCCGATGTGCCGGTTCTCTTGCGACAGCACGACGCTTTTGTGTTGCCGTCGAGGATGGAGCAGCAGCCGCTGGTGATCGCGGAGGCCATGGCGGCGGGGAAGCCGGTGCTGGCCACCGACACGGGCGGCGTCGCCGACATGCTCAGGGTGCCAGGGGTACCGCGGTTCTTGGCTGTTCCGGGTGATGTCGACGACTTGGCCAGGCAGCTCCGCGCGCTTTTCGCCGCTCCTGTGCATAACGGCGACCTCCTATCGGCGAGCGCTCGGTCCCGTTTCTCCCCGGAAACCTGCGCCCAGCAACACCTATCCCTCTACCGGGGCCTTGCTTGATCGACTTCGTGCGGGTGGTTCCGGGGGCTTTTGGGGTGGTGCACATTCGGGTGGTTGGGCTTGATTCGGGGACCCCTGAGATGGCCCTGCGGGTCGAGAAGGTGAGGAGAGGGAGGGCCCGCCCATCGCAGCGAGCCCCCGAGTCCGCTGCGCGCAGCGCGAGCCACTCCCCGCCCGATGCGCACAGCGCAAACCACCCGTGGTCCGGTAGGGCTGGGATGGCTACCGATCGCACCGTGGGGTCCGGGGGTCGCCCAGGGTGCTCCTCCTCCAGGAGTTCTGGATTCCAGTCCGCTCGCCCCGTCCAAGGTCACGACCGACGCGCTTCTCGCTTGAGCAGAAGGTCGGCTGCCGCGAGGGACCTGCGACCTTCATGATCCGTTCCCTGCACTGGGTCTTGCCACGGTAAAGGTCACCGCGACGTCGTTGGCGTCGCGCAGCGCGAGATAGATCGGGCACCGAGCCAGCCACGCCCGCCGCAGCGCCTCGATCCGGTCGGCCGGGCTGGGTGAGGTGATGCTGATCTCGACCCGCAACTCCCCCAGATCCGAACGAGTCCCGGCCACGCCCAGCAAACCGCCGAGATCGGCCGTGCAGCCCGCCGTCGCGTTGACATCGGTCGCCTCGACGTCGAACTCCGGCGCCAGCGTGTCCCGGACGAACACCACGGCGCACGCGGCAAGGGCGCCGAGCAAGTACGCCGTCGGGCTCGGCGACTGGTTGCTGCCACCCACCGCGGTCGGCAGGTCGCACTCCCACGAGAACGGACCTGTTGACAGCTGCGCACGCCCGCCTACCAGCGTCGCGGTTACCTTCGGCGCGATCCGGCCCGCGGCGGGATCCGCCGTGAACTTCCGCACCGACGTCTCAAGTGCTGATGTCATCGTCATCCTCCGTGTCAAAGGCTCAGAAGTACTGACAGTGGTCGGCCCGCACGGCCTTTTCCTCGAGGAACCACGTCGCATCGACGATGCCGTCGGCCTCGGGAATCAGGTTCTCCTCGTCGACGTCGAAGGTCGCCGCCGCGAGCCGGCACGCATACAGGTGCACGCCCATTTCCTTGAGCATCGTGAGCTGATCCAGGATGTCGGTCGGCTCACCGTCGGCGGTCATCTTCGCCCGCAGGACCTCGGCCTCGCCCGCGTGCCTGCCCTCGACCTCGAGCGAACGCGCACCCTTCTCGGTCAGCGCCCGCACGGCCCACAGAACGAACAGCATGTCGACCTGCGCACCCTTGGCCGCGTACAGATACGCGAACGTCAGCGGGGTGAGCATCTTGTCGTACGCGTCGTCGCGCACCACGATGGCGAGCTTCTCCATAACCGCCTCCTCAAGTCGATGAGGAGAACGGTAGAAGCGCACGGCGGTGACAACATCCGTCGTCATACCGTATTTCCGGCTGGCTATTGCCGTGTTTCCAGCACCGGGGAATTGCCGACGACGCCCAGCTCAACCCCCCGCCGGACGGCGGCGACACGAGACGTGCAGCCGAGCTTGGCGAGCACGTTACGGACATGCATGTCGACGGTGCGCGGGCTGATGAACAGTTCGGCCGCGATCTGACGGTTCGTCCGGTCCGAGCCCAGCAGGCACAACACCTCCTTCTCGCGTGGGGTGAGACCGGCGGGTTCGAGCGCTCGGGCGGCCAGCCGCCCGAGCCTGCGGTCGACCTGTTCGCCCATCGCTGCCAGGCGACTCACGCATTCACGCGCCAATGGCTTCGCGCCCAGCTGCCGAGCAGTCCGGTAAGCACTGGTGACCTTGTCCACAGCGGCCTGCCTACGACCGTCAGCGGCCAGGGCGGCACCCCAGCGCAGCTGAGACAGCGCCTTCTCGTAGGGCGCGGCGACACCCTCAAGCAAGTCGACGGCCCGACCGAACTGGGCGGCCGCCTGCGCGGCCTCACCTCTGGCCAGGGCGAGGTCGCCGCCCGCGTGGGCCAGCGCCGAGAGCACCTTCGGCGAGCTGTCCCTGGTCGCGGCCGTGGCCAGCAACCGGTGGCACTGCGCACCACGCTCGCCGTCGACCCGCTCGGCGAGGAACGTGCTGGCCCACCGCAGGGCGGGGAGGGCGAAATGCCACTCCTCTTTGACCGAGCACCGCTGCAGAATCGCCGAGACCTCGCGCGACGCCGCCGCGTCGTCGCCGTCCGCGTCGGCGAGGAGCGCAAGCCCCCACATGGCGCCGACCTCGATGCCGAAGATCTCGTGCGCACGGCCGAAGGCGGCGGCCCGCCGTAGTGGCCCTCGCGCTCGCCGAGCGTCCCCGCGCAGGGCGTTGACCAGGCCCAACTCCTCCTGTGCCACCATGCGCACTTCCTGTGGTGAGTGATCGGAGCCGAGTACGTTCGCCGAGATCAACAGCGCTCGGTCCCACTCACCCATGATGCGCACCACCACCCCCAGGCAAGCGGAACACGCCTGGGACAGCTCGGTGATGTCGTGCTCGCGGCAGAGCTCGGCCGCTGACTCGTACGCGCGAGCGGCGGACGCGTAATCGCCGGCGTACAGCAGGGCAGCCGCGAGCTGGTAGTGGGCCTCGCCCGCGAGCTCGGGCCGCTGTCTCCGCATGGCCAGCGCGAGCCCGTCCCTGGCGAGCTGAACACCCCGATCGCCCTCACCCATGGTCGCCCGAACTCCACCTTGGATCGCCATCGCGCGCGCTCGCAGGTCGTCGCGGTCAGCGACTTCGGCATCCTCGGTCGCGGCCACCGCATGTTCCAGAGCCCTCGTGTTGTGCGCGGCCGACCACAGCCGCTCGGCGAGGGCGAGCCGTTCTTCGGCGGCCTCGCCGCTGGCTCCGGACGCGGTGAAGGACGCCGCGGCATCCTCACGTGCCGTAATGGCGCCTGACCAGTCGCCGAGCAGCTCGCGGGCGGTGGCGAGGCGGCGGTTCGCCATCCCGACGCCTGACCAGTCGCCCGCGGCCTGACGCAGCCGTCCCACCGCGGTCCAGGCTTCCGCGGCCGACGCATATTCGTCGCACAGTTCGGCGCAGGCCGCCAGCTGTTCGAGTACGGCCATCCGGCCGCTGGGATCGACCCGTTCCGGCCACACTTGCAGGGCGCGGCGAGCAAGCCTGGCCGCGTCGCGGTATGCGTGCACGGCGCAGTGCCGTTCCGCGGCGGACAGCAGCAATGGCCGCGCCCGCTCATACTCGTGCGCCGCGATCCAATGCTCGGCGACAACCTCGGGTGATGCGCCGCGCCGGGACAGATATCGCGCCACCCGATCGTGATGCGCACGCCGACGCGCCCAGGGGATTGCACCGTGTAGGGCCTCCTGAACCAAGGCATGCCGGAATACCGCGGTGTCCGACTCGGCCCGGCCCCGCTCCACGAGGAGCCCGGAGTCCAACAGGTCGTCGACCTCCGCCGGCGGCACCAGTTCGGCCAGGGCGGTGAGGTCCACCCGAACCCCGAGCACGGCGGCCAGCTCCACGGCGTCCGGATACGCACTCTTCAGTTCCGCGGTCCGAGCCAACACGGCGTCCACCACGCTGTCCGATAGGGGCAGGTCGGTGTCGGCCGGGATGTCCAGCGAGCCGTCGATTTCCCGCAGAGACCCGGTCTCCACCAGCGTCGCGGCCAGCTCCTCGACAAAGAAGGGGAGCCCGTCCGACCGGCTGTGCACGGCGGTGAGCAGCCCAGCGGAGACCGGCCTGCCGAGTAGTGCGGTGCAGAGGGCTTCCGTCTGCGCTTTTGCCAGTGGCCGCAGGGCGATCTCGCTCCGCAGGCCCCTTCCGCGCCGTAGTTCGCTCCTGGCACGCCGCAGCGGATGCGCCCGAGGCAGCTGATCACTGCGATAGGTCGCGACGATCAGCACCGATTCCTGTGTCAACGCGGCGGCGAGTGGCGGCAGGAGGTCGATAGTCGCGGCATCGGCCCAGTGCAGGTCCTCGATGACGACGACGACCGACCCGGTGCCCGCGGCGCGGCGCAAGGCGCGGCGCAAGGCGTCGACGAGAACAGCGCCATCGATCTCGGTGGCCGATGGGCCGAGCTCGGACAGCAACGGCCCAAGTGGCAGGTCTGCGGCGTCGATCTCATCGCGCAGCGACCGCACGACCTCCCGCACCGGCCCGTAGCCTCCGCGACCGAGGACGGCGGAGCCATGCAGTAGCCGGGACTCGCAGCCCGCGAGCACCTCAGCCACCAGCCGGCTCTTGCCGACACCCGCCTCACCGGACACCAGCACCAGACCACCCGCGCCCACACGACAGCGCGCGAGCGCCGCCTCGACTGCAGCCCGCTCCGTCTCCCGACCGATCAGAGACCCCGCACCCACAGCGGGAGTGTAGCCACGCGACTGCGGTCACAAGGGATATCGATCGATGAGCGGTGCGCCGGAAGTCCCGAGAGAAACGTCGGTGCGCAGTATGGTTGGCCGGTGTCCGACCGGACGCCGCAGGGCAAAGATCAGGTCCGCACGACTGAGGTTGTGGCGGCGCTGTCCCTCGCGACGGACTTGGGCATCGGGGTGCCCCTCGAGCACGGTCTGCACAGTGCGCTCATAGCGGCGCGGCTCGGCGACATCCTCGGGGTCGCCCAGGATATGCGTGCCCAAGCGCATTACACGTCGCTGCTCTTCTACATCGGTTGCACCGCCAGCGCTAAGACCGCGTCGGAGGTCTTCGCCGAGGACCACGCGCTGACGAAGTACGCCGTTCCCGTCAGATTCGGCTCCCTGCCGCAAATGGTCGCGGGTATGGCCCGCGCGGTGGCGCCGCCAGGCCAATCGCCCATCCTGCGCGCGATGCTGCTCGCCCGTGGCGTTCCCGCCCTGGCGCGCGAGTTCATGGATGTCACGCGTGCCGATTGTGATGTCGCACAGTTGCTCACCGGATGGCTCGGCCTGCCGCCTGCGGTGTCCGCCCTCTTCACCCATGCGAGCGCCCGGTGGGACGGAAGGGGCGGGTCGGGAAGCGCCAAGGGCGAGGCCATTCCGCTGCCGATGCGTGTGACGCAGGTCGCCCGGGATGCTGCCTTCCAGCGCATGCTCGGGGGTGACGAGTTCGCCGCCCGCGTGGTGAGGAGCCGTGCGGGTGGTGCGTTCGACCCGGATGTCGCGGAGCCTTTCGCGGACCATGCGGCCGAGATCCTGGCGTTCGACCCGCACGCCTCACTGTGGTCAGCGACCCTGGCCTGCGAGCCGCCGCCCAATCTCGTGCTGGAGGGCGAGGGCGTGGATCGCGCACTGGGCGCGATCGGCGACTTCGCCGACCTGGTCTCGCCGTACCTCGTCGGTCACTCGGCCGGCGTCGCCGGCCTGGCAGCGCTCGCCGGGCACCGATGTGGCCTCGGCGCCGCGGAGGTCGTGGCCCTGCGGCGTGCTGCGCTCGTCCACGATGTGGGGAGAGTCGCCGTACCCGCCCGCATCTGGCAGCACCCCGGGCCGCTCTCGCCGGACGACTGGGAACGGGTCAGGCTGCACGCGTACCACACCGAGCGCATTCTCAGCCGATCGCCGTTCCTGGCCTCGCTCATCCCGATCGCCGCCCTCCACCACGAACGTCTCGACGGCTCCGGCTATCACCGGGGAAGCACGGCAGCGGCACTCGGCATGCCCGCACGCGTGCTGGCCACCGCCGACGCATACCACACCATGACCGAGCCGCGCCCCCACCGGGACGCCCTCTCACCGACCGAGGCGGCCGAGCGACTTGCCATGGAGGCGCGCGCCGGACGACTGGACCGGGACGCGGTCAGCGCCGTGGTCGCGGCAGCCGGTCAGCACGTGCGGCGCATCACTCGACCGACAGGCCTGACCGACCGCGAAAGTGAAGTAGTGGGCCTGCTCTCCCGGGGCCTGCAGACCAAGCAGGTCGCCCGAGCTCTCGGGATCTCCGTCAAGACCGCCGACCGCCACGTCCAGAATGCCTACCGGAAGATGGGAGTCTCCACCCGGGCGGGAGCCACGCTGTTCGCCATGCGGCACGGACTCGCGACATGGGGAGAACTCCCGATGGGCCTCGCCGCCGATCAATCCTAGCGTCGGAGCCACCGATCGAACGGGTTCCCAAGGAGTCGATCATGGCGAGCACGACCCATCCATCCGCTGAGCAAGCCCGTAAGCTGCTCATCGCCGGGTTGCCGGTCTCCGAGCGAATCGACGTGCACGGCGTGTCCACCGCCGTGCTCGAGGGCGGCCACGGCTCCCCCTTGGTCCTGCTTCAGGCCGAGTACGGCGCGGTCTGGATGGAAGTGATTCCCGAACTGGTGCTGACCCACCACGTGGTCACGCCTGACCTTCCCGGTCTCGGTGCCTCCGAGATCTCCAGCGGACGGATCGACGCAGACGGCGTGCTTTCGTGGCTTGGCGAGCTGATCGATCGGACCTGCGCGAGCCCGCCGGTGTTGGTGGGCAAGGGCCCGGCAGGCGCTCTCGCGGCACGCTTCGCGGCGAGGCACGCAGGCAGCGTCGCACGGCTCGTGCTCGTCGACTCCCACGGACTTGGTCGATTCCGGCCGCCGGTCGGGATGATCCTCGGGTTCCTCAGCATGCTGCTGCGCCCGACCGAGCAAGGGCTTGAGCGCAACTTCCGCAAGTACTGTTTCGTCGATGGCGACCAGGTCAGCGCCAGGCTGGGTGAGCGCTACAGATGGATGACCATCTATGCACTGGACCGCTTCCGCAACCCCACCGTCCGGACCGCGATGCGTAGCCTTATGCCCTGGCTGTCCTCGCCGATCCCGGCGGATTACCTGGACCGCATTACCGTTCCGGTGACCCTGATCTGGGGTCGCCACGATGTCGGCGTCCCACTGCACAAGGCAGAACGGGCCAGCTCTCGATACGGATGGCCGCTGCACGTGATCGAGGATGCTCGTGACGACCCGGCACTCGAGCGGCCCGAGGAATTCCTCAGCGCCCTGCGAGCCGCCCTCACCCGCTGACCGGCACTGCCGACAAAGAGGTACGTCATGTCCACCTTCGCCAACCGCTCACTTCGCGCAGGCGTCGTTGCGATCGCGCCCGCGCTCCTTCTCGCCGCGCTCAGCTACCACCCCTACCTCCCCGGCCGCCAGCCGAACATCGAAGCGCTGGCTGCGGCGGTCGCGGCCGGGCCGACGCGCTGGGGGGTCGCGCATCTGGCGACAGGCCTAGCGTCGGGGGTGCTGGCCCTGGCCTTTCTCGCGATCCGGAGTCACCTCCGTGCGGCAGGCGAGAACCGCTGGAGCGCCCCCGCCCTGCCCCTCGTCGTCATAGGCAGCACGCTCTACGCAATGCTGCCGGCGATGGAATTCGCGCCACTCGCGGCGAACGAGGCGGGTGGAGACATAGCAGCCGCCCAGATCGCGATTCTCCCGTGGTTCATCCCGATCCTGGTGGCCGGCGGGATCACCTTCGCCGCGAGCATGTTCGGATTCGCCGTGGGAGTTTCCCGAAGCGGAGTGCTGAGCCCGTGGCCGGCCAGACTCGTCGCGGCGGCGCTTGTGGTGATGGCCTTGTCGCGCGTGGTCCCGCTGTCCACAATCCAATTCCACCTGCAAGGTGTCGCCGGGTTCGTGGCTCTGCTTCCGTTGGCGTACAGCATGCGGAACTACCCGGCGACACCTGTCCTGGCACAGCATCGAACGAGGCACGCGACATGACAGCCACCGCGCCATGGCACCAGCCGGCAGGGAAGTCGCCATGACCGACACGACGAGAAGACCTTGGGCCAGTCACCGAGGGGCGGCGGATCGTGAGCGTCGCCGACGCGACAGACGGGCCGGGCTGCCACCCGAGCGCCTGGTGCTGGGAGACAGCCGGCAGTGGATTGTCTCTCGTGCATCGGGCAGCGTGCTGGAAGTATCCGTCGGCACCGGCCTGAACCTGCGCCACTACCCGCGGCACGTGACCCTGACCGCGCTCGACCTCGACCCGGAACTGCTCTCGATAGCTAGAAAGCGAGCGAACGACCTGCGTGACGTTTCGCTGTTGCAGGCCGATTCGGCACGGCTTCCGTTCGCAGCGGAGAGTTTCGACTCAGTGGTCTGCACCCTCGCCATGTGTGAGTTCCACGATCGAACGGTGGTCCTCGCCGAGATGAAACGAGTGCTGCGCCCAGGCGGCCGTCTTCTGCTGCTCGACCACGCCCAATGGCGTTGGCCCCGCCGGGGTCGGCCCAATGCCGCTGCCTTAAGTGATTGTGGTGGGTTAAGATCGTCGTGTGGCTGGTGTGACACGTGAGGTGAAGGCGGCTCAGGAGCGGCTTCCGGACCGGATTTCGATCGGGGTGTTGGCGAGGACGT
>NZ_JBOHGC010000608.1:0-6178 GCF_050699995.1 Actinokineospora sp. | reverse complement strand
TTCGGTGTGCGGGAGGTGTCGCGGCGGTTGGGGATGTCGCACACGACGATCTCGCAGTGGGAGACCGGGAAGCGGGTGCCGCACCCGGAGGATGTGGCGGCGATGCTCGCGGCGATCGGTCTGACGGGGGAGCGCCGGGAGGAGATTCTCGATCTCGCCCGAGGCGCGGCCGATTCGAACTGGCTGGCTGCGGGCGGCCCAGGGGCATCGGCCGCGCTGGCCGGCATTGTCGAGTGCGAGCGCACAGCGACCGAGATCATTGAATGGAGCCCGCTGGTCATTCCGGGATTGCTGCAGACCCCGGATTGCGCGCGGGCAATCATCGGCAGCGTGGATTCGTTGCTGCCCAAGGAGGTCGAAGCGCGGGTTCGCGTCCGCGCCGACCGGCGAGCGGTGCTAACCGATGAGCGGGATGGCCTTCCGCCTGCTGAATACACGGCCCTCATCGGTGAGTGGGCTCTGCGGCAACGGATCGGCGGCATGGCGGTGTTCGCCGCGCAGCTTTGCGAACTCCTCACGCTCGTCGTGAATGATTTTGCCGTCGTGCGGGTCGTGCCGGTTCAGGATGACTACCACCCTGGCCTGGCTGGCTCGTTCATTCTCTACAACTTCGAGGAGGCGCCGTCGATCGTGCACCTCGAAAGCTACCGGTCGTCGGTGTTCCTTTATGACGAGGAGAGTGTCGCTGCCTTTCGGGTGGCGACCAATCAGATGTTGCGAAGGGCCTTGGAGCCCAAGGAGTCAGCGGCCTTGATCGCCCAGGTCGTCGAGGAGATCGAGAGGTGAGAGATGGAACGGTGGCGCAAGAGCACCGCGAGTCAGGTCGATAGCGCTTGCGTGGAGGTTGAGGGCTCGTTGCGTGCCGTCCGGGACTCCAAATGCCGGAACCCGCAACTGACTGTGGACGTCCCACGGCTCGTCGCGTGGGTCTGTGACGAACGGCGCGTCGGCCCAAGGGAGGTTACGTTCCAGTAGCCCGATAGCCTCCCCACCGGACGTGTTCGCGGGCCTGGATGGGGAGCGGAATGGGACGGTCGGTACTGGTCACCGGCGGGAACCGAGGCATCGGTCTCGCGATCGCGCAGGCGTTTTTGGCGCAGGGCGACAAGGTGGCGATCACGCACCGGGGGTCTGGGGCTCCTGAGGGGATGCTGGGCGTCCAGTGCGATGTCACCGACGCGGAGGCCGTCGATCGTGCCTTCAGCGAGGTCGAGGCCGCCAACGGGCCGGTGGAGATCCTCATCGCCAACGCCGGCATCACCGACGACACCCTGCTCATGCGCATGGACGAGGAGCAGTTCACCCGGGTCATCGACGCCAACCTCACCGGTGCGTGGCGGGTGACCAAGCGGGCGACTCGGGCCATGCTCAAGGCGCGGTTCGGGCGGGTCGTCTACATCTCCTCCGTCGTCGGCATGCTCGGCGCGCCGGGGCAGGTCAACTACGCGGCCAGCAAGGCCGGGCTCATCGGTATGGCGCGGTCCATCGCCCGTGAGCTGGGGTCGCGCAACATCACCGCCAACGTGGTGGCGCCCGGGTTCATCGAGACCGACATGACCGCCGCGATGACCGAGGACCGCAAGAAGCAGATCCTCGGCAACGTCCCCGCCGGCCGCTACGGACAGGTCGAGGAGATCGCCGCAGCGGTCACCTTCCTCGCGTCCGACCAGGCGGGCTACATCAACGGCGCCGTGCTTCCTGTCGACGGTGGCGTCGGCATGGGCCACTGACCACACATTCCCAGGAGGACACCCAGCGATGACCGGACTGCTCGAAGGCAAGCGACTGCTGATCACCGGCGTGATCACCGACTCGTCCATCGCGTTCCACGTGGCCAAGGCCGCCCAGGAGCAGGGCGCGACCGTGATCCTCACCGGGTTCGGCCGGATGAGCCTCGTCGAGCGGATCGCCAAGCGGCTGCCGCAGCCCGCTCCGGTGATCGAGCTGGACGTGCAGAACGACGAGCAGCTCGCGTCGCTGGCCGACCGGGTGCGTGAGCACGTCGACGGGCTCGACGGCATCGTCCACGCCATCGGTTTCGCCCCACAGACCTGCCTCGGCGCGCCCTTCATGGACGCGCCCTGGGAGGACGTGAGCGTCGCCCTGCAGGTCTCCGCGTACTCGCTTAAGTCGCTGACCCAGGCCGCACTGCCGCTGCTGACCCGCGGTTCGTCCGTCGTCGGGCTGGACTTCGACGCCCGCGTCGCGTGGCCCGCCTACAACTGGATGGGCGTGGCCAAGGCCGCGTTCGAGTCGGTCAACCGGTACATGGCCCGCGAGCTGGGCCCCGAGGGCATCCGGGTCAACCTGGTCGCCGCTGGCCCGGTTCGGACGATGGCCGCCAAGTCCATCCCCGGCTTCGCCGAGCTCGAGGCGGGCTGGGCCGACCGCGCCCCGCTGGGCTGGGACGTCGACGACGCCACCCCGGTCGCCAAGTCCGTGTGCGCGTTGCTGTCGGACTGGCTGCCCGCGACCACCGGCTCCATGGTCTGGGTGGACGGCGGCGTCCACGCGCTCGGCATGTGATGGCCGACGCGCTGCTCTGGCTGTCCTTCGGCGGCCCCGAGTCCCCGGCTGACGTTCGTCCGTTCCTGGAGAACGTCACCCGGGGCCGGGGCGTGCCACCGGAGCGGCTCGACGAGGTCGAGGCGCACTACCAGCACTTCGGCGGCGTCTCCCCGATCAACCGGCTCAACCGCGACGTGATCGAGGCTGTCCGCAATGAGTTGGAACGCCAGGGCGTCGACCTGCCGATCTACTTCGGCAACCGCAACTGGCACCCGATGGTCGAGGACACCGTCGCCCAGATGAAGGCCGACGGCGTCCGCTCCGCGCTGGTGTTCCCGACCAGCGCCTACGGTGGCTACTCGGCGTGCCGCCAGTACGACGAGGATCTCCTGCGCGCCCGCGCCGCCGTGCCGGACGCGCCGGACTTCCTGAAGCTGCGCCACTACTTCGACCACCCGCTGTTCATCGCCGCTGCCGCGGACGCGGTGCGCGAGGCGACGATCCCCGGCGCCCGCCTGGTCTTCACGGCCCACTCGGTGCCCGAGTCGGCGGACCTCGCCGCCGGCCCGCCCGAGGAGGGCGGACGCCGGTACTCCCGCCAGGTCGCCGAGGCGGCCCGGCTCGTCGCCGCCGAGGCGGGTGCCGCGGAGTACGACGTGGTGTGGCAGTCACGATCCGGTCCGCCGCGCATCCCGTGGCTGGAGCCGGACATTGTGGACCACCTGGAAGTGTTGCACGGCAACGGAGTCCGCGCGGTGGTCGTCTGTCCTATCGGGTTCGTGAGTGACCACCTGGAAGTCGTGTGGGATCTCGACACCGAGGCGGCGGACAAGGCCAAGGAGCTGGGCATGGACTTCGCCCGCGCCGCCACGCCCGGCACCGACCCGCGATTCGCCGAACTGGTCGTGGAACTGGTCCGCGAACACCTCGCAGGCGCGCCGGTGCGCAAGCTGTCGGACTTCACGGTGGCGGGCAGCACCCGAAACGGCGACCCGTGCGCCATCAGCTGCTGTGAACCGGCGAAACGACCGGGCCGCTGACCGTCGCGAACCGCGAACTGATTGTCCTGAACTGCGAACTCGTTGTCCTGAAGTGAGAACTCACTGTCGGGAACGTTGGACTCGCGAAGATAAATAGGGTGGCGGGACGGTGCAGGGATCCGTCCCGCCACCCTCTGGCGGCTAGGCGCGCAGTCGGACCCTGTGCCGAAGGTCTGACGCTGCAGCCTGTGCGGGGAAAACGGCCGCGACATACGTGATCGCGCACTCCGGACACATCAGAGGTTCGCCTGGACGCTCCGAGAAGCGTGCGTCCACCGGCATGCCGCACAGGCCCACCGTGCGGCTTACCGGAACCAGATGTGCCCGTCCACGATATGTCGCGCTGGTTCCCCAGCACACATCGCCGCGCGGGTCGGGGATGCGATTCATGATCATCACCCGTTCGCTTGGGACATGTCGAGCTTGGTGTGGAGCAACCGGCCGGTCTCGCTGAGCGTGACCAGTCGGCAGTCTCGGAGGCGGGCGGAGCCGATCACCACGTGACCCGCGTTGATCAACTCCCGGAGCCGCGCGGTGAGTCGCCCGCCAATGGGCTCACCGCGGTCGGTGATCTCGTTCTGCTCGGTCATACCGAGTTCGCCGCGCTGCGCGCACCGCAGGAGGACGTACCAGTCGCGGGAGCGGGCGGCGTCGGCGGGGGAGCGGCGGCCGCGGCGCAGCCAGATGTCGAGGAGGCGTTCGCCCGCCGACGTCAACTCGGCGACGACCCAGCCGTCACGCGGGTCGGCCGCCTCGGCGAAACCGATGAAACCGTCGCGGCGCAACGTGAACAGCGCGCTTACCATGAGGGCGCTCAAGTCGTCGGAGCGGTGGCGCAGGGCCGATGTCGTGCCGTACGCGCCCACTTCACCGCGCGCGACCATCTGCAGCGCGTGGAGGTGGGTGGTATCGAGCGCGAGCGGACGGGTTCCCGGCTTCCGTTCAACGAGATGTGCGGTCATGGTGTGACTCCGGTAACAGCGGTTGGTTCAATGTGCTCATAGTGGGCGAGTCGCCACACGATCGCTCATCTCAACATCCCATAGCACCGGGTTATGGACGCGCCGTTTTGCCTGTCGTGACAGAGTTTTGCGAGGTCGGAGGCACTATCGGCGGCCAGAACTGTTAACTCGAACGGGAATCTCCCGTCGCCGATCAGGGATTTCGCCGCGATCAAGCCGACGAAACACGCCATAACATGACCGACTGTAGGTACATGATCCACGGTGCGTGCGCGGTCAGGTTGCCTTAAGGGCGTGGTCCACCGCGCTTTCCGCGTTGTCCAGGTTCCGCTTGAGCAGCCCGAGTTCCTCGACCAGCCCGGAGATCCGGGCGGGCGAGGTGCCGTCGACCCGTTTGGCGAGAACGGCCATGCGCGCCGCACAGTCGTTCAGTGTCGCCAGGGCGGCCGACGACCTCGTCCGCGCGAGCCGCATGTCGTTGCGCGCCACGAGCGCCGCGAGCCGGTACGCGGCGTCGACGACCCGGGCGGTCGGGGCCATCACCGGGTCGGCGTCGTGCACGGTCGTGGCCCGCAGCCGGATGTCGACCGCCGTCAGGCAGATCCGCCGCAGCGAGTCGCGCGCCCGCGCCGGGACCGGCACGCCGTCCTTGGACAGGGCCGCCTTGACGAGGAGCACCAGCCCGGCGACGCCGACACCCACCGGCAGGGCCAGCCACACCCAGTTCGCGCGCGCGGCGGTGACGGCCCCGGCGAGCGCACCGAGGAGGACGGCGGCGGCGAGCCCGGTGGGTTCGCGCAGGTTCTGTCGTAAGCCCATCGGCAGCAGCCTCTCAGAAGTTGTGAAAGACGCTGACGAACACCTCATCGATGTTCTTCGGGTCCTTGACGGCGTCGTAGGACAGCGCCTTGCTCGTCGCCGCGATCATCTGCATGGTCCCCGGGTCCGACTTCTGTCCGTAGGAGATCGTGAAGATCGGCATCTTGGTCTCGGTGAGCTCCGGGTTGATCTTCGCCAGGAGCGCTTCCCGTGCGCCCGGCACCTTCGTGCTGTCCTCGCCGTCGGAGAGCGCGACGATCGCGTTTATCCGCTCCGGGTCGGGCTGCGCGGTCATCTTGGCGTAGGCGGCGCCGACGGTGGCGTAGAGATCGGTGGCCCCCGTCGCCGCGAGCCCGTCGATCGCCGCGCCCAACGCGGCTTTGTTGGCGCCGAGCCGCCCGACCGGGACATGCTCGGTGTAGCCGGGTGAGGAGAACGTCCAGAGCCCGACTTCGTCCTCGGCGGACAACAGGTCGAGCGCCCGCTTCGCGGCGGGCTTGACCAGGTCGAGCTTGCTGCCACGCACCTCCGGGTCGTTCGCCGCGGCGGGGTCGTTCATCGAGCCGGAGACATCGAGCACCAGCAGCACCCGCGCTTTGCGCCGGGTTCCGTTCCACGCCTTGACGATCGCCTCGACCAGATCCGGTGTCGGTGCGGGAATCGCCGAGACGAGCTGACCGTTCGGGATGGACAGTGCCGTGCGCAGCGGCTCGGTGGACGCGCTCGGATTGGCGATCCCATGGGGCGCAACGCGAAGGTGATCTGGAAGATCTTGTCCAGATAGTCCAGTGGCCGGGCGGCGACGCCGTTGTCCGGGCCGAACAGCTCGCTCTGGTGCTGCTCCAGCGA
>NZ_JBOHGC010000607.1:0-2324 GCF_050699995.1 Actinokineospora sp. | reverse complement strand
TCGGTGACCTGGGCGGCGGTGAGGAACAACGGGCGCCCGGCGACGCGTTCCTCCACGACCTGGCCGCCGCGGGCGGCCTCGGACAGCGGCAGCGTCCGGTCGCCCAGATTCCCTGATCTGGCAACGGTGTCACCCGCGGGACCGGTGATCTGGAGGAACAGGTCGGGCGCGCCGAAGGTGTCCAGATTGTAGGGCGCTGCGGCTGCCGTTGCCGCGACGTTGGTGGCGCGGGCGGCCACGTCTCGCTCGATCGCGCTGAGCAGGTTGTGCCGCAGCAGCTGGTAGGTCACCACGCCGAGCACGACCAGGATCGACGCGACCAGGATGGTGAACGCCGCCGCGAGGCGCAGCCGGATTGTCATGGCGCGCCGCGCAGCTGATAGCCGACCCCGCGCACGGTGTGGATCAGCCCGGGCTCGCCGAATTTGCGGCGCAGGTGTCCGATGTGGACATCGACGACGTCGGACTCCACTGGCGTGCCGTAGCCCCACACCGTTCGCAGCAACGACTCCCGGGTGACCTCGCGGCTGCCCAGGTCGATGCACAGGGTCCTGGTAGGAAACGCGATCCAGCGCGGTGCTGCCCCGGCGGCGCAGCACCGCGCGCATCCGCGCCATCAGCTCGTCGAGATCGAACGGCTTGGCCACGTAGTCGTCCGCGCCGGAGTCCAGCGCGCCGACCTTGTCGGTGACCTCGTCTCGCGCGGTGAGCATGACCACTGGCACGTCGCTGGTCCTGCGCAGCTCGGCGAGCACCGTGAAACCGTCCTCGTCGGGCATGCCGATGTCGAGCAGCACCACGTCCAGCGCCTCGTCCCTGGCGCGGGCCAGCGCCTCGGTTCCGCTGTGTGCGACCCGCACGTCGAAGCCCTCGTAGGCCAGGCCGCGCTCCAGCAGGGCGACCAGCATCCGGTCGTCGTCGACGATCAGCACCCGGGGAGCCCGTGGGCCCATGATTGGCACGTTACCTCGCCGTGCCGGCCATGAACTCGGAGTGCGGCTGGCAGTAGTACGCATGGCTGCCCGGCTCGGTGAACGTGTAGCTGAACGTCTCCCCGGCCGCGTCCAGCACCGCGTCGAACCGGCCGCTGGGCCGGCGCGGGCCGGTCGGTGCGGTGGAGGTGACGGTGTGGAAGGTGGCGTCGTCGTTGATCCAGCGCACGGTGCCGCCGACCGGGATCGTCACCCGATCGGGCCGGAACGCGCACGGCGCGTCGGGGTCCCCCGGTGGCGCAGGTCAGGTGCACCTCGACGGTGACCGGGGCCGGCGGGCTCGACGGCGCGCATCCGGTGAGCACCAGCGCCGCCGCGAGCCCCGCCCGCATGTCAGCAGTCCGGCTGCGGCGTGGGGGAGAACTGCCGGTCCACACCGGGGGTCACCTGACGGCCGTCGCGCTGGGTGAACGTGTCGGTGGCCATCCACAGCAGCCAGTACCCGCGGTCGCCGGGCGCCTGGCCGTGGCCCTTGGCGTACTCGGGCGCGTCGAAGCGGTGGAAGTGCGGGAAGTCCACCGAGGGCTGCTTGGACTTACAGAACTCGCCGCGCACGCTGATCCCGATGTAACGCAACGACTTCGCCTTGGCCAGGTCGGACTCGTCGAACTGCACGAAGATCGAGACGTCCTTGTTCACCCACCGGTACAGCCGCGGCGCCTTCTGGCCCCCGGTCAGCGGCTGATCGGCGAACAACATGCCGAGCACCGCGATGTCCGATGGGGACAGCGTGCGCTGGCCGGGGCCGGTGAAGGTCGGCTTCGGCACGTTGGTTCCACACGCCGGTGGCGGGGTCGGCGAGAAGTCGTAGTCAACGCCGGGCTTGATCTGCTTGCCGTCTCGCTGGGTGAAGGTCTCCACCGCTACCCAGCTCAGCCAGTAACCTTGGTTGCCGGGCGGACCGCCGTGCCCCTTGCCGTACTCCGGCGCCTCGAGCGCGTGGAAGTGGGTGAACCCACCCTTGGCGCCGCCCGGCTGGGCCTCGGCGCAGAACACGCCCTTGACGCCGATTCCGACGTAGCGCAACGACTTCGCCTTCGCCGGATCCCGGTCGTCGAACTGCACGAAGATCGTCACCTGATCGTTGACCCACCTGTACTGGCGCGGCGCGGTCTGCCCACCGGTCAAGGCTGGTCGGCGAACAACGCGGCCAGCCCGGCGATGTCCGAAGTGGACAGTGGGGTGCCGGTCGGCTCGGCCGTTGTCGGGGCCGGGCTGGGCGGCGCGGCCGGCTGTTGCGGGCTCTCGCCACCGCACGCGGCGAGCAGGACCAAGGCGGCCAGGCTGGCCGCCGACCGGGTGATCACCATCTCCGCCTCCTAACCTCCGCGG
>NZ_JBOHGC010000606.1:0-2720 GCF_050699995.1 Actinokineospora sp. | reverse complement strand
ACGCGGGCCTGCCCGAGCAGGCCAACCGGGCCGCCCGCGCCCTGCTGGCCGCCGAGGCGCGGCCGCTGCAGCGGGTGCGGGTGCGGATGGCGGTGATCCACCTGGCGGGTCAGGGTCTCGGCGGCATGCGCGAGATGTTCGCCGCCGCCATCGCCGACGCGGGCGACGACGCCGCGTCCCAGGCTCTGTTGTTCCTCTGGCAGTCGTGGGCCGCCATGGTCGCCGCCGACTCCGACAAGGCCATCGCCGACGCCGAGCGCGCGGTCGAACTGGCCCGGCAGGTCGGCGACCACAACACCGAGGCCCTCGCCGCCGCCGCGATCGCCCTGCAGTTCCGGGTGGTCGGCCGACCCGACAGCTGGTCCGCGCTCGGCGCGGCCCTCGCGCTGCCCGCCCCCGACGTCGACGGCTGGACCCACCTCTCGCCGCGCTACATCGGCACCCGCTTCGCGATCTTCGACGACCGGCTCGACGACGCCCGGTCCGACCTGCTGGACATGCTCGCACTGGTCGAACACGGCGCGGCCGAGGAACTCGTGCACGTGCTGCGATCGCTCTCCGAGGTCTCGGTCGGCCTGGGCCGCTGCCAGGACGCGCTGAACTACGCCGACCGCGCGCTGCGGATCGCGGGCGAGGCCCGGATGAGCCCCGGCCCCTGCTGGCACGCCAGCGCGGAGGCCGAACTCGCGGGTGGCAACGTCGCCCGCGCCCAGTTCCTCGCCGAACGCGGCATCCGCGCGTCGGAACAGGAGTCCGACGGTGTGTTCGTCCGGCGGCACCTGCATGTGCTGGGGCAGGCCCTGCTGCGGTCGGGTCAGCCCGCGCAGGCGGTCACCGCGCTGCGCCGGGTCGCGGAGTCCGAACCGACCGGGGGCAACCCGTCGATCCTGCGGTGGCACGGCGACCTCGTCATCGGCCTGGTGGCCACCGGCGAGCTGGACGACGCCGAACGCGTGCTGTCCCAGGCCCGCGCCACGATCGACGGCAAGCCGCACACCGACGGCGTGAGTGCCCGGCTGGACCGCGCCGAGGCCAACCTGCTCGTCGCCCGCGGCGAGTCCGATGCCGCCATCGCCCTGCTCGACCGCGCGACGGCGGCGTTCACCGCGCTCAGCCAGCCGCTGGAAGTCGGCAAGACCCACCTGACCCGCGCCAAGACCGAACGCCTCCGCCGCCGCTTCGCCCCTGCCCGCGCGGCGTTGGACGCGGCCGCGGAGGTCTTCCAGAACGCCCACGCCCGCCCGTGGACCGATCAGACCGAGCAGATGCGTTCCCGCCTCGACGGTTCGGACACCGCGCCGCCCACGGCGCTGCCGCTGACGACCGGCGAATCGCGGATCACGGAGCTGGTGGCCGAGGGCGCCACGAACCGGGAGATCGCCGACCGGCTGTTCGTCAGCGTGAAGACCGTCGAGGCGACGCTGACCCGGCTCTACCGCAAGCTCGGGATCCGGTCGCGGACCCAGCTGATCCGGTTGCTGCGCGACCAGGCCTAGTTATCTCATGAAAAACCCATGCCGGTCGCATGCGTTTTTCATCTCGGGCACCGTAATCGCTCACGACCTTTGGCGTCCGCGCGCGAGTACCGTTTAGGTATGGGCGCGGGTTTGCTCGCAGAGGATGAGTTTGGCGGATTTCGGCTGGACACCAGTGTTTTCGCCGGAACGGCAGGCGCAATTGTGAAGATGCACCGCGGACGGCGCGACAGCACGATGGAACTGTACACCGCAGAAACAATCCTACGGAGTAAGCCCATCGTCGACTACGCCTGCGGCGACGGGAATGTCATCGGTTGCGGGGACGACGCAGATTGGATGCGGACAAAATGACGGATAACCAATGGAAACTGGTCGTCGACCGGGAGGGCGTGACCATCGCCAGCGATCGGTTTCGGCTGACCGCGGCGGGCACCGTGCCCGCTCAGGGTGAGCTCGCGCCGGACGAGGCCGTGCTCGAGGCGATGGAGTCCAGCCAGCTCGAGGGCATCATCTCCGAGCTGCAGTCGATGACCCGCCGGACCTACGGGCAGTTCTGCGGGCTGTCCCGTGCGGTGGAGATGGTCGGCGAGCGCTGGGCGCTGCTGGTCATCCGGGATCTGCTGGTCGGCCCGAAGTCGTTCACCGAACTGGCCGAGGGCTTCCCGCGGCTGTCCATCGACGTGCTCTGCGCCCGCCTGCGGGAGATGGAGCACTTCGGCGTGCTCGAGGAGAGCATGAAGGACGGCGACATGACCTACGAGCTGACCGACTACGGCCGGGCGCTCGACGACATCGTCATGGCGCTGGGCCGGTGGGGCGCGCTGTCGCTGGAGGACCCGCGCCCGGAGGACATCATCACCGAGAACTCGATGATCATGGCGCTGCGCTCGACCTATCAGGCCGAGGCCGCCGCCGGGCTCACCGCGAGCTTCGAGCTGCGCCTGGGCGAGGTCATCATCCACGCCAAGGTCGTCGACGGCGTGCTCAAGGCCGGTGCCGGGCCGCTCCCGGGCGCCGACCTCGTCGTCGACCCGGGCCCGACGCTGAAGATGCTGATGACCAACGAGATGACCCCGGTGCAGGCGATCGACACCGGCCACGTCACCCTCACCGGCGACACGTCGCTGTTCCCGCGCTTCGTCAGCCTCTTCCAGATCCACCCGGTCCCCGTCTCGGTCGGCGACTGACCCCTCCACCTCAAGAGCCCGGCGCCCCCCAGCGCCGGGCTCTTCCCCTTTCGCG
>NZ_JBOHGC010000605.1:0-4465 GCF_050699995.1 Actinokineospora sp. | reverse complement strand
CTGCGCCGGTTACCGGGCCGCGGTGCTGGCCCGCGACACCGACATCGTGACCGTCGGCATCGACGCCGAACCCCATCAGCCGCTGCCCGACGGCGTCGAGAAGATGGTGACCCGGCCCGAGGAACGCCTGCACCTGGCCGACCTGGCCGCGGCCGACGCGGCGGTGCACTGGGACAAATTGTTGTTCGCCGCCAAGGAAAGCGTCTACAAGGCTTGGTTCCCGCTGACCCACAAGTGGCTCGGATTCGAGGACGCGCGGATCACCTTCGACCCGGCGGGCACATTCGAGGCCGAGCTCATGGTGCCCGGCCCGGTGGTCGAGAGCGGGACGCTAGCCGGCTTCTCCGGCCGCTGGCTCGTCGACAAGGGTCTCGCCATCACCGCGATCAGCCTCCCCGTCGGAAGTCGATGACTGGCGGGAGCCGACGGCGAGGGCGGCCAGGGCGGTGGTGAGCGGGACGGCGGCGACGATGCCGAGGCTGCCCGCCAGCGCGCGGATGATCTCTTCGGCGACGGGGGCCGTGGACAGCACGTGGTCGCCCGGGAGCCCCTTGGCGGCGAAGAGCATCAGCAAGGGCAGCGCCGCACCCGCGTAGGCCAGGACCAGCGTGTTCACCGTGGACGCGACATGCGCCCGGCCCACCCGCAGACCGGCGGCGAACAACTTCGCCCGTGAGGCCGTGGGGTCGGCCGCCGAAAGCTCCCACACGACGGCGGCCTGGGTGACGGTCACGTCGTCGAGGACGCCGAGCGCGCCGATGACCAGCCCGGCCAGCAGCAGTCCCTGCAGGTCCACATCGGCCAGGTAGCCGCTGAGGAACCCGACGTTGTCGCTGCCCAGCCCGGTGATCCCGGCCAGGTCGAGCGACCAGAACCCGATGACCCCCGTCAGCGCCAGGCTCGCCACGGTCCCGACGGCGGACACGGCGGTTCGCGCGTTGATCCCATGGGTCATGAACAGCGCGACGACCATGATCACCGTGCCGCCGCAGACCGCCACGACCAGTGGATTCGCCCCCTGCATGATCGCCGGGAGGACGAACTCCGTCAGGCCGAGCAGACACACCGCGAGCGCACCGAGCGCCGCGAAGCCACGCCACCGCGACAGCGCCGTCACCGCCAGCGCGAACACCCCGCCAAGCAGCAGCAGCGGCATCGTGCGGTTCCGGTCGACCACCTCGTAGCGCTCGAACACCGTCGGCCGCCCGGGCCGGTGCACCATCATCACCGGGTCGCCGACCGACACCTTGACCCCGCTCGCGGTGGAGACCAGGGCCTCGACCGACGTGCCCGCGCCCGGCCCCTGCTCGACCGCGACGACAGCGATGTCGCAGTCCGTGGGCGCCCTCGGGCAGGGCTGCTGCGCGGTGATCGTGCCGGAAGCGCGGGCCTGCTGGATCGACTGCTGGACAACGCCACCGCCGTCCGGCCACAGTGAGATCACCACCGCGGTCGCGATCGTGAGCAGCGGCAGCAGGATGCCCGCGACGACCAGCCGCACGCGGCGGGCGACGCGGTCGTCGGAATCGACCGCGGACATGTCGCCGTGGCCATGGCCGTGCTGGGTCATGCGCGCATCAGAACACAGCCCGCGCGCCCCCGGAACCGGCTCGTCGCGCACGGCCAGCGGGAACGTTTCGGGCCAATACTCGGAACAGTCTGTCGAATCGGCCGCTGATCTCCCGGATCAAGGCCCCCACCTGTGCGGCGACAGCCGGTTCATTCACGGAACACCGCGTCGCGCCGTCACACCCATTGCCCGTGGTGAATACCCGAATACGTTCCTGACTCGGAAGCCCCTGCATTCCACCACGCGAGGGAGGCCGGAAACGGTGAACGATAAACGAAAGCACTGGCGCAGAGCTGGTGTGGCGATCGGCGGCGCGGCCCTGTTGGGCGTGTCCGCGGTCGCGGCGGTAGCCGCCCAACCAGTGGCCAATTCCGCGGAAACCCCTGTAGCGGCAGCCAATGCCGTTCCGCAGGTCGCTCAGGCGGGCGCCACCGAGCGCGCCGAACGACACTTCGTCGAGGGACCGAGCACGGTCTCGCGGCAGTTCTGCCAGGACGGCGCCGCCTGGGTCCGTCCGCACTTCGCCGGGCTCACCCTCAAGGGCGCCGACACGGTGACCGTCCGCGCGTCGGGCGGTGACAGCCACACACTGACCGCCACGCACGGCACCGGGCGGTCGCTGTCCACGAAGTCCTTCAGCGGCAACTGTGTCACCGTCGACGCGACCCTGTCGTCGGCGGAGAGCCGGTTCACGGTCGACTCGCTGCAGACCGGCACCGCGTCGGCCGATGTCGTCGTCGCGGGCGCCGGTGACATCTGCGGCTCCAACTGCACGCAGACCGCGGACGTGGTCAAGGCGATCAACCCGGCCGCGGTGTTCACCGCGGGCGACAACGCCTACGAGAACGGGTCGCTGAGCGACTACCGCACCAGGTACGACCCGGCGTGGGGCCAGTTCAACAACATCGTCCATCCGACACCGGGCAACCACGAGTACCAGACCAGCGGCGCCACCGGGTACTTCGACTACTTCAACGGCTCCGGCAACCCCGACGGAAAGGCCGGGCCGCGCGGAAAGGGTTACTACAGCTGGGATGTCGGCGACTGGCACTTCGTCGCCCTGAACACCGGCAGCAGCAGCTCCGTGCCCGTCTCCGCGGGTTCGGCGCAGGAGCAGTGGCTGCGCGCGGACCTCGCGGCGAGCACCAAGCCGTGCACGGCCGCCTACTGGCACCACCCGCTGTTCACCCGGGGCTCGCACAGCAACAGCACGTTCGTGAAGCCGTTGTGGGACGCCCTCTACGCGCACAAGGCCGACCTGATCCTGGTCGGCCACGACCACAACTACCAGCGGTACGCGCCGCAGCGTCCCGATGGCGCCGCCGACGCGACCAACGGCATCCGCCAGGTCCTGGTCGGCACCGGCGGCCGCGCGTTCTACTCGTTCAACAAGACGCAGGCCAACGTGCAGGCTGAGAACGATGACACGTACGGCGTGCTGAAGCTGGGCCTGTCATCGACCGGCTACCGCGGCGACTTCGTCCCGGTCGAGGGCCGCACCTTCACCGACACGTTCACCGGCACCTGCAAGGCCAAGGGCAACACCGCGACCCCGAGCTACGCGCTCTCGGCCAGCCCGAGCGCGGTCGGCGTCGTCCAGGGCGCCTCGGCGAGCACCAAGGTCACGGTGACCAGCTCCGGTGGCTTCAACGCCGCGACGAACCTGGCTGTCTCCGGGCTGCCCAGCGGTGTCACGGCGAGCGTGTCGCCGACCTCGGTCACCCCGCCCGCCAACGGCGCGGCGGAGGCGACGGTGACGCTCAACGCGAGCAGCACCGCCGCGACCGGGACCGCCAACGTCACGGTCACCGGCACCTCGGGGACCCTGACGAAGAGCACCACCGTCGCGCTCACCGTCAACCCGAGCGGCGGCGGCGGAACGTGCTCCGGCACCAACGGCACCGACGTCGCGATCCCGGACAACACCACGGTCGAGTCCTCGATCACGATCTCGGGCTGCGCGGGCAACGCCTCGGCGACGTCCGAGGCCGAGGTGCACATCAAGCACACCTACATCGGTGACCTGGTCGTCAGCCTGGTCGCGCCGGACGGCACCGCTTCGGTGCTGCACAACAAGACCGGTGGGGACACCGACAACCTCGATCAGGTCTACACGGTGAACCTCTCCGGCGATGTCGCGAACGGCACGTGGAAGCTGCGCGTGCAGGACGTGGCGTCGCAGGACGTGGGCACCATCGACACCTGGTCGCTGAACCTCGGCGGCGGCACCACCGATCCCGATGACGTCTTCTTCGACGACTTCGAGTCGGACAAGGGCTGGCAGACCAACGCCTCGGCGACGGACGACGCCACGACCGGCAAATGGGAGCGCGGTGACCCGGAGGCGACCACCGATAACGGCGACAAGCAGCTGGGCGCCACCACCAGTGGTGTCAACAACCTCGTGACCGGCAGGCTCGCGGGCACGAGCGCCGGGACGCACGACGTCGACGCCGGTCGCACGTCGATCACGTCGCCCGCGATCACGCTGCCCAGCGGCACCCTGGGCCTGACCCTGCGCTGGAGCGTCGGGTTCGGCGCCAACGCCGCGGCCGCCGACTACCTCAAGATCACGGTGGTCGGGTCGAGCAGCAAGGTCGTGCTCGACCAGCGCGGCAACGGCACGCACATCAACGGCTCGTGGCGGACCCTCACCGCCGACCTGTCGGAGTTCGCGGGCCAGAGCGTGCGCATCCTCATCGAGGCCGTCGACGACACGGGCACGCCGAGCCTGGTCGAGGCTCAGGTGGACGACGTCAAGATCACCCGGGCGTAGGGCGGGCAGCAGCGGTGTATGTCACCACTGAGCCGCTGCGCGGTGCGGCACGGTCGACGGCGAAGGTGCCGTCGACCGTGCTCGCGCTGGGCATGGTCAGCCTGTTCACCGACATCTCC
>NZ_JBOHGC010000604.1:0-5103 GCF_050699995.1 Actinokineospora sp. | reverse complement strand
GTTCGAAGCCGCGCGCAGGCCGCAGCCCGCGCCGCTGTGGGCGCACCCCGACGAGCTTCCCGCCTCGCTCACCGATGACCCCGGCCAGCGCCGCGAGGTGTTCGTCAAGCTGGCGCGGCGACTGCAGTCGCTGATCAACCGGTCCATCCAGCGCATCGACCAGCTGGAGCAGGACAACGAGGACCCGGTGCTGCTCGACGGGCTCTACGAGATCGACCACCTCTTCACCCTCGCCCGCCGACAGGGCGAGAACCTGGCCGTGCTCGGTGGCGAACCGCCGCAGCGCCGGTCGAACCGGCCCGTCAGCGTGTACGCGGTGCTGCTCGCCGCGGTGTCCGAGGCCGAGCACTACCGGCAGATCGCGATCGTGCCGGTCGAGGACGTGGAGATCCACGGCCACGCGGTCGCCGAGATCATCCACCTGCTGGCCGAGCTCCTCGAGAACGCCACCCGCTTCACCTCTCCGGACGGGCCGAAGGTCGAGGTCCGGGCGCACAAGGTCACCGCGGGCCTCGCCATCGAGGTCCAGGACCGCGGGCTCGGCATGAGCTACGAGGACCTGGAGCGGATCAACCACCTGCTCGACGGCTCGACCCGCATCGACGTCAGCGAACTGCTGCAGGACGGCCGCATCGGCCTCGCCGTCGTGCGTGAACTCGCGCGGCGCCACGGCATCCGGGTTCGGCTGCAGTCGAACATCTTCGGCGGCATCGCCGCGGCCGTCGTCATCCCGCCGCACCTGCTCAGCGAGCCGCAGCCCGCGCCGGACACGCGCCGCCGCGTCCAGCCCTCGCCGGTGCAGCGGGAACGCCGGGTCGAGCAGCAGGCCATCCCGGCCGCGCCCGAACCGCCCCGGCCCACGCCGGAACCCGTCGCGCAGCCCGCCCCCGGCCTCACCGCGCCGCAGCTCAGCGCCCCCGCGCTCAGCTCGGTGCACCTGACCCAGCCGACGAGCAGACGACAACAGCCCGCGGAACCCACCGAGCCCGCCGCGCAGGCGCCCGCCGCGCGCGACCAGGCCGAGGAGCAGCGCTGGGCCAGGGAAGCCGCCCTGCCGGAGCTTCCGGTGCGGGCACCCGGCCGCTCCTACAGCGACCTGCGCGCCGGGGTGCTCGACGAAGCCGAGGAACCCGCCCAGGAACAGACGGGCAACCAGCCACCGCCGCTGCCGCAGCGCCGCGGCACCCACCTGCGGGAGGAACTGTTGGAACCGCCCGCGCCCGCGCCGTCCGTCACCGGCCACAACACGCGCCTCATGGCCGCGGTCCAAGAGGGCCGCGACCACTGGCTCACCGAGCAGATCCGTGAAGCCTCACCGCATGAGCCGACCCAAGCACCTACCAGAGGAGAATCCGCCGCATGGCCGACGACCTGAACTGGCTCCTTCGCCGCCTGGTCGAGGCAGTTCCCAACACCCGCAGCGCGCTGCTGTTGTCGGTCGACGGGATTCCGAAGTACTGGTACGGACTCGACATCGACGGCGCGGACCGGCTGGCGGCCCTGGCCAGCAGCATGCGCTCGCTGGCCAACCAGGTCGGCACCACGTTCAGCAGTGGCGGCGCCGAGGGTGTGCGCCAGGTGATCACCGAGCTCAACGAGATCATCCTGTTCGTCACCGCCGCGGGCGCGGGCAGCGTGCTGGCTGTGATCGCCGACCAAGAGGTCGACGCGGGCATCCTGAGCTATGAGATGCAGCGGCTGTGCACCCAGGTTCCCGCCGTCCTGGAAACGCCTGCCCGATACCAGGTCGCGGCGCCCCCGAGCAACGGGTCCCGGTGACGATGGCTGCTCCGGGCGAGGATCCCGACGCGGAAGCAGACCTGTTCGGCGTCCGTCCCTACGCCGTCACCGACGGACGCACCCAGCCCAGCACACCATTGGACTTGATGTCGCTGGTCCGGGCCACGGGCGGCGGGATGGTCGCGCCCGACCGCCTCGGCGTCGAACACGCCCAGGCCTTGAAGCTGTGCCAGGTGCCGACGTCCGTCGCCGAGATCGCCGCGCACCTGCGCCGCCCGGTCACCGTGGCGAAGGTCCTGTTGTCCGACCTGATCGAACTGGGGGCTGTCATCGCCAGATTCCCGCCAAGCACGTCCTATTCCAACGACCCCGACGTCCTGCGGGCGGTGATCGATGGCCTCCGCCGGATCGTTTGAGCAGTTCCCGATCCAGGTCAAGATCCTCATCGCGGGCGGCTTCGGGGTCGGCAAGACCACTTTCGTCGGCGCGGTCAGCGAGATCGAGCCGCTGACCACCGAGGAGACGCTGACCGCGGCGAGCGTCGGCACGGACAGTGTCGTCGGCGTGGAGAGCAAGACGACCACCACGGTCGCGATGGACTTCGGCCGGATCTCCTTGACCGACAAGAACTTGGTGCTGTATTTGTTCGGCACGCCCGGGCAGGATCGTTTCTGGTTCATGTGGGACGAGCTTTCCCGCGGCGCGCTCGGCGCGGTCGTCCTCGCCGACACCCGCAGGCTGCAGGACTGCTTCAGTGCCGTCGAGTTCTTCGAACGGCGTGACATCAAGTTCATCGTCGCGCTCAACGAGTTCGAGGGCGGCTACTGGTACGACGACGCACAGGTTCGGGACGCGCTCGCGCTCAAGCCGCACGTGCCGCTCGTGCGGTGCGACGCCCGCCGGACCCGCTCGGCGAGCGAGGTGCTGATCGCCCTGCTCGAATCCGTCCTCGCGACGTTCGACGTCGCCGGGACGACCGCCCCAGTCCCTAGGATCCGGAGCCACCCATGAACTACGACATGATCGACTCCCGGCTGCTCACCGCGCCCAACGACCCGGAGGTCGGCAGGCGGCTGGTGCGGCTGCAGGAACTCGGGCTCGGCGGCACGCCCGACCCGGAGTTCGACGCGTTCGCGACCGAACTCGCCGAGGCGGCCGACGCTCCTTACGCGATGGTCAACTTCATCGGCGAGAACGAGCAGTACTTCGCCGGCCTGCACGTGCCTGGGAGTGTCCAGGCCGACGCGCTCAAGGCCGCCCAGTCGT
Organism: Actinokineospora sp.; assembly: GCF_050699995.1. Taxonomy (GTDB): domain Bacteria; phylum Actinomycetota; class Actinomycetes; order Mycobacteriales; family Pseudonocardiaceae; genus Actinokineospora. The sequence goes on along the minus strand of NZ_JBOHGC010000604.1, from coordinate 2,097 downwards.
CCTCGAACGCCACCCCGAGCCGCACGATGTCCCGCGACCACGGGTACTGCCCGCACGTGGTGGTGCGGCGCAAGGCATTGGTGCTCGACGACGTGTGTTCCTACCCGCGCTTCGCGGTCAACCCGGTGATCAACTCGATCGGGGTCCGCGCCTACATGGGTGCCCCGCTGATCGACCGGACGGGCACGGCGCTGGGCACGATCTGCGTGGTGGCCACCGAGGAAAGCCGTTGGGGCCGACCGGGTCTGGAGCTCATCAAGTCGATGGCCGCCAAGATGGTCGACATGATCCACCAGCGGGAGCGGTAAGGGCTCGACACGGGTTACCAGCGATTGCCTTGCGATCGCTGGTAACCCGTATGTTTTCGAGTCAGCCGACGTTGCGCAGGAAAGTGCTGCTGGAGCGCAGTTCGCTGGCGAAGCGTTCCGACCACTGGTCCCGATAGGTCCCCAGCGCCACCTCGGCGAGCCGCAGCCGCTGCACGTCCGACGTGCCCGCCGGGGCGTAGATGTGGTTGGCGTCGCGGAAAAGGCGCTCGATGTGCCGGTCCGGGTCGAGTCCGTACGCGGCGTGCACCTCCATCGCCGTGCGGGCCGCGTCCAAAGAGGACTCGACGTTGAGCAGCTTGGCGTTGATCAGGTCCGCGTCGCAGGGGATGCCCTGGTCGAGCAGGTGCGCGGCGTGGTAGGCGGCGAGTCGGCAGATCATCAGCTGCGACTGCAGCTGCCCCAGTTTCTGTTTGATGGTCGGGAGTTCGCTCAGGGACTCGCCGTAGCGCTGGTGCTCCTTGGCGAAGTCGACGGTCCGTTCGAACAGCGCCTGGTGGATTCCCAAGGAGACGGCCGTCAGGTTCGGCCTGCCATAGAGGATACTTGAGGAATACGCGACCGAGAGGCCGTCCCCCTCGACGCCGAGCAGGTTGTCCGCCGGGACCCGGCAGTCGTCGAAGATCAGTTCGCCGAAGCTGAAGCCGTGCAGTCCCATCGCGGGCCGGTGTGGGCCGAGGGAGAAGCCGGGGGTGGAGGACTCGACGAGGAACGCCGACATCCCCTTCGAGCCGGGCCCGGTGCGCACCACCACGCCGTGCAGGTCGCCGACGTGGCTGTTGCCGACGAACACCTTCCGGCCGTTGAGGACGTAGTCGCCGTTCACTCGTTTGGCGGTAGCGGACATCCCGGCGACGTGGCCACCGGACTCGGGTTCGGTCACGGCGATCGTCGGCAGGCACCGGCCGTCGCTGATGGCGGGCAGCCAACGCCACTTCTGGTACTCGTTGCCGAAATGCACGATCTTCGCGACGCCCAGCTGCGAGGCCTGCACCATGGCGCCCATCGCGCCGCTGACCCGCGACAACTCCTCGATGATGATCGTCTTCGCCAGGTGGCCCAGGCCCATGCCGCCGTAGCGGGGGTTCACCGTGACACCGATCCAGCCCTGTTGGGCGATCAGCCGCGACAATTCGAAATGGACCGCCCGGGACTCTTCCATCTCGGCTACCCGGGGTGCGACCTTGCTCTCCGCGAACTCCCGGACCTGCTCACGCAGCTGTTCGTGGCGTGCTGTCGTGAAGTAGCTGGTCGAATGGGCGGCGAGGTTCACTGCGGTCCCCTAAATGTCTCGTCACCGACCGACACGACTCCGGCTTGGAGTGTCGGTGAGTAACCATGCCATCGGCAGTGCGTACGCGGTACCACCTACATGGTGATTCCTTAAGCCCAAGATCCTTTGTTACTGACGAGTTCGATCACATGCAGTGATCACTCCTGTTAGGAACCTGGGCCGGAGGTCGTTAATTCGCAGTGGTTTTCGTCACGGTCGAGATCGTTGCGACTGTGTTGGTCCATTCACCGTTTGGACGGTTGTTGTCATCCTGGTGACAAGGTTCCGCCCCGGTCGGACCTCACCTGACCGGGGCGGAGCGTCGTGGACCGGAAGGGGCGGGCGGAGCCTTTTTCCGCCCGCCCCACCGGGTTGCGCTACGTAGTCGCCATCACCTGCCGACCGCCGTGATCTCGGCCGCGGAGGTCCACGGCCCACCGTTCACTTCGGAGAGTGCGCGCAGTCGGAGGTAGCGTCCGGTCTTCGCGGTGAAGGACA